>DASQAL010000282.1:0-12621 GCA_035635775.1 Candidatus Acidiferrum sp.
TGAAAAGCCGGCCGCAGTCATAACCGGCGCACTCACGTACGCCAGTTAGATCCTTGGACGTGAGCAGCTCGGCCGCCGAGCGCGCCACCCACCACGCCACCCGATCCGCTCCCAGGGGGGCGTCCGGCCAGGTCCACTCGAACCCGCCACGGGCGGACGGGCTGAGTCCCGCCCGGGTCATCGCCTTGCCGATCGCCTTGTTGATGGTGTGAAGGTCGGAGGTCGGGGCGGGCAGGCCGGCCGCCCGGGCCGAGAAGAGCCCGTAGAGCGCCTCCCGGAGTGCGCGGGCCTGGGTCAGCGCGTCGGCAGCCGCGCGGGGCTGCCGGCGCGCCGTCTCGGCCAGGGCGGCCGCGTCCCCGGCGGTCAGGATGGTCGCCTGGCGCGCCCACGAAAGTAAGTCTCCGTATTCATTGATCAACTCGATCTTGTCGCTGAGCGGGCGCGCCCGGACCGTATTGGTGAAGTCGAGGCAGAGGCGACCGGCGTTGAGCTCGAACGCGCCTTCCCCGGCAGTCGGTGACTCGGCCATCGCCGTCCGACTATATAACCTTCTAACGATATTTTGAAAGGTCTACGAGTCCTGCCGTGGTCGCTTCTGGTAAGCCAGGCTGACCAGCAGGAGGACCACGCCCAGGACCAGGAACGAGAGGATGCGGTAGACGGTCTTGACGGCCCCAAGATCAATGGCAAACACCTTTATGACGGTTAGACCAAAGAGCGCGAGCGCTGCGTACCGGACCGCCGGATTCGACCGGACGAAGCCCCAGGCCAGGGAAGCGGCCGCGTAGAGCGTCCAGAGCACCGAGAGCCCGATCTGCGTCCGCCACCGCAGCTCCCCGACGAGATGGTTCCGCCCGGCCGCGCGGGCCGCCGTCACCAGGCTCTCCTGGTATCGCGTCCAGTTCACGCTGAGGACGAAGAGGAGGGCCAGGCCGGCGACCCCCGAGAGCAGCCGGCCGATCGTGGCTGCCTGGGGCGTCGCCGTGGATCGAGCCAGGGCCCCACCGGCCAGGGCGATGGCCACGCAGGCCGCCACACGGGAGAGGAACACGAGGCTCACCAGGGACGCGGCGGCGCGCCGGGCCATGTCGTCGTCTGCCCCGAGCACGCGAGCGAGCACCACGGCGGCCAGCAGCGGGGTGGCGACCACGAAGGCGGGGGACGAGGACACCCGCGCCAGCGCGCTGACAACGAGGAGCTCGACGATCAGCAGGCCGGCTGGCCAGAGCCCGGACGGCTCTCGCCAGAGCTGCACGGCCAGCGTGACCACGGCGGCCATCCAGAGCGTGCCCCGCAGGGCTGCGGACGTCAGCCCGGCCAGCGGCACTCCCAGCGCCCGACCGCCCAGCCCGCCCCCGACGGCCAGGGCGACGACGACCAGGAGATGGACCAGGAAGGCCAGGTTCCAGACCGGCGTGGTGTCCGCGGACCAGTAGTGATCGAGCGCGACCGCGCGGACGCCCGCCAGCAGCAGCGCCGCGAGCCCACCCCATGCCGCCATCGGCGCCGGGGCCCGCGAGGCGAGCCACAGCAGCATCACACCCTGGACCGCCCAGGCGAGGGTGACCCACTGGCCGTCCAGCGCCAGCGGGATCGCGAGCGTCAGGAGGGTCCACGACACGCCCTCGTGCACGTCCACGGTGACGCGGTCGTCCGGGACACGAGAAGCGTAGTCCGCCGCCACGAGGCGGTAGAGCACAGCGAGGACGAGCGCGTAGGGCCCCTCCCACGAGGGGCGCCAGGCTTCGAGCGTGACGTAGACCGCCCAGAAGTAGGCCGCCGCGTTGGCGACCACCAGCGCCAGGTCGATCTGGTCGCCCCGCCGGCCTGTCTCTGCTGGAACCGCGCGGTCGCGGAAGAGCGGCACCGCGAGAAAGATCAGGAACAGGGCCGAGAGCAACAGCAGCCGCGTGAGCGGGCGCGGGGCCTCCGGCTCGTGGACCAGCGCGGGCAGGAGGAGCAGCGCGGTGCCGGGCCATGCGAGCCGGTTGAGCTGGGGCCAGGTGCGGAAGCGCGCGGTGAGCAGGACGAGCGCGTCGAGCACGAGCAGGTACGCGAGCAGGTTGCGCTCGTCGGCCCGATCCACCTGCAGCAGCACGGGCGTCAAGAGCCCGCCCAGCACCGCGAGCACCGCGGTGATCAGCCGGCTGCTCACGACCGCGACGGCGGTGCCCAGGAGCGTGACCGCGAACATCGCGACGAACGCGGGCGTCGGCCCCACGAGGCCGTAGAGCGCGTGGGCGGCGAAGAGCGAGAGATAGAGGACGCCGAGGCCACCACCGGCCAGGCCCTCGCTCAGGTACGGGACGTCGCGCCGGCGGTGGAGGAGCAGACCGCCCCCCAGCATCACGAGGCCCGCGACCAGGCCGAGCCCCACCCGCGCGGCGGGCCCGAGGTAGGCGTTCTCGAAGGCCCACTTCAGGAAGAGCGCGACCGCGACCAGGATGGCGACGATGCCGACCCAGGTGGCCCAGCGCGCGCCGATGCGCTGCTCGAGGTCGAGCCGGCGGCGCGGCGGAGCGGGCGGCGGGGATCCCGGCGCCTCCGGGGGCGGCGCGAGCTCCACCGGCGTCGGCCCGAGTGGCGGCGGCGCGGGCACGGCCTCGGCGAGCGGCGCGCCTTCCGGCGGTGGGAGCGGGCTCTCGAGCGGGCTGCCGGCGCCCGGCCCGCCCTCGAGCTTCCACACCCGATAGACCAGCCCGCGCACGCGCTCCTCGAGCGCGGCCACGCGCTCGTCCGCGTCGCCGGGACGGCGCGCGCGCGCCACGCTCAGGGCAACGAGGGCCATGACGATGGCGAGCACGGACAGGAGGAGACCGACGGCGATTCCCACGGCAAACATGATCTGGCGCGAGCCTACACCACCGCGTTCCCGGGCCCGGTCGGATTTGTGCCGGCCCGCGCCCCGACGGATGAGCGATACTAAGGGCCGTGCTGCGACCATCTCGGACCGGGCGCTGGGTTGTAGCCGCGCTCGCTCTGGTGGCCGCGCTCGTCCTGCCTCCCACCGCCGCGGCGCAGCCGCTCCGCTTCCGCATCCAGCCCGAGGCCAGCGAGATCGCCTTCCGCGCAACCTCGCGGTTGATGAACGCGGACGGACGGTTTTCTCGCTTCAGCGGCGACGTGGTGGTGGATCCGGCCGCCCTCACCAGCGCGCGCATCAGCCTCACCATCGACGCGGCCTCGCTCGACACCGGCATCGAGATGCGCGACAAGCACCTGCGCAGCTCCGACTTCTTCGAGGTGGAGCGCTTCCCGACCGTCACCTTCCAGAGCGTGCGGGTCGAGGCGGCGGGCCGCCGGGCCATCGTGGTGGGCCGCCTGACGCTGCACGGCGTGACCCGGGAGATCGCGGTGCCGATCGACGTGCAGATCTCGACGACCGCGCTCGTGGCGAGCGGTGAGTTCATCGTCAACCGCGGCGAGTACGCGATCAACTACAACTCGTTCGTGAACCCGATCGGCAACGAGATACGCGTGACGTTCACCTTCCGCGCCCGCGTTCCCTGAGGAGAGGCCCATGGATGCCCGGACCGCGGGCCGGCGCATGACCGAGCTCTTGAACCTGACCAGCCGGCCGGTCGCGGTGACGTTCACCGCGGCCGCGCCCGTCGGCGTCCCGCGGGTCGCCAAGGCCGGGCCCGCCAGCTGCGCCTACTGGAAGCAGGCCGCGGAGGGCGCGGTGTTCTACACCGAGGCCGCCGATCACTACAACTGCCCGGTCGGCTCCTACACCCACGGCGTCACGCTCCCCCCCGAGCGGGCCCGAGAACTCGAGGACGTGGTCGGCACCATGGTCGGCCTGCAGTACATCCGGATGGAGGAGGTGGGCGCGCTGCCGCGCCGCGCCGAGCCCTTCCGGCTGGCGGTCTACGCCCCGCTGGCCGAGACGCCCGCGCCGCCCGACGTGGTGCTGGTGCGCGGCCGCGCGCCAGATCATGCTGGTGGCCGAGGCCGCGCGCGCGGCCGGGATCGCGGGCGACGGGGCCGCGATGGGCCGGCCCGCCTGCGCGATGATCCCCGCTGTCCTCGGCGGGCCCACCGGCGTCACCAGCCTCGGCTGCATCGGCAACCGCGTCTACACCGGCCTGGGTGACGACGAGCTCTACTTCACGATCCCGGGCCCGAAGATCGGCGACGTGGTCGAGCGGCTCGAGACGGTGGTGGACGCCAACCGGGCGCTCGAGACGTACCACGAGGGGCGCCGGGCGACGATCTAGCCCCTCACCCTGCCCTTTCCCCACAGGGGAGAGGGTGATCTCTGATCGGGCTATAATCAGTCCCCCATGAACGCGCCCCTCGCCGGTCTCCTCGTCGCCGATCTCACCCAGAACGTGGCGGGCCCGTACTGCACCCAGATCCTGGGCGACCTCGGCGCGGACATCGTGAAGGTGGAGCGCCTCGGCCGCGGCGACGACGCGCGGGCGTGGGGGCCGCCCTTCTGGGGCCAGGAGAGCGCCACCTTCATGAGCGTCAACCGAAACAAGCGGAGCCTCGCGGTGGATCTCAAGGCCGACGCGGGGCGCGCGGTGGTCGAGCGGCTCCTCGGCCGCGCCGACGTCTTCGTGCAGTCGCTGCGGGCCGGCGCCGCGGAGGAGCTGGGGCTGGGCTACGCGCGGGTCGCCGCCCTCCAGCCGCGCCTGGTCTACTGCTCGGTCACCGCCTTCGGCACCGAGGGCCCGCTGAAGGACCGGCCCGGCTACGACCCGCTGATGCAGGCCTACGGCGGCATCATGTCGATCAACGGCCATCCGGACCAGCCGCCCGCGCGCGTGCCGGTCTCGGTGGTGGACATGGGCACCGGCATGTGGGCGGTGATGGGCATCCTGGCCGCCCTGCGCGAGCGCGACCGCACCGGCCATGGTGCAGAGGTCACCACCGCGCTCTTCGACACCGCGCTCGCCTGGTCGGTCTTCCAGATGAGCCACTACTTCGCCACCGGCGAGGTCCCGCGCCCCCAGGGCTCGGGCACCGCCATGATCGTGCCCTACGAGGCGTTCCCGGTCGTGGACGGCTGGGTCATGATCGCGGCCGGCTCCGACGCGCTGTTCGTGAAGGCGACCGCCGCGCTCGCGGTGCCGGAGCTGGCGCGCGATCCGCGCTTCGTGGACAACCCGCGGCGCGTCGAGCACCGCGTGGCGCTGCAGGAGGCCCTGGCCCGGGTCACGCGGCCGCTCACCGCGGACGAGCTGCTGGCCCGGCTGCAGCGGGCGGGGGTGCCGTCGGCGCGCGTGTCCACCATGGACCAGGTCGCCACCGAGCCACAGACGGAGGCGAGCGGCATGCTCCCGGCGGTGAAGCATCCGCGCCTGCCCGACTACCGCGCGGTGGCGCTGCCGATCAAGTGGGACGGCGAGCGCCCGGCCGCCGCGCGGGTGCCGCCGCTGCTCGGGGAGCACTCGGCCGAGGTGCTGGCCGAGCTGGGCTACGATGACGCGGCCATCCGGGGGCTCGTGGAGCGCCATGTCATCCAGCTATAAGACGCTGAACGTCATCACCTCCGCCGACGGCTACGTGGTCACGGTGGAGCTGAACCGGCCCGAGGCGCTCAACGCGATGAACACCGCGATGGGCGAGGACCTGCTCCGCTGCTTCGAGGACCTGCACCGGAGCCCGACCGTGCGCGCGGTGGTCTTCACCGGCGCGGGCACCAAGGCGTTCTGCGTGGGCGGGGACCTGAAGGAGCGCGAGGGCATGACCGACGAGACCTGGCGCGCCCAGCACGTGATCTTCGAGGCGGCGGCCGCGCGCGTCCTCCACTGCCCGGTGCCGGTGATCGCGGCGGTCGAGGGCTTCGCGATGGGCGGCGGCTGCGAGCTGGCCGTGCTCTCCGACTTCGTGGTCTGCGGCGAGACCGCGGTGTTCGCGGTCCCCGAGGTCACCCGCGGCATCTTCCCGGGCATCGGCGGGACCCAGCTCCTGCCCCGGATCCTGGGCGCGCCGATGGCGAAGGAGATGATCTTCACCGGCCGGCGCGTGGACGCGCGCGAGGCCAAGGCCATCGGGCTCGTCAACCACGTGGTGCCGGCCGGCCAGGCGCGGGCCAAGGCCCTGGAGATCGCCGCGACGATCGCGGACAATGGCCCCATCGCGGTGCGCCAGGCCAAGAAGGCGGTCAACCGGGGTGGCGAGACCGACCTGGAGACGGGCATGATCCTGGCCATCGAGGCCTACAACAACACGGTCACCACCGACGACCGTCTGGAAGGCGTCCGCGCGTTCAACGAGAAGCGCAAACCCAAGTTTCAGGGGAAGTAGCGAAAACACCCCTCACCCTGCCCTCTCCCCTCAAGGGGAGAGGGAGGGAGAACTGGACGTACCCTCTCCCCTCTGGGGAGAGGGCAGGGTGAGGGGCGAGAACGAAGAGGGGACAAGGAAGAGGGGACAAGAATGGCGGACATGACGTTCACGCTCAGCGACGAGCAGAAAGCGCTGAAGGCCGCGGTCTACGACCTCTGCAAGCAGTACCCGGCCGAATACTGGCGCGACCTCGACAGCCGGCGCGAGTACCCGGAGGCCTTCGTCAACGAGCTGACCAAGGCCGGCTACCTCGCGGTCCTCATCCCCGACGAGTACGGCGGCGGCGGGCTCGGCCTCATGGAGGCCGCCCTCATCCTCGAGGAGATCGGACGGGCGGGCGGCAACCCGGCGGCCTGCCACGCCCAGATGTACATCATGGGCACCGTGCTCCGGCACGGCACCGACGCGCAGAAGCGCGAGTACCTGCCGAAGATCGCCGCCGGCGAGCTGCGCCTGCAGGCCTTCGGCGTGACCGAGCCCAATGCGGGCTCGGACACCACGAAGCTCCAGACCACCGCGGTACGCACGGGCGACCGCTACGTGGTCAACGGCCAGAAGATGTTCATCTCGCGCGTGCTGCAGTCCGACCTCATGCTGCTGCTCGCCCGCACCACCCCGGTGGATCAGGTCAAGAAGAAGACGGACGGCTTGAGCGTCTTCCTCATCGACATCCGCGAGCTCAAGGGCAAGGGGCTCGACGTGCGCCCGCTCAAGATGATGATGAACCACTCGACCAACGCGCTCTTCTTCGACAACATGGAGATCCCCGCGACGAGCCTCATCGGCCAGGAGGGCAAGGGCTTCTCCTACATCCTCGACGGCATGAACGCCGAGCGCATCCTCGTCGCCTCCGACTCCCTCGGCGACGCGCGCTGGTTCACCGAGAAGGCGGTGGCCTACGCGGGCCAGCGCGTGATCTTCGGCAGGCCCATCGGGGCCAACCAGGGCGTGCAGTTCCCGATCGCCAAGGCCCACGTGAACATCGAGGCCGCCGATCTCATGCGCACGAAGGCGGCGCGCATGTTCGACGCGGGCATCCCGTGCGGCCCCGAGGCCAACATGGCCAAGTACCTGGCCTCGGAGGCGGCCATCGAGGCGGGCAATGCCTGCATCGACTGCCACGGCGGCTACGGCTTCGCGGAGGAGTACGACATCGAGCGCAAGTTCCGCGAGTCGCGCCTCTACCGGGCCGCGCCCATCAACAACAACCTGGTCATCGCCTATGTCGGGGAGCACGTCCTCGGCATGCCCCGGTCCTATTAAAGGAGTAGTCCCCACCCTATTCCCCTCTCCCCTGAGGGGAGAGGGCAGGGTGAGGGGCAGCCGGGTGAGGGGCCGGCTGAAGGGGGAGTGAGGAGGAAATGTTGGGCCCGATCCTCGAAGGCGAGCGTGTCCGGCTCGAGCCGCCGCGGCCGGAGTACCTGCCGGCCTACCAGCGGTGGTTCGCCGACATGGAGGTGACGCGCTACCTGCTCTACCGCTTCCCCTTCACCATGAAGTCCGAGGAAGAGTGGCTGGAGCAGGTCGGCAAGGACCCGAGCCAGGTGATGTGGGCCATCGTGCTCAAGCACAACGGCCGCCTGATCGGCAACGCCGCGCTCGAGCATATCGAGTGGCGCAACCGCCGCGCCGAGAGCGGCACCGTGATCGGCGAGCGGGACGAGTGGGGCAAGGGCTACGCGGGCGAGGCCATGCGCCTCCGGACCCGCTACGCCTTCCGCGAGCTCGGGCTCGAGACGGTGACCACGCGCGTCGTCCTCGCCAACGAGGCGAGCCGCCGGGGGCTCGCGCGCGCCGGCTATCGCCAGGCCGGGGTGCTGCGGCACCACTACTTCGTGGACGGCCGCTGGCACGACGCCTGGGTGGGTGAGATCCTGAGGGAAGAGTGGGAAGCGTCACAGGAGACGACACGATGAAGCTGCCCAAGCGCGTGACGATCTGCGAAGTGGGGACGCGGGACGGGTTCCAGATCGAGGCCGAGTTCATCCCGACCGACCGGAAGATCGAGACCGTGAATCGCCTGGCCGCTACGGGGTTGCCCCGCATCGAGGTGACCTCGTTCGTGTCGCCCAAGGCGATTCCCCAGCTCCGGGACGCCGCGGAGGTCATGGCCGCCATCACCCGGCGGCCCGGCACCACCTACTCGGCGCTGGTGCCCAACGACAAGGGCGCGGTGCGGGCGGTGGACGCGCGGGTGGACGAGATCCACACCGTGGTCTCGGCCAGCGAGAGCCACAACCTCGCCAACGTGAACATGACCATCGCGGAGTCGCTCACCAAGCTCGGCGCGGTCGCGGAGGTGGCCCGGCGCGCGAGCGTGCCGGTCGTCTCCGGCATCTCCTGCTCGTTCGGCTGCCCGTTCGAGGGCGACGTGCCGGTCGGCCATCTCGAATCGGTGGTCGCGCGCCTCGTGGACCTGGGCGCCCGCGGCATCGGCCTCGCCGACACCACCGGCATGGCCAATCCCGCGCAGGTCGGCCGCGTGCTCGAGCGGCTGGTCCCTCGCTTCCCCGGCGTCGAGTGGACGCTCCACACCCACGACACGCGGGCGATGGCGATTCCGAACATCCTGGCCGCGATGGAATACGGGGTGACTCACTTCGACGCCTCCATCGGCGGGCTCGGCGGCTGCCCCTTCGCGCCGGGCGCCTCCGGCAACGTGTGCACCGAGGACCTGATCCACTGCCTGCACGCGATGGGCGTGGAGACCGGGGTGGATCTCGACGCGCTGATCGAGACTTCGAAACGCGTGCAGGCGATAGTGGGTCACGGGCTCCCGGGCCAGCTCGTCAAGGCGGGCAAGTGGGACCGCCGCTATCCGCTCCCCGACGGGGTGCGCGAGCGCATCCCCGCCCGCTCATGACCAAGACCGCCACGCGAATGCTCCGATTGATGGACTGCGACCTTATCCCCGCGCGCTCATGACCAAGACCGCCACGCGAATGCTCCGATTGATGGACCGCGCGGTCACCCACTGGCGCATCCCGGTCATCGGCCGGGAGAAGGGGCGCGTGCTGCGGCGCCTGCTGCTCAAGCATCAGCCCCGACGCGGCATCGAGGTCGGCTCCCTCTTCGGCTACTCCGCCATCCTGGTCGCCGGCTACCTGCCCCGGGGCGGGCGCCTGACCTGCGTCGAGCAGAACCCCTACCTCGCCAAGTTCGTGGAGAGCAACGTGGAGGAGGCGGGGCTCGGCAAGCGCGTGAAGGTGGTGGTGGGCGACGCGCTCCGGGTGCTGCCGCTGCTGCGCGGCCCGGTCGACTTCCTCCTGCTCGACGCCAAGAAGGACGACTATCTCGACTACCTGCGCGCGGTGGAGTCGCGCCTGCGCAAGGGCGCCCTCGTCGTCGCCGACAACACGGGCATCTACCGGCGCGACGTGAAGCCCTACCTCGACCACGTGCGCACGGGCGGACGCTACGAGAGCCGCGAGCACGACTTCGGCTTTGACTGCATGGAAGTCTCCGTGTTCCGCGGGTAGCGCCCTCATGTTCGGCGAGCAGCACGACCCGGAGTTCCTCAAGCATCTCTTCGAGAGCACCGAGATCCTGCGCAAGCCGGTCGCCGGCATCATCGCGGGCTACCACGTGCTGCCCTATATCCTGGTGGGCCCGCAGGAAACGAAACCGGCCTCGTCGGTGGAGATCCGCGGCAAGATCAAGGTCTCCCCGCGCCTCGTGCTGGCCCCCGGGCGGGCGGGCCAGACCTACGGCGAGCTCTTCAAGGAGAACGAGCTGATGGACGAGGCCCTGATCGCGCGGGTCTTCTCCTTCGCCTACTCCAATCGCCACCAGGTGACGCTCGAGAGCGAGGACCTCAGGATCCAGCGCTGGGACCGCAACCCGCAGGCCCAGGTCGAGCGGGCCCTCGACGAGCTCACCCAGAGGGAAGTGATCAATACCGGCGTGATCCTCGCCCCCAACGTCCGGTTCTACCCGGTCTCGCTCGACCGCTTCATCACCGAGATCCTCGACCAGGAGTTCAAGTCATGACCACTGAGAAGTACGACTGGGACGCCATCGTCAACGGCCTCAACCAGTACCTGCGCCTCCGCACGATCCCCATCGGCATGAAGCTCTTCGAGACCGTCGAGGAGATGGAGGCCATTCCCAAGATCCGCCGGCCGAAGAGCAAGCACACCACCGATCAGATCGTGGCCCAGGCGCGCCAGCTCGGCTGGACAGTCGGCATCACCATGGCGGACCTGATCGGCGCCCAGTGCGGCGCGGTCATCGGGCTCCACCCCCAGGACGCGGAGTGGCTCTCCGGCAAGCGCATGGCCGGCGTGTGGTTCAAGACCCAGGAGGACGCGAGCCTCCACCAGCACGCGATGGATTGCGTGCCCCACGGGCGCTACCGCGCGATGGCGGTGGCGCCGCTCACCTCCGGCCGCCTCGATCCGCCCGACATCTGCCTCATCTACGGCACGCCGGGCCAGATGATCTTCTTCATCAACGGGCTGCAGTGGATCGGCTACAAGAAGATGTCGTTCACGTCGGTGGGCGAGTCGGCCTGCGCGGATTCCTGGGGCAAGGCGCTCAAGACCGGCGAGCCCGCGCTGACCATCCCCTGCTACGCGGAGCGGCGCTACGGCGGCGTGGCCGACGACGAGCTCTTGATGGCGATCCCGCCGAGCTTCCTCCCCAAGGTCGTGGAGGGCCTGGCCGCGCTCAGCAAGAACGGGCTGCGCTACCCGATCCCGCCCTACGGCATCCAGAGCGACGCGGGCGCCGGCCTCTCGGTCAGCTACCCGGCGGCCCCGGCGGGGTCGGGCGGCCGCTGACGGATCAGAGCCCGAGCGCCTCGGCCACCAGGCGGGCGAGCTCGCGCCGCAGGGCGTCCCGCTCCGGCGCGCGCGCCGGCTCGTCGTGGAGGTTGCGCAGCTCGTAGGGATCGGCGGCGAGATCGTACAGCTCGTCCACCCCGTCGCGGTTGACCCAGTGGATGAGCTTGGCACGCTCCGTGCGCACCGCCTTGTAGGTCATCCCCACCAGCCAGGGCATCGCGTTCTCGCTCCAGTACTCGACGAGGAACGAGGTCCGCCAGTCGGGCGGCCGCCCGCCACCGAGCAGCGGGACGAGCGAGCGCCCCTGCATCTGCGGGCCCGGCGTCCCGCCGGCCAGCGCGACCATGGTGGGCGCGATGTCGAGCGCGAGCACGAGCGCGTCGGGCCGGCTGCCCGCGGCCACCAGCGGGGGGTAGCGCACGAGGAAGGGCGAGCGGATCCCCTCCTCGTAGGCGAAGCGCCGCTCCGGTCCGAGCGCGTGCTCGCCGAAGAAATACCCGTTGTCGCCCAGGAAGAGGATGCAGGTGCGGTCGAGCTGCCCGGTGCGCCCGAGCGCGTCGAGCAGCATCCCCACCCCTTCGTCGACGGAGGCCATCATGGCCGCGCGCAGGCGGATCTCCTCCTGCGTCCCCGCGTGGATCGCGGCCAGCACCGCCTGCGCGCGCTCCGTCGCCTTGAGCCGGAAGGCCTCCGCCCAGGCCGGCTTCGCGCGTACGACCTCATCGGGCGGCAGCACGTTCGGCCGCGGCGGGAACACGCAGCCCCGGTAGAGGTCCCGGTGGCGCTCGGCCGGCTTGTAGCCGCCGCGGCGCGTGAGGTCCAGCGTGCCGTCGGCGGCCTGGTGGGCATCCGGGTGGACCGCCTTGTGGGCGAAGAAAAGGCTCCACGGCTTCGAGCGCGGCCGCTCGACGAAGGCCACCGCCTCCGCGTTCAGCAGGTCGGTGACGTAGCCGGTGGCCGTGCGCCGCGCGCCGTCCACGTTCAGCTCCGGATCGAAGAGCTGGCCGTGGCCGTCGAAGCTCACCCAGCGGTCGTAGCCGGGGCGCGGCGAGCCGTCGTTGCCCATATGCCACTTGCCCACGTGCGCGGTCTCGTAACCCAGCCGCTGCAGCTCGAGGTGGTAGTTCGGCAGGCGGTGGCTGGCCGCGTCGCGCGCCACGTTGTCGATGATGCCGTGGCGGCTCGCGTACTGGCCGGTCACGATCGACGCCCGGTTGGGCGAGCAGAGCGGGGTGGTGTGGAAGGCGTTGAGGCACATCGCGCCCTCGCGGGCGAGCCGGTCCACGTGGGGCGTCAGCATGTACGGATGCCCGCCCGCCCCGAACTCGTCGAAGCGCAGGTCGTCGATCAGGATCACCAGCAGATTGGCGCGCTCGGCCGCGGGGAGCGAAGGCACCCCGGCAGCCTAGCACGGCCAGGCCGCCGGCCGCGCGCGACTGCGGAGAAGACGGGCGCGACGACCGGCAGGAAGCGTGGATGCTCCACGATGAAGTAAATGAAGACGGCGGTGTCCAGCCCGACGGGGCCGCAGCCGAGG
>DASQAL010000283.1:0-6354 GCA_035635775.1 Candidatus Acidiferrum sp.
GGCGCAATGTAGCTCCACATCCCGGCCTGTTGGTGATCGTCGCCTCGCATGCGCGCCTCCTCGGGGTGAGTTACGCGCATCGTAGCCGACTCCTCAACCAATCCGACCATCCAAAGTCGGGTTTTTCAGCATCCTGCTAGAGCGCCGGGTCGTCCCCGGCGCTCGCCGCCGTCACCCGCGTGTAGCTACCGGGCCAGCTTGGCTTCGTACATCCAGACGCGCTCGTCGGCGCGCGGCGTCCACTCGATCCAGTTGGCCACGCCGTAGAGGTCGTGCTGCTGCCAGAGGAAGACCCACGGCACCTCGTCCCGCACGAGCTGCTGGATCTCGGCCCAGGCCTCGAGCCGCTTCTTGGGATCCACGATGGTCACCGCCTGGTTGATCTTGGCCTCGAGCGCCTCGTTGTTGCCGTAGGACGAATAGGTCTGCTTGCCGAGGAAGAGCTGCTCGATGGTGTTCTGCGCGTCCAGCGCGGGCCCCCAGCCCAGGAAGAACATGTCGCCGGTGGTGCGGTTCTTGATCTTGTCGAGATGGGTGCCCCACTCGTTCACCACCACGTTGGTCTTGATTCCGACGCGCTGGAGCTGCGCGGCGATGGCGAGCGAGAGGTCCTTGTCGAGCGGGTAGCGCCCCGAGGGCGTGTCGAGCGTGAGCTGGAGCTTGGTCGGATCGACGCCCGCCTCCTTGAAGAGGGCCTGGGCCTGCGCCGGATCGTGCTTCAGGCACTGGGGCTTCGGCGAGTAGTCCACGTTGATCGGGGAGAGCGACCCGCACATCTTGGTGGCCCGGCCCTTGAGCACCTGCTGGATGAGCTCGTCCACGTTGACCGCGGCGTGGATCGCCTTCCGCACCCGGAGATCCTGCATCGGGCCCGGCTTGAGGTTCACGAGGGCCAGGTAGTTGATGCGGGAGGAGACGGTGGCGCGCAGCCGCGCCTTGCCGCTCTTCTCGAGCATCTCCACGTTCTGGGGCGGCACGTCCTTCATGATGTCGATCTCGCCCGCCAGCAGCGCGGCGAGCCGGGCGCTGAACTCGGGGATGAAGCGGAAGGTCACCCGGCTCGCCTCGGCGGGCGTCTGCCAGTAGTCCGGGTTGCGCTCCACCACGAGCCTCTCGTCGCGCACCCACTGCACGAAGCGGAAGGCCCCGGTGCCGATCGGCTTGGCGGCCAGCGCCGGCACGCCCTGCTCCTTGAGGGCCTTGGGCGGCATCGGGAGGAAGTCGCTGCCCGCGATGCGGTCGATGAGGCCGGGCCAGGGCTTCTCGGTCACGAAGCGAACGGTGTAGTCGTTGACGATCTGGACTTCCTTCAGCAGGGCCCAGCGCGGCAGGTAGTGGGTCTTGTTCGCGGGGTCCTTGATGTAGTCCATGGTGGCCTTCACGCTCTGGGCGTCGAAGACCTCGCCGTTGTGGAACTTCACGTTCCGGCGCAGCGCGAACTCCCACGTGGTGTCGTTGACCACCTTCCAGCCGGTGGCCAGCATCGGCGACGGCTTGTAGGTCTTGGGATCGCGGTCCACCAGCCGGTCGTACATGTGCTCGACCATGTTGTTGGTGGTCCAGTCCACGATCGTGTCGGGCAGGAGCGTACGCGGCTCGGCCGCGAAGGCCACCACGACCTCCTTGGTCCGGGCCCGGTCCTGGGCAGGGGCGGAAGCCGCGAGGCCGAGCAGCACGGCGAGCGTGGTCAGTAGCGTCGCGAATCGCGTCATGAAAGCCTCCTCATTGGTTAGACGCGGAACTTGGGGTCCAGCACGTCGCGCAGCCAGTCGCCCACCAGGTTGATGCCGAGCGCGGTCAGCGCGAGCGCGGCTCCCGGGAAGGCGGCGAGCCACCAGGCCACGTAGAGATAGTCCCGGCTCTCCGAGAGCATGCTGCCCCAGGCCGGCGTCGGCGGCTGCACGCCGAAGCCGAGGAAGGAGATGGCAGCCTCGGCCACGATGAACTGGGCGAACTGGAGACTGCCCACGATGACGATGGATGGCGCCACATTGGGCAGGATGTGCCGGAAGAGCAGCCGCGCCCGCCCGAGCCCCAGGGCCTGGGCCGCATGCACGAACTCACGCTCCTTCACCGACAGGACCTCCCCCCGGACCACGCGAGCATACACGACCCAGCCGGCGACTGACAAACTCACGATGATATTGCGCAGGCCCAGCCCCACGATCGCGTTGATGGTCAGCGCGAGTAGGATGAACGGAAACGAGAGCTGCACGTCGGCCACCCGCATGACCACCGCGCCGAGCCAGCCCTCGTAGTAGCCGGCGAGGAGGCCCGCCAGCCCGCCCACCACCGCGGTGAGCAGGACGCAGCAGAGCCCGATGAAGAGCGCCACCCGCGCTCCGTAGAGCACGCGGGCGAGGAGATCGCGGCCGAGCTGGTCGGTGCCGAGCGGATGGCCCGGGGTGCCGGGCGGCTTGAGCCCCACCGCGAAGTCGGTCCGCAGCGGATCCTGGGCGACCAGGATCGGCGCCGCCACCGCGGCCACCAGCACCAGCGCGGCGATGATGA
This sequence comes from Candidatus Acidiferrum sp., assembly GCA_035635775.1. GTDB lineage: Bacteria > Methylomirabilota > Methylomirabilia > Rokubacteriales > CSP1-6 > CAMLFJ01. The sequence continues at coordinate 2,512 of DASQAL010000283.1, forward strand.
GCCCGAGGACGCCGCGGCCGTGACGGGCGATGAATGTCGTCATGCGCGGGCCCGCTCCCGCCGCGTGCGCGGATCGAGCCAGCCGTAGAGCAGGTCCACCACGAGATTGATCAGGGTGTAGGTGACCGAGAAGATGAACACCGCGGCGAGCACTACCGGGAAGTCGCGGTTGAGCAGCGCCTGCACGGTGAGCCGCCCGAGCCCGGGCCAGGCGAAGATGGTCTCGGTGATGACCGCGCCGCCCAGGAGCTGGCCGGTGTCGAGCCCGGCGAGGGTCACGATCGGGATGGCCGAGTTCTTGAGCGTGTGCTTGGCGATGACTATCCGCTCCGCGAGACCTTTTGCTCTCGCGGTGAGCACGAACTCCTCGTTGAGCGTGTCGAGCACGGAGGAGCGGGTGATCCGCGCCATGCGCGCGGCGTAGAAGGAGGCCAGCACCACGCACGGCATCACGAAGTGGCGCGCGCTGCCGGTGCCCCCGGTGGGCAGCCAGCCCAGCTTCACCGAGAAGAGGTAGATCAGCATGAGGCCGAGCCAGAAGCCGGGGACGGCCTGGCCCAGCACCGCGGCGCCCATGCCGAAGAAGTCGAAGAGCGAGCCGCGGCGGACCGCCGAGAGCACGCCGACCGGCACCGCGACCAGGAAGGTGAGCCCGAGCGCGGCGACCGCCAGGTAGAGGGTGGCGGGCAGCCGCTCCAGGACGAGGCCGAGGGCGTCCTGTTTATAGCGCAGCGACTCGCCGAAGTCGCAGCGGATCGCGCGCCCGATGAAGCGACCGTACTGGACCGCCACCGGATCGTTGAAGCCCAGGCGCTCGCGGAACTCGTTGAGGTCCTTGGCCTGGATGTCCATGGGCAGGAACAGCAGGACCGGGTCGCCGCCCAGCCGCATGAGGAAGAAGACGGCGGTGAGCGAGAGGAACACGACCAGCACGGTCTGCCCGAGCCGCGACAGCAGGTAGGCGCGCACGCCGGGAGTATATAGTGGCCGGGTGTCTCTGGCCCGGGACCTGTCCGTGTCGGCGGTGACCGCCGGCTTCGTGACCGTGCTGGTGGGATTCGCCAGCTCGGCGGTGATCGTCTTCCAGGCCGCGGGCGCCGTCGGCGCCACCCCGGCCCAGGTGAGCTCGTGGATGCTCGCGCTCGGCGTCGGGATGGGACTGACCTGCGTGCTGCTCTCGCTCCGCTACCGGGCGCCGGTGGTCACCGCCTGGTCCACCCCGGGGGCGGCCCTGCTCGTCACCAGCGCGGTGGGTCTCACCATCGAGGAGGCCACCGGCGCCTTCCTCGTCTCGGCCGCCCTGATCACCCTCGCCGGCTTCTCCGGCTGGTTCGAGCGGGCGATGGACCGCATCCCGGCGGCGATCGCCTCCGGCATGCTGGCGGGCGTGCTGCTCCGCTTCGGGCTCGACGTGTTCCTGGCCATGCGGACTCAGTTCACGCTCGCCTTCGGCATGTTCGCGGCCTACCTGGTGGCGCGCCGGCTGGCTCCGCGCTACGCGGTGATCGCGGCGCTGGCGGTGGGCGTGGCGGTGGCCGCCGGCCAGGGCCTGCTGCGCGTCGACGAGACGCGGCTGGCGCTGGCCGCGCCGGTCTGGGTGACCCCGCGCTTCACCGCCGGCGCGCTGATCGGGGTGGCCCTGCCGCTCTTCATCGTGACCATGGCGTCCCAGAACGTGCCCGGCGTGGCGGTGATCCGCGCCTCCGGCTACGCGGTGCCGATCTCGCCGCTGATCGGCTGGACCGGGCTGGCCAACCTCGTGCTCGCGCCCTTCGGCGGCTTCGCGCTGAACCTGGCCGCCATCACCGCCGCCATCTGCATGGGCCCGGAGGCGCACGAGGATCCACGGCGCCGCTACGTGGCGGCCATGGCCGCCGGCGGCTTCTATATGGTCGTCGGCCTCTTCGGGGCTACTGTAGTCGGACTCTTCGCGGCCTTCCCGCCCGAGCTGATCGCCGCGGTCGCGGGGCTGGCCCTCTTCGCCACCATCGGCAATGGGCTGGCCACGGCGCTCCGCGACGAGAATCAACGCGAGCCGGCGCTCGTCACGTTCCTGGTGACCGCGTCCGGGGTGACCCTCTCGGGCGTCGGCTCGGCGTTCTGGGGACTGGTGGCGGGGGTCGTGACCCTTCTGATACTGCGGGCGGGCAGCCGTCGCGGCTGACGCGGCCCGGGAGGAGCATATGGCGTCCATGGACCATCAGTCGGGGGACAATCGGTCGGGGGACAATCGGTCGGCGGTGCTGCCCGCGGTCATCGTGGGGCTCTGCCTGGTGCTGGGCCTGGCGCTCGGCGGCTACTTCGTCGGCAAGGGCGCCGCGCGCTTCAGATCAGACGTTCGAATAGTCACGGTCAAGGGGCTGGTGGAGCGGGAGGTCAAGGCGGATCAGGCGGTCTGGACGCTCGGCCTGCGCCGGGCCAGCGAGAGCCTCCAGGACGCGCACGCCCGCATCAGCGCGGACCGCGACGCGGCGGTGGCCTTCCTGCGCAAGCAGGGTTTCGCGGAGACGGAGATCGAGCGGCAGCCCACTCGCACGGTGGACAAGCTCGCCCGGGAGTACGGCCAGCCGCAGGCTGCCGACCGGTTCCGCTACGTGGTGACCACCTCGGTGGTCGTGAAGACCCCCAACGTGGACCTGGTGCGGACCGCGCTCGGTGTCACCGAGGAGCTGCTCAAGGCGGGCGTGGTCCTGGACGGCGAGCGCGAGGGCGCGGCCAACCCGCGCTACGTGGTCTCCAAGTTCAACGACCTGCGGCCGCAGCTCCTGGCCGACGCCACCAAGAACGCCCGCGCCACCGCCCAGCAGTTCGCGGCCGACTCGGGGGCGCAGGTGGGCGGCATCCGCTCCGCCAATCAGGGCTCGATCCAGATCTTCGGCATGGACGGCAACGACGAGTCGGGGCCGTTCAGCCCGACGAGCACGCCGATGAAGCGCATCCGGGTGGTCAGCACCTTCGAGTTCGAGCTGCGATAGTGAAGTACTGGGAGGACTTCAAGGTCGGGGAGGTCATCGAGCTCGGCTCCTGCGCGATCACCGAGGCGGAGGTGCTCGCCTTCGCCCGGAAGTACGATCCGCAGCCGTTTCACGTTGACCCCGAGGCGGCGCGGCGGAGCATCTTCGGCGGCCTCATCGCGAGCGGGTGGCATACCTGCGCCCTCCTGATGCGCCTCTCGGTGGACGCGGCCCGGCGCGACGGGGCGGCGGCCACCGGGTCCCCCGGCCTCGACTCCTGCCGGTGGCTCAAGCCGGTGCGGCCGGGCGACGTGCTGACCGGGCGCACCGAGGTGCTCGAGACGTGGCCCTCGCGGAGCAAGCCGATCGGATTCACCCGCCGCCGGAACGAACTGATCAATCAGCACGGCGAAGTCGTGGTGGCGGTAGTGGGGATCACGATGTACGAGCGGCGTCCGGCGGGCGCGGCGTGAAGTACTTCGAGGACGTGCAGGTCGGCGACGTCATGCGCTTCGGGCGCTATGAAGTCACCCGGGAAGAGATCGTCGAGTACGCCCGGCAGTTCGACCCGCAGCCCTTCCATCTCGACGAGGAGGCGGCGCGGGCCAGCATGTTCGGCGGGCTCATCGCGAGCGGCTGGCACACCGGAGCCATGTTCATCCGGATGGTGGTCGAGCACATGACGCCCGTGCACGCCACCTCCGGGGCCATGGGCTTCGACGACCTCAAGTGGCTCCGGCCGGTGCGCCCGGGCGACGTGCTCTCCATGGAGTCGGAGATCCGCGAGAAGATCGAGTCCCGGAGCCGCCCCGACCGGGGTACCGTCAAGATCGAGAGCCGGATCAGCAACCAGCGTGGGGAGGTGGTGATGAGCCTCGTCTCGCTGGTG
>DASQAL010000284.1:0-5194 GCA_035635775.1 Candidatus Acidiferrum sp.
CTCCTGCTGGATCCCATCACCGCGCGGCAGTTCGTGGACCGGGGCGGGTTCCTGAAAAAGGATGCGCTCATCGACTGGCTCTACGACAATGCGCGGATGCCGGCCGGCGAGTACTGGGACTACCAGCTCGTCCAGAACTACCTCTATCCCCGCGCCACCTTCGGCGAGGAGCCGTGGGCGTCCAAGCTCGCGGCGGCGCCCGAGGCGCTGATCGCGATGTTCCGTCGCGAGGACATCCACGTGGTGGTCGTCGGGGGCGAGACCAACGGCTACTGGCGCATCATGGGCTGCGCGTACCAGACCACGCTCTCGGTCGACGAGTGGCGTTAGCCCGCACTATGCGTGAACACATGCGCCACCCTCACCCCGACCCTCTACCTCGCCGAGGGAGAGGGTGTCGTTTCGATCCCCTCGCCCCCGGAGGGGGAGAGGGACAGGGTGAGGGGGCGCATCGGACGCGGAGCACGCGTTCATGAATAGTGCGGGCTAGAGAAAGGACTCATGAAGCTCTCCGTCGAGTTTCCGAGCGTGTCCTACCGGGAGGGCCCGGCCGCGGTGGCCGAGCTCGCCCGCGCGATCGAGCGGATCGGCTACGACCACATCGACATCTTCGACCACGTGGTCATGGGGGTCCCGATCGAGGGCCGCCCCCGCGGCCCCTACAACCCGGCGATGCCGATCCTCGAGCCCCTGATGGCGCTCTCCTACATCGCGGCCGTCACCACCCGCGTCACCCTCGGCACCGAGGTGCTCGTGCTGCCGCAGCGCCAGCCCGCGCTGGTGGCCAAGCAGGTGAGCACGCTCGACACGCTGTCGGGCGGCCGGGTGCGGCTCGGCGTGGGCGTCGGCTGGCAGGAGTCGGAGTACGAGGCCCTCGGCGAGCCCTACCGGACGCGCGGCGCGCGCATGGACGAGGCCATCCGCCTGCTGCGCGCCTACTGGACCGACGCCGAGGTGAGCTTCACGAGCGCGCACTATCCCACGGTGTCCATGGCGATGGAGCCCAAGCCGCCGCAGGGCGGGCGCCTGCCCCTCTGGATCGGCGGCTACTCGGAGGCGGCCTTCCGGCGCGTGGGCCGCCTCGGCGACGGCTGGCTGGCGAGCCGGGTCACCGACGCGGCCGACGCGCGGCAGGCCATCGAGGCGATCCACCGCCACGCCGAGGCGGCCGGGCGCGATCCCGGCGCCATCGGGCTCCAGAGCATGGTCGCCCCGCCGCCCCGCGACGCGGCGGGCAAGACCTTCTACGCCGACCACGACGCGGTGGTGGCCCGGGTCGCCGCGCTGAAAGCCATGGGCTTCGGCTGGGTCGCGCTGAACGCCACCGCGATCTTCCAGGCCGGCGCGCGCTCCGTCGCGGCGATGACGGAGCAGCTGGCCACGCTGCACGACCGCCTCCGCGCCGAAATCGGCTGATCCGTCGAGCGAGCCGCGTTGCTGCCCACGCCACACCTGATGGCGCTGTCGAGTGCCCTGTGCACCGCGTCGGCGACCATCCTCATCCAGCGCGGGCTGCGGGGCTCGACCTTCTACGCCGGCGCCTGGATCAACGTGGTGGTCGGCGCGGTCGCCGCGTGGTCGGCCGCCGCGTGGCTCGTCCCGATCGAAGAGTTCACGTGGCGGGCGGTCCCGTACTTCGCCCTCTCGGGCCTGATCGGCACCACCGGCGGCCGGCTCTTCCGCGTCTTCGCCATCCAGAAGGTCGGCGCGCCGGTGGCCTCCGCGGTCAACAATATGACCCCGCTGGTGGCCAGCGGGCTGGCCATCCTGCTCCTGGGCGAGCGGGTGACCGGGCCCATCGTCGGGGGCACGCTGGTCATCGTCGCGGGCACCATCTTGTTATCGTTGAGCGGACGATACATCGGGTTTCGTGTGCGGGATCTCTCGTATCCATTCATCGCGGCCTCGTGCTTCGGCACGGTCCAGATCCTGCGCAAGCTCGGCCTGGCATCGGCGGGGCCGCTCCTCGGCGCCACGATCAACGTCACCGCGGCCCTGATCGCGGTGACCGCGTTCGTGGCCGCCTCGGGGAACCTCGGCTCGCTGCGCTGCAGCCGGCGGAGCCTGCTCTACTTCATCGGGGGCGGCATCGCGGAGAATGGCGGCGTCTTCCTCCTGCTCTTGGCATTGGGCTTCGGCGACGTCAGCGTGGTGATTCCGCTGGCCGGCACCGCGCCGCTGTTCGTGCTGGGGCTCGCCTATCTCATCCCGAGCGAGAAGAGCAAGCTGGGCTGGCGGATCGTCGCGGGCGTGGTCCTGATCGTGCTGGGCGTGGGCCTGCTCTCGCGGTGAGTCCGGGGTCAGGTCTTGAATTACGACATTTTCAATGCGCTGGCCCTGGTCTCGGGCGGCGAATGTCGTAATTCAAGACCTGACCCCTGTTGGGCGGTCGGTGTAGGATGCCGGCCATGAGCGACAGCGGCACCGGCTACGGCCGGCCCCAACCCACGTCCATGCGCGAGCTGACCCTGGTGGGCCCGGGCACGCCGATGGGCGAGCTGCTGCGCCGCTACTGGCACCCGGTCGGCCTGGTCGGCGACGCCACCGACACGCCGAAGGCGCTGCGCGGGCTGGGCGAGGACCTCGTGCTCTTCCGCGACCGGCGGGGGCGCCCCGGCCTCGTGACCGCCCGCTGCGCGCATCGCGGGACCACGCTCCACTACGGCCGGGTGGAAGACCGCGGTATCCGCTGCTGCTACCACGGCTGGCTCTTCGACGTGGAAGGCCACTGCCTCGAGCAGCCCTGCGAGCCCGACGGCGGCCCGCAGCGCGAGCGGATGCGCCAGCCCTGGTATCCGGTGCAGGAGCGCTACGGCCTGATCTTCGCCTACATGGGCCCGCGCGCGCGCAAGCCCGTGCTGCCCCGCTACGAGGCCCTCGAGACGCTCGACCCGGGCGAGTTCCTGGAGGCCGACGACAGCAGCGTGGGCGGGGGCGGCCCCGCCGTCATCCCCTGAAACTGGCTCCAGCACTACGAGAACCTGATGGACACGCTCCACGTCCCGATCCTGCACGGCTCGTTCAGCGGGCCGCAATTCACCGCGCCGATGGGCCTGATGCCGGAGGTCACCTGGGAGCTGACCGACCGAGGCGTGAAGGCGATCTCCGACCGGCGCCTGCCCGACGGCACCGTGCTGCACCGGATCAGCGAGGCGGTGCTGCCGACCCTCCGGGTCATCCCCAATCCGCGCGTGGCACAGTACGCGCGTGTGGAGACGATCGGCTGGGTGCTCCCGCTCGACGACACGAGCTTCCGTATCTACACCGCGGGGCGCGTGCGGAAGGCCGGAGAGATCGCGAGCGTGCGCTCGCGGCTCAACGGCAAGCTCTGGGAGGAGCTGACGGCCGCCGAGCACCGCGACTTCCCCGGCGACTACGAGGCGCAGGTCGGCCAGGGACCCATCACGTCGCACTCCGAGGAGAACCTGGTCTCGAGCGACCGCGGCGTGGCCCTGGTGCGCCGCCAGCTCAAGCAGCAGCTCGACGCGCTGGCCGGGGGCCGTGACCCGATCGGCGTGTCCTTCGACCCCGCCGCGCCGCCCGTGGCCTTCGAGGCCGGCAACTTCCTGATCGAGAGGACGCCCCATGCTTCGTGACCATCCAACCGGCGACTATCGCTACATGCCCGGCATCAGCGCGTTTTCGTGCGGTACGGTGGCCGGGCCGGGCCACGAGATCGTGCACGTGACGCTCGCCGCGCTTCTGCCCTGGCGCGACGGCTTCGCCCGCATCGAGCAGCACCTCCGCGAGGTGAAGCGCCCGAGAACCGCGCTCTGCGGGATCGAGCTGCGGAGCCCGGCGCCCTTCACCTTCGACGGCTTCGGCACCTTCAACGAGGGCTACCGCAAGCTCCTGGCCGAGTGGGACATCCTGGTGGGCGACGACAACCCGATCCCGCGGACCAACGTGGCCCCGGTCGCGGCGGCGCCGGCGGAGCCTTCGCTCTACGCCTTCTCCTACACGCAGCCGGGCGCCACGCCCGAGCCCACCTTCATCGTGGCGGGCGCGGGCGAGCTCCGGGATCGCGCGCAGGGGCCGGAGGGCATCGTGCGCCACGGCGACACCTCGCCGGACGGGATGCGCGAGAAGGCGCGCTTCGTGATGGCCATCATGCAGGATCGGCTGCGCACGCTCGGCGGCGACTGGCGCCGCGTCACCGCGATCGACATCTACACCGCCCAGCCCATCCACACCCTCGTGCTGGACGAGGTCCTGAAGCCGGCGGGCGCCGCCGCCATCCACGGCGTGCACTGGTATCCGAGCCGCCCACCGATCCAGGGACTCGACTACGAGATGGACATGCGCGGGGTGGCCCGCGAGCTGGTCCTGTAGCTCCCCCTCACCCTACCCTCTCCCCAAGGGGGAGAGGGAGAAGCCCCCAGCTCTCCCGCCTCCCCCGAAGAGGGCAGGTCCTCTAGCTGTCCCCCTCTCCCCTCTGGGGAGAGGGCAGGGTGAGGGGCTCGAGGGGCACCGACCCGTAACGGTGCACGAGGTGCGAGACAGTCTGCTCGCGCAGGTAGTGGCGCAGCTCGAGCCGGCCGGCCGCCAGGACGGGCGCGTCGAGCACCGCCATCCCCGCCGAGTGGGCCGCGGCCCTGAGTGCATGAGAGATGGGCACCAGCGCGCGCAGTCGCTCGAAGCCCCCGGCGCCGAGGCGCGCGATCAGCTCCGCCTCGGTCTCGGCGACCGCGCCCCCGTCATCCGCCTCCGCGAGCCACAGGCCGGGCTCGCCCGCCGACAGGCTCACCGTCACCGGCGCCCCGCACGCGCGCGTGGCGAGCAGGACCAGCGAGAGCGCGAGCCGGCCGGCCGCGGTGGCCGCCTCGCCCCGCACGAGCACGCGCCGGCACGGTCGATACCGGAACACGTTGCGCTCGCCGAGCAGACGGATCGGCTCGTACACCTGGGAGAAATGCTCCCGCCAAGCGCGCTCGTAGCTGTCCGCAGCCGCTTGCAGCATCGCGGGCTCCTCAACCGACGGCGCCACCTGACGCGCGCGGCAGAGCTGGAGCACGTAGTTCGGCCCGCCGGCCTTGGCGCCCGGGCCGACCGAGGAGGCTTTCCAGCCGCCGAAGGTCTGGCGGCCCACGATGGCCCCGGTGATGTGGCGGTTGACGTAGAGGGTGCCGGCCTCGATGCGCTCGAGCCAGCGCGCGATCTCGCGGTCGTCGAGCGACTGGATCCCGCTCGTGAG
>DASQAL010000285.1:0-12729 GCA_035635775.1 Candidatus Acidiferrum sp.
ACACCGTAAGCCGGCCGCCGCGGACTGGCGAGCGAGCGCCAGGTGGGAGCGAGGGCCCCGCTCCCGGCCGTCCGATGTTTCGGACGGGGCCACCGCCGGCACCCCGCCCGATTCCTTCACAGCCTCGAAGCCCGCGCTCGACCGTGGACCGGTCCACTGCCCGCGGGTCACCGCCCGTCTTGCTCGAAGATCTGCTGGAGCCGCTCGCGCGGCACCTTGATGTGGACGCCCGCGCGCTCCTCCTCCAGCAGCATGAAGCTGCTCGAGTCCCGGTCGCCCCAGCCGCGCCCGAGGGCCTCGGTGATCTCCTCGAGCGCGAGATTGGCCAGGCGCATCGGCACGCCGTACTCGCGGCCCAGCGCGGTGGCCAGCGAGACGTCCTTGTGCCCGAGTCGCAGCGCGAAGGACGGCGGCTCGAACTCCCCGGGCAGGAACTTCTCGGCCAGCCCGTCGAAGGTGCGGCGGCGGCCGCTATTGCCCTGGCGGACCGCCCGCCAGAGCAGATCCGGGGCCACGCCCGCCTTCACGCCCATCGAGAACACCTCGGCCAGCACCGCGCGGATCGTGAAGCTGGCGCAGTTGTGCACGAGCTTGGCCACCGCGCCCGCCCCCACCGGGCCCACGTAGTAGGGCTGGTCGCCCATCGCCTCGAGCAGCGGCCGGTATCGCTCGTACACCGCGCGCTCGCCGCCCACCCAGATGGCGAGCCGCCGCGTCTTCGCGCCCACCGGGCCGCCGCTCACCGGCGCGTCGAGCACGTGGGCCCCGCGCGCCGCGAAGAGGCCGTCGAGCCGCCGCACCAGCCCGGGGGCGTTGGTGGACAGATCGAAGAGCGCCGAGCCCGCGCGGACCCCGTGGAGCAGGCCGTCCGGGCCGGCGGCCACCTGCTCGACCTCGGGCGGGCCGGGCAGCGAGGTGAACACCACCTCCGCGGCCTCCGCCACCGCGCGCGGGGTGTCCTTCCAGACCGCCCCCGCGGCCAGATGCGGAGCGGCCACCGCCTTCCGCACGTCGTGCACGGAAAGCGCGTGACCGGCCGCCTGCAGATTGGCCGCCATGCTCGCGCCCATGATGCCCAGTCCGATGAATCCGACGTTCATGTGCCAACCCTCATGTGAGAATTGCCTCCCGCCGCGCATCTTGGCACGCGCCCGCGCGGCTTGTCGACGGGGCCGCCCGCGCGTGGACGTTTGCTTGACTCCTCGGCCCGGTCGGCCTAGATTCTCTGGCGGGAGGCGTGTCATGGCCCTGACATTCCGCAAGCTTCACCCGCACTTCGCCGGCGAGGTCAGCCCGGTGGATCTCCGACGGGTCCACGACCCGGAGACGCTCGCCGCGATCCGCGGGGGCATGGACGAGTACGCGGTCCTCGTCTTCCGCGACCAGCCCTTCACCGACGCCGAGCAGCTCGCCTTCGCCGAGCGCCTGGACGGGGTGCTCCACACCAAGCTCGGCATCAGCGCGCTGCAGAAGAACCGGCTCGGCAACGAGGCGCTCGGCGACATCTCGAATCTCGACGAGAACGGCGAGATCATGAAGTCCGACAACCGCCGGCGCATGTACGGCCTCGGCAACCGGCTCTGGCACACCGACGCTTCCTTCCAGGACCCGGCCGGGCGCTACTCGATGCTCTCGGCCAAGGTCGTCCCGCCGGTGGACGCGGACACCGAGTACGCGGACATGCGCGCGGCCTACGACGCTCTCCCGGAAGACGAGAAGGCGCGCCTCGAGGGGCTGCGCGTGCACCACTCGATTGCCTACTCCCGGCAGACCCTGGGCTTCGAGTTCTCGGAGAGCGAGCAGGACGCGCTCAAGGGCGCGATCCACCCCCTCGTCCGGACGATCCCGCGCTCGAAGCGCCGCTCGCTCTACGTGGCCTCCCACGCTTCGCGGATCATCGACTGGCCGGTGCCCGAGGGCCGCCTGCTGTTGCGCGACCTCATCGAGCACGCGACCCGGCCCGAGTTCGTCTACCGCCACCAGTGGCGCGGGGGCGATCTCGTGATCTGGGACAACCGCGCCACCATGCACCGGGCGCGCCCGTTCGACGACGCGAAGTACCGCCGGGAGCTCCGCCGGGTCACCACGCTCGACGTCGAGCAGCCTTCCGGCGTGCCGAGCGGCGCCTGAGCGGACCGGCCGCGCTGCCGTCTTCGTTCCGGCCCGCGCCCCACGCCTGATGCGCACCCGCTACGCGCCCCGGAACCGCCGGCACATCCTCTGCGTCTCCCCGCGCTACGCGCCCTCCTTCGGCACCTTTCACTACTCCTACCCGCTCTTCGGCGGGCGGATCCGCGCCTTCATGCCGCCCCAGGGGCTGCTGGTGATCGCGGCCTATCTGCCGGAGTCGTGGGAGGTGCGCTTCGTGGACGAGAACGCGCGGGAGGCGACCGCGGAAGAGCTCGCCTGGGCCGACGCGATCTTCCTCTCCGGCATGCACGTGCAGCGCCCCTTCATCGAGGACGTGATCGCGCGCGCCCACCGCCTGGGCAAGCCGGTGGTGCTGGGCGGCCCGTCGGTGTCGGGCTGCCCGGAGCACTACCCGGGGGCTGATCTCGTCCAGGTGGGGGAGATGGGCGACTCGACCGACGCGATCATCGCGTGGCTCGACGAGCACACCGGGCGGCCGGAGGGGCAGCTCCGCTTCGACACCGGGACGCGCCTACCCCTCACCGACTTTCCGCTCCCCGCCTACCACCTGATCGCGCTGCGCCAGTACTTCATCTCGAGCATCCAGTTCTCGAGCGGCTGCCCCTACACGTGCGAGTTCTGCGATATCCCCGCGCTCTACGGGCGCAATCCCCGGCTCAAGAGCGCCGCGCAGGTGCTGGCCGAGCTGGACGCGCTGGTGGCGGGCGGCGCGGTCGCCATCTACTTCGTGGACGACAACTTCATCGCGAACCAGAAGGCCGCGCTCGAGCTGCTGCCCCACCTGGTCGAGTGGCAGCGGTGCCACCGGTTCCCGGTGCGCTTCGCGTGCGAGGCCACGCTGAACATCGCGAAGAACGACCGCGTGCTCGCGCTGATGCGCGACGCCGGCTTCAACGTGGTGTTCTGCGGGATCGAGACGCCGGAGCCCGAGGCGCTCCGCTCGATGTCCAAGGAGCAGAACCTCCGCATGCCGATCCTGGACGCCGTCGCCAAGCTGAACGACTACGGGCTCGAGGTGGTCTCCGGCATCATCCTGGGGCTCGACACCGACACCGAGGCGACCGCGGGTCACCTGATCGAGTTCATCGAGGCTTCGCAGATCCCGATGCTCACCATCAACCTCCTCTACGCCCTGCCCAGGACCCCGCTGTGGGACCGGCTGGCCGCGGAGGGGCGCATCCTGCCCGACGGCGGGCGCGAGTCCAACGTGGTCTTCCGGCTGCCGGAGCAGACCGTGCTCGACATGTGGCGGCGCTGCATCGCGGCCGCCTACGCGCCGGAGGCGATCTATCGGCGCTTCGCCCACAACCTCGCCCACACCTTCGCGAAGCGCCCGCCCTACCCACGGAGCCGGCACCGCGCGTCCTGGCGCAACGTCGTGTCCGGCCTGGCCCTGCTCGGGCGCATCGTCTGGCGAATCGGCATCCGCGGCGACTATCGCGCAACATTCTGGCGCGTCACCGGCCCCGCCCTCCGGGCCGGGCAGGTCGAGGAGATGATCCAGGCGGCGGTGGTCAGCCACCACCTGATCGAGTTCACGCGCCAGTGCCTGCGCGGCGCCCAGGAGGCCTCGTTCTACGCGCCCAGCCTCCCGCCCCCCCCCGCCCCGCCCCCCGCGCTCCATCCCATCCGCCTGCGACGCGAGGAAGTCTCCCGCTAGGCGTCGAGACCAGGAGGCCACATGCCCACGCCAGAACAACGTGCGGTTGTCGTCAGAAAAGATCTCGACAACGTCGTCCACCCGATCGTGACCCCGGTCTCGAACGAGCCGGCGTTCCCCGTCGATCTCGACCTGGTGGACGCCGACACGACTCGGCGGATCATGCGCGCCCAGATCATGCAGCTCGCGGTGCCGGTGCTGGGGCTGCCCGCGGTGTCGGTGCCCACCGGCGTCGCGGACGGCCTGCCGATGGGCGTGCAGATCACGGCCGGCCGATTCCGGGAGGATCTCTGTCTCGAGGCGGCCGCCGCCATCGAGGCGCGCGCTCCGATGGCGACCCCGATCGATCCCCGCTAAGTATTCCGTTCGGCTCAGCCCGCCGGCCGGCCGATCAAGGGCGCCGCGGCCGAGTGTGCTTGATCCGGGACGATTCCTTCTCCCGGCAGGGCGGGCAGATGGCGTGGGTGAACTGAAGCCCGGAGCGCTTCTCCAGATAGCTGGAGACCTGTTCCCAGAAATTTCCGTCATTGCGGACCTGTCCGCACCACGCGCAGATCGGAATCAGCCCCTGGAGCTGATGCACGTGCGCGAACGCCTCTTCGAGCGCCCGGACCCGATCGCTCAGCTGCTGCTGGAGCGTCACGACTCGCTCTCCAACGGAGACGCGGGCCCGAAGCTCCTCGATCTCGAACGGCTTAGTGATGTAGTCGCTGGCGCCCGCCTGAAGCGCCGTCACGACATCCGCGGACGCACCCCGGGAAGTCAGCACGATCAGATAGGGCTCGACCGCCCACGCCGTCTCGCGCGCCTTCCGGCACACCTCGATGCCGGTCAGCCCCGGCATCATCCAGTCCAAGATCGCGAGGGCGGGCGGGTCCGGAGCGGCCAGCACGCGCCACGCCTCGGCTCCGTCCGGCACCACGAGCACGTCGTGTCCCGACTTGCCGAGCGCGCTCTCCAACACGCGGCGCCCGACGGGGTCGTCATCCGCGACGAGGATCCTCACCTGGGCCTCCGAATGGCCTGCTCCCGCCGGGGGGAGCCGAGGAACAGCTCCAGCTCCTTGCTCAGCACGTCGAAGTCGAACGGCTTGGCGATGCACGCGTCCGCTCCCGCCGCCACCACCCGCTCCGCCATGCCCGCGTGTCCCGTGACTGCGAGGATCCTGATGTCTCGCGTCTCCGGCCCCGCCTTGAGGCGGCGGCAGACTTCGAGGCCATCCAGCTTCGGCATCACCACGTCCAAGATGAGGAACGCAGGCCTGAACGTACCCACCTTGATCAGCGCGTCGTAGCCGTCCACCGCGGTCTCCACCACGAGCCGCTGCGGCCGACCGGCGAGCAGGCTCGTGAGGATCTGAAGAATGTCGGCATCGTCCTCCACCACTAGGACCCGGGGTGTCGGGAGCTCCTCCCCCGCCGGATACGGAGGCATCCCGCATTCCTTGAGAAAGCGCCGGAACTCGGCGACCTCGATCCGGGCGTGTCCTCCCGGAGTCTGGAAGGCCTTGAGCCGGCCATCCCGGATCCACCGCCGCAGCGCCTGAAGCGAGACCCGGCAATGGCTTGCGGCCTCCCCGGTTGTGATCAGCGTGAGGTCGTCCCGCTTCCGGTCTGCCTTCATACGCTCTATCTTACTGTTTTTTGCATTAATTGCATTTGGCGTACGATTGGGATGTGCACCAGGACCAGCCACCGAGACCAAAGATGGGAGTGTCCTCATGAGTAGAACCCGATACCAGTCAGTTCTCGGCTTCGGGCTCCTCGTCGCCATGGGCTTCGCGGCGACACCGACCTCCGCTCAGCAGACGACCCCAGGCGCGATCCTTCAAGAGAGCGATCTGATCGACGCGCTGCGGCGTGGTGGCTACGTCATCTACTTCCACCACGCGACGACGACTCCTGAACAGGCGGATACGACTGATCCGAAGCTCGGCCGGTGCGAGGCCCAGCGGAACCTCTCGGCCGACGGCCGCCGGATGGCCGCCGAGATCGGCGGGGCGTTCAAGACGCTTCGAATCCCGGTGGGCAAGGTCGTGAGCAGTCCCTATTGCCGGACAGTGGACACCGCGACGCTCGCCTTCGGCCGTCACGAGGTCTCCGACGCGCTCTACTTCGCGATCGGCGTCGGCAAGGCGGAGCGGGGGCAGCAGGTGCAGGCGCTGCGCCAGATGCTCGCGACCCCACCGGCCCGGGGTACCAACACGGTGCTCGTCGCCCACCACCTGAACCTCAAGGAAGCCACCGGCGTCTGGCCCAAGCGGGAAGGCGAGGCCCATGTCTTCCGGCCCCGACCCGAGGGCGGCTTCGACTACGTCGGCGAGGTCTCGAGCGAGGCGTGGAAGCGCCGAGCCGGCGTGGCTGCGCAGGGACCCGCGGCGGGCGAGCGCCACTAGGTCGCCGCCGCACCCGACGCCATGGGGTACCGCCTCCGGACCAAGTTTCTCACCTTCCCGGCGATCTTCCTGGTCGTCTCCCTGGTGCTCTCCTTCGCGGCCCTGGCCGTTCTCAGATCCGAAAGCCGGCTGCGCGAAGAGTTCTCTCGAGATCTCACCCAGAACGCCAAGAGCACGATCCTGTTCGACAAGCTGTCGCGCAACCACACCGCGATCCACAACCTGCTGACCGACGCCCAGGACGGCCTCGAGGAAGGGACCGTGTACGAGCAGGCCCTGCCCTTGCTCGACAGTGTCCGGGACATCCTCAAGGAGATCGAGGGGCTGGGCACCACCTTCCGACTCGGCTCCGAGGAGTCGCGCCTGCACGCCACGCTGGTCACCGAGGTTCGCGCGTACCTCATCACCGCCACCATCGCGATCGAGCGCGTGAGCGGGGGCCCGCGCGTGTCCCGGCGGTTCATGCGGCTGGCCAACGCGGACCACGACAAGGCCAGCCAGGTCTACGCGAGCTTCATCGCCGAGTCCCATCGCGCGATGGAGGCGCAGATCGGCGCGGTCCAGGACGAGGCGCAGCGGAGCCTCGTCCGGGGGGGGGTCCTGGTCCTGGCCGCACTCGGGGCGAGCGTGGCCCTCTCCTTCTGGCTGGCCCGCGTGCTCACGAAGCCGCTGCTCGATCTGGTCAGCGTGATGGAGCGGGTGCGTCAGAAGGGCGACTACGAGATTCGCGCCCCGCGCCGCTCGGCCGACGAAGTTGGCGACCTGGTCGACGGCTTCAACGCGATGCTGAGCGAGGTCCAGGTCCGCGACACCGAGCTGCGGGAGGCCCGGGCGCAAGCCGAGGCCGGCGCGCGCGCGAAGGCCGAGTTCCTCGCCATGATGAGCCACGAGATCCGGACCCCCATGAACGGGGTGATCGGGATGACCGGTCTCCTCCGGGACACGAACCTGGGCCCGGAGCAGCGCGAGTATGTCGACACCGTCCAGAGCTCCGCGAACGCCCTCCTCACCATCCTGAACGACATCCTCGACTTCTCGAAGGTCGAGGCCGGCCGGCTGGACCTCGAGGGCATCGACTTCGACCTCCGGTCCGCCGTCCAGGACGTCGTCGAGCTGCTCGCCGAGCGGGCCCAGGGCAAGGGCGTGGAGCTGCTCAGCAGCGTGGATCCTTCGGTGCCCGACGCGGTCCAGGGCGATCCCGGGCGGTTCCGTCAGATCCTCACCAACCTGATCGGCAACGCGATCAAGTTCACCGAGCAAGGCGAGGTGGTGGTGTCGGCACGGCTGGTGGAGGAGCAGACCAACGCCCTCGTCCTGCGGATAGAAGTCCGGGACACGGGGATCGGGATCCCGCCGGAGGCGCGAGCCCGTCTGTTCCAGGCCTTCAGCCAGGCCGACAGCTCGACCACGCGACGCTTCGGCGGAACCGGCCTCGGGCTGGCCATCTCCCGCCGGCTCGTCGACCTGATGGGCGGGCAGATCGGAGTGGAGAGCGAGGCGGGCCGCGGGAGCATCTTCTGGTTCACGGTGCGCTTCACGAACGCCGCCGGCGCCGTCAAGCCTGCGGTGTCCGCTTCGCCGAAGGCCCTGCACCGGATGCGCGCCCTCATCATCGACGACAACTCCACGAATCGGCAGATTCTTCGCGTCCAGCTCCAGACCTGGGGTCTCCGGGTCGACGAAGCGGAGGGAGGGCCGGCGGGGTTGACGTGCGTGCGGGCCGCGGCCGGGTCCGATGATCCGTACCGCGTGATCCTCCTGGACATGCAGATGCCCGGGATGAGCGGACTCGATGTCGCCCACGCGGTCCGGGCCGAGGCGGGCTCCCGGGACATTCCCATGATCCTCCTGACATCGTGGCTCGAGCCGAGCCTGAGCGCCGCTTCCCTGGAGGCGGGCATCTCGGTCTGCCTGCCCAAGCCCGTCAGGCCTCGGCGCCTCCTCGAAGCCCTCGGCGACGTCCTCGAACCGACGACCGGCGCACCGCGCCGCGACGAACGGGCGGTCGCCCCGAGCGCGCTCCCGGCGGCCCCGGGCCGCCGAGGCCGGGTGCTCGCGGCGGATGACAACGCGGTGAACAAGAAGCTGATCACCCGTCTGCTGGAGAAGGCCGGATACGTCGCCGACGCCGTGGACAACGGCCGCGAGGCCGTCGAGGCCGTGACGCGCGCCGACTACGACGCGGTGCTGATGGACTGTCAGATGCCCGTGATGGATGGGTTCGAGGCCACCAGCGTGATCCGCGCGGCAGAGTCCGGCCGGAGCCGCCGGGTGCCGATCATCGCGCTCACCGCGAGCGCGATGGCGTCCGATCGCGAGCGCTGCCTGGCCGCCGGAATGGACGACTATCTGACCAAGCCGATCAAGCCCACCGAGCTCGCCGAGATCCTGGCGAGGTGGATCCCTCGACCCGTCGAGGCCGGGCGCGCCTCATGACTGAGCCAAAACCCATCCTGGACCTTCAGGCCTTGCTGGAGAGCGTCGACGGCGACCGGGAGCTCCTCGATGAGCTGGCCGGCACCTTCGCCGAGGAGGTCCCCGGCTGGATCACCGCGCTCCGGACCGCGGCGTCCAGTGGCGACTCCGCGACGCTGTTCCGTGTCGCGCACGGGGTGACCGGAGCCGTCAGCTATTTCAAGGCGTCGGGGGTGCGGCAGGCCGCGGCCGACCTCGAGGCGATGGGACGCGAGAGCCGACTGACCGACGTGTCCGCGGCGGTGGATCGAGTCCAGGTCGGGCTGGTCGAGCTGAGCACGTTCCTCGACTCGGCCCCCTGGAGGCAGTGACTCTCGCCCCGCGACGTGCCGGAGTCCGTAGGCATCCCTCAGTAGACGATCACGCTCCGCTTCACCTCGCCCTGCAGCATGAGGTCGAAGCCCTCGTTCAGCTCGGACAGGGACAGCCGTCGGCTGATCAGCTCGTCGAGCTTGTACTTGCCCGACATGTAGAGGTCGATCAGCATCGGCACGTCCGTGCGCTGGTGCCCGCCCCCGAAGGACGAGCCGGTGAGCACCCGCTGTTGCAGGAAGAGCGACGGATCGAGCGAGATCCGCGTCCCCGCGGGCGAGACGCCCACGATCACGCAGGTGCCGCCGCGATGGGTGGCGAGCACGGCCTGCTCGATGGTCTTCTGGGTGCCCACCACCTCGAAGGTGAAGTCCACGCCGCCGGTTCCCGAGAGCTTCTGGACCGCGGCCACCGGATCCTCCTTGGACGCGTCCACCACATGGGTCGCGCCGAACTCCTCGGCCCAGGCGAGCTTCTGGCGCATCACGTCCACCGCGATGATCTTGCCCGCGCCCACCATGCGCGCGGCCTGGATCGTGTTGAGCCCGACACCCCCGGCCCCCCAGACCGCCACGCTGGCGCCCGGCGACACCTTGGCCCGGTTGAACACCGGCCCGGCACCCGCGAGCACGCCGCAGCTCACCAGGCAGACCACGTCGAGCGGGGCGTCGGTGCGGATCGGGATCACGCTCTGCTCGGGCAGCACCGCGTGGGTCGCGTAGCCCGCGACCTGGAGGAAGTGATGGAGCGGCTGGCCGTTGCGGCGGAAGCGGGAGGTACCGTCGTGCATGAACCAGCGCGGCTTGTCGCGCAGCGCGCACATGGTGGGCTGGCCGCCGATGCAGTACGAGCACCGCCCGCACGAGGGGATATAGCTGGAGCAGACGTGATCGCCCACCTTCACCGTCTCGACCCCCGCCCCGATCTTCTCCACCACCCCGGCCGCCTCGTGGCCCAGCACCACCGGCAGCGGATGCGGATAGTCCCCGGTGATCACGTGCAGATCGCTGTGGCAGACCCCGTTGGCCGCCCAGCGCACGAGCACCTCGTGCGGCCCCGGCTCCAGCACCTCCACGTCCTCCACCACCACCGGCTTCTTCACCTCGTAGAGCACCGCCGCCGTCGCCCGCATGTCCGCCTCCGTGTTGAGGTGAGTGGTCCTGATCGTTCGCCGCGCAGATTGTGGACGACACCGGGGCCTCAGGGCAAGGGCCTCACTGTCCGAGGTGCTTCACGAGGTAGGTGAGCATCCGCTCCCGGTCGCCGGGTCCCATCGGCATGCCGTAGGTGATCATCCGATCCACGATGACCGCCCATTCGTCCCGGGTCTGGCGCTGCTGGGCAATCATCTCCAGGCTGTGACAGATGACGCAGCGGCCGGTCACGAACTGCTGATCCGGGTCCAGGGGCAGCGGGTTGACGACCTGAGCGGCCAGGGGATGCGGGGCTCCGCCCCCGCTCCAGGCCCAGCCCGCGCCGACACCCAGCGCCAACGCGGTCACCAGCCGAGCCAGCGGACTACGCCACATTCACCCGCACGGCGTGGATCACGTTCCAGCGGTACCCTTGCGGGTCACGGGCCCGGCTGCCGGGCTGCACGCGGCCGAGCGAGTCCGTGGCTCGGGCCATGATGGTCTGCGCCCCGTTCGGCGCCACCCAGGGGTGCTCCCAGCGACGCCAGCCGTACCGATGCGCCGGGCCTGTCAACGAGGCCGCCGCCCAGGTCTTGCCACCGTCGGTCGAGACGTCCACCCCGGTCACAACCCCTTCCCCCGCCCACGCATAGCCGTAGACGGTCTGCGGGCCCGCCGGCACCTGCGTGCCGTCGGGGGGGCTCATGACCAGGGACTTGCACTCGAGTGACTGGAGCGAGTAGGAGTCCTTGGAGTCCTCCGCCCGCGGCGACCGGTAGCTCCGTTGCATGAAAGGCCCGTCCCACTCCTTATCGGCGAGCGTGAGCTCGGTCAGCCACTTGATCGACGCCGAGCCGATCCATCCCGGCACGATCAGGCGCGCCGGGCCGCCATGGAGATGCGGGAGCGGCTGCCCGTTCATCTCGAGGGCGATCATGGTGTGGGGCTCCATGGCCTTCCAGACGGGGTGGCTCCGGATGAAGTCGGGGGCCTGGGGCGTCGGCGGCACGTCGTTCCCATTGGGCACCACGTGGGAGGCGGTGGCTCGCGGCTTCGCGAGGCGCAGGACGTCCGCCAGCCGTACACCCTTCCAGACGGCGGTACCCACCGCCCCGGTCTCCCACTGGATGCCGGCGGCCTTGGGGCTGTAGAAGCCGCGCCCGTTGCCCGCGCATTCGAGCGTGATGGTCTGCGTCACCTGATCCATCCGCCGGAGATCGTCGAGCCGGAGGGCGAGTGGGTTGTCCACATCGCCGTCGACCTTGAGCGTGTACTGCGCAGGATCGATCTCGGCCCCGTCGTAGTTGCTCCGGACGAAAAAGACGTCGTTCGGGGTGATCGGTGCCCCGAGCTCCTTCATCGGTGTCTCGAGATTGATCGGGCGCGGGCTCCGCAGGATGAGCTTGTCCTTGCCCGGCACGGGTGCGGGACCGGTTTGGGCGCGGGCCGGAACCCCGGCCCTGAGGAGGGCGGCGGCGGTACCGACGTGGATCACGAAGACGCGGCGGGTGATCTCATGCTCCATGGATACCTCCTGCCCCTGGGGAGCTACCTGGTCTCGAGGTCACGGTATCCTTCCTCGACCAGTAACGGAGAGTCTATCGCGGCGGCCGGCTGGTGTCTCTCCCGCGGATGCCGTATGATCCTCGCGCCATGAACTTCGACTTCTCGGCCGACCAGAAATTGCTCCGGGAGCAGGCGCGGAAGTTCCTCGGCGAGCACGCCTCCTCGACCCGCGTCCGCCGCATCCTGGAGGGCGCCGCGCCCTACGACGTGGATCTCTGGAAGGGCATGGGCGAGATGGGCTGGATGGGCACCGCCATCCCCGAGACCCACGGCGGCGCCGGCTTCGGCTACCTCGAGCTCTGCGTGATCGCGGAGGAGCTGGGCCGGAGCCTGGCCCCCACGCCGTTCGCCTCCACGATCTACCTGGCCGCGGAGGCCCTGCGGATCGCGGGCAAGGACGCGCAGAAGAAGCGCTGGCTGCCGCGCATCGCGCAGGGCGAGGCGATCGGCTGCCTCGCGCTGGCCGAGGGCCCGCACGTGACAACGCCGGCCAATCTCGCAACGCGCGCCGACAGCTCACGCCTCCACGGCACCAAGCTCCCGGTGATGGACGGCGACGTCGCCGATTTCGCGATCGTCCTCGCCGCGCAGGGTGATAACCACGCCAGCCTCTATTTGGTAGATCTCACCGGCCCGGGGGTCACCCGCGCGAGCCTCGCCACCGTGGACCCGACCCGCTCGCACGCGCGGATCGTGCTCGAGGGCGCCGCGGCCGAGCCCCTGGGCGCGGCCGGCCAGGGCTGGCCACTCGTGGAGCGGCTGCTCGACCGCGCGGCGGTACTGGTGGCCTTCGAGCAAATCGGCGGCGCGCAGGCCGCGCTCGACATGGCGCGCGAGTATGCGCTCGGCCGCTTCGCCTTCGGGCGGCAGATCGCCTCGTTCCAGGCCATCAAGCACAAGCTGGCCGACATGTACGTCGGCATCGAGCTGGCGCGGTCAAACGCCTACTACGGCGCCTGGGCGCTCTCCAAGGACGCCCCCGAGCTGGGCGTCGCTGCGGCGGCGGCGCGGGTGGCCGCGAGCGAGGCCTACTACCA
>DASQAL010000286.1:0-11466 GCA_035635775.1 Candidatus Acidiferrum sp.
GTGAAGGTCCCGTCCTTCTCGGCGAAGGCGGCGGCGGGCAGGAACACGTGGGCGTGCTCGGCGGTCTCGTGCATGAAGAGGTCCTGCACCACGAGGAAGTCGAGCTGCTGGATGGCCTTCTCGGCGTGGTGGAGGTCGGGCTCCGAGAGCAGCGGGTTCTCTCCGACCACGTACATCGCCCGCACCCGCCCGTCGAGGCAGCCCCCCACCATCTCGGTCACGACCAGGCCCTGCTCGCCGGGCGGCCGGACGCCCCAGGCCCGCTCGAAGCGGTCGAGGTCGCCCGGACCGTAGCCCGCGTAGCCGGGCAGGTTGGTCGGGATGCAGCCCGCGTCGCCGCAACCCTGCACGTTGTTCTGGCCGCGGAGCGGCGAGATGCCGGAGCCCGGGAAGCCCATCTGTCCGGCGGCCAGGGAGAGATTGAGCACCGCGTGGGCGTTGGCGGTGCCGTTGATGTGCTGGGTGATGCCCATGCCCCAGATCAGACACGAGCCCGAGAACGGCGGCCGCGCGTACCAGCGGGCGGCCCGTGCGATGTCCTCGCGCGCCACCCCGGTGACCGCCTCGGCGTACTCGAGCGTGTAGGGGGCGAGCGAGCGAACCCAGTCGTCGAAGCCCTCGGTGCGCGAGCGGATGAAGGCGAGGTCGGCGAGCCCCTCGTCCAGGATCACGCGCGCCATCGCGTTGAAGAGGGCCACGTCGGTGCCCGGCTGCTGGCGGATCCAGAGATCGGCCTGGTCGCAGAGCTCCACGCGCTTGGGGTTCACCACGATGAGGCGCGCCCCGCGCGCCACCGCGTGACGGAAGCGGATCGCGATGACCGGGTGGTTGGCGGAGGCGTCCGCGCCGACCACCAGGAGGCAGCCCGCGTCCTCGTAGTCCTGGTAGGAGTTCGAGGTGGCGCCCGAGCCCATCGAGACCAGCATGGCCTCCACCGAGGGCGAGTGGCAGAGCCGCGTGCAGTGGTCCACGTTGTTGGTGCCCATCACCACGCGGGTGAGCTTCTGGATGACGAAGCCGTCCTCGTTGGTGGCCTTGGCCGAGGCGAGCGCCCCGAAGTGGCCGTGGTTGCGGGCCAGCCCGTCGGCGGCGGCGTCGAGGGCCTCGTCCCAGCTCGCCTCGTGCCAGCGGCCGTCGCGCTTGATCAGCGGTGTGGTGATCCGGTCGGGCGAATGCACGAAGCCGGTCGCGAAGCGGCCCTTCACGCAGAGCGTGCCGCGGCTCGAGCGGTTGGCGGGCACGTCGTCGGCCATGATGGAGAGCCGCCCGTCGGCGCGCACCCGGAGCGTGATGCCGCAGCCCACGCCGCAGTAGGGGCACGTGGTCTCGACCTCGCGGACGATGGGCGACGGCTCTTCCTTGGGCCGGAGGGCGCCGGTGGGACACGTGGCCACACATTGCCCGCAGGACGTGCAGACGGAGGACGCCATGGTGCCGTCGCCGAAGACGCCGACGCGCGCGTCGTGACCGCGGCCGGCCAGCGAGATGGCGCCGATGTGCTGGACGTCGCCGCAGGCCACCGTGCAGCGGCCGCAGAGGATGCACGCCTCCCGGTCGAGCACGAAGAAGGACTTGGACGCGTCGGTCTCGAAGTGGTGGTGCGCCGCGTGGCCGGGTTGCGCCAGATCGTGCCGGGCCGCGGCGGCGCCGAGCTGCCCGAACCCGTCGCGGGCCGCCGAGGGCGTGAGCATGGAGAGCGTCAGATCGAGCACCGCTCGGCGCGCGCGCGCCGCCTCGGGGTGGACCGTGCTGACGACCATCCCATCCCGCGCGGGCAGGTGACAGGCCGCCGGCACCCCGCGCTGGCCTTCGACGTGGACGAGACAGGTGCGACAGGCGCCGAGCGGCGCGCGGTCCGGATCCTTGCAGAGCTGGGGCAGCGAGATGCCGAGGCGATTCACGGCATCCAGCACCGTGGCGCCCTCGGGCACTTCGACTGGAGACTCGTCGACGGTGACGTGTACGGTGGTGGTCATCGGAACCCCATCAGTCCCGAATGCGAGCCTATTCTACACGCCGGCCTGTGCCGCCACCCCCGGGGTTTGTTACTCTACCGGGCACCATGGGTGTCTACGCCGAGCTGCGGGGCTTCGTCCTGACGCATCGCGAGTGCGGCGTGCTGCGCGGCGCCACCAAGCCGATCGACCGAGGGTTTCGTTTGGCGGTCATCTGCCCGTGCGGCGCGCGGTTCCTCCGGTCGGTGTACGCGGAGGACCCGGAGGCGGAGCGGCTCCAGGAGGCCCTGGCCGCCTTCCAGGACTGAGGGTCCGACCTACTCCCGGATCCAGGACTCGGCGAGGGGCACTTCCGCCGCCTGGGCGCCACGCCGGTCGGGCGCCGCGGCGGGATCGACCGCGGACGAGGGGGCGAGGCGGAGCAGGGGCTCGATCTCGGCGCGCCGGTAGAGCCGCTGGCGCTTGATGCCCTGGCGGTAGCTCTTCAGCATCCCGCGGCTCACGTAGGCATAGAGCGTCTCGCGCTTCACCCCGAGCAGGCCCGCCGCCTCGTCGCCCGTCAGATACTCGTCGCCGTCAATCACGATCATGACCCCATGCTAGCAGTCCCCCGGCCACCCGGTCCGCCATTGTCAGGCTCCGTCTGGTCTAATCAATCTAAATCAACTATAATCAACCAGGGAGGACAAGGCCATGGCGACGGCGTACAAGGACGGGCTCGAGGACATCATCGCGGCGCGGTCGGCGATCTGCCGGGTGGACGGGGAGGCCGGGCGCCTCTACTACCGCGGCTACGAGGTCGCGGACCTGGTCGGGGCGGCCAGCTTCGAGGACACCACGCGGCTGCTCTGGTTCGGGGAGCTGCCGTCGGCGGCCGAGCGCGCGGAGTTCGGCGCGCGGCTCGCGGAGACGCGGCCCCTGCCGCCGCCTGTCCTCGACCTGCTGCGCCGGCTGCCGCGGGCGTGCCACCCCCTGGACGCCCTGCGCACCGCGGTGTCGCTGGCCGCCGCCGCCGATCCGGACGTCCGCTCCGACGAGCCCGCCGCCAACCTGCGCAAGGCCTACCGGCTGATGAACCTGGTGCCGGCCACCGTCGCCGCCTGGCAGCGCATCCGCACCGGTCACGAACCGGTGGCCGCGCGCCCCGACGGCTCCCACGCCGCGAACTTCCTCTACATGCTCGACGGCCGGGAGCCCTCCGCGGAGGTCGCGCGCGTGCTGGACGTGATCCTCACGCTGCACGCCGACCACGAGTTCAACGCCTCCACCTTCGCGGCGCGGGTGGCGGTGGCCACGGTGGCCGACCTGCACTCGGCGGTCGTGGCGGCCATCTCGACGCTCAAGGGGCCGCGGCACGGCGGCGCGAACGAGGACGTGCTGGCCATGCTCCTCGAGATTGCCGAGCCTTCGCTTGCCGAGGCCTTCGTGGAAGCGCGGATCGGCGCGCGCGCCGCGCTCTCCAAGCGGGATCGCGCCAATCCCAAGACACGCATGCCCGGCTTCGGCCACCGCGTCTACAAGGTGGACGACGCGCGGGCGCGGGTGCTGCGGGGCATGGCCAAGTCCATGGCGGAAGCCACCGGGCGCGGCAAGCTCTTCGAGGTGGCGGAGCGGCTCTACGACGCGATGAAGGCGCGGACCAGCCTGCCCGTGAACGTGGACTTCTTCTCCGCGGTGGTCTACGACGCGCTCGGCATCCCGCCCGACTTCTGCACGTCCATCTTCGCGGTCGGCCGGGTGGCCGGTTGGTGCGCGCACATCATGGAGCAGTACGCCGACAACCGTCTGATCCGCCCGCGCGCGGACTACACCGGCCTCCCCGCCCGCGCCCTGCCGTAGGCGCCCCCTCACCCTGCTCTCTCCCCCTCCGGGGGCGAGGGGTCAAGTGACGCACCCTCTCCCCTCAGGGGAGAGGGCAGGGTGAGGGGTGGTGCTACAGTTCCCCGGGGAACTCGCTCAGCGCCGAGAGGATGGACAGCGGCGCGGCCTGACCGAGGCCGCAGAGCGACGCCACCCGCACCACGTCGGCCAGCTCGGCCACCGCCTGGCGGTCCACCGGCGCGCGGCCGCCGAGCATGTCGCGCAGCCGCGCGGTGCCCTCGCGGCACGGCGTGCACTTGCCGCAGGACTCGCGCGTGTTGAAGTCGAGGAGCACGCGCACCGCCTCGGCCACCCCAACCCCGGCGTGGAGGGCCGCGACACCCCCGGTGCCGGGATTCGGGTTGCCGCCGGGCACCAGCGGCTCGTCGAAGCGGCGCGGTGGCACGAGGATGCCCGAAGGCCCGCCGAGGGCCACCGCCGTCACCGCCCGCGCGTCCGGCGCGCCTCCGCCCATGCGCTCGAGCAGATCGCGTAGCGTCAGGCCGAGCTCGGCCTCGATCACGCCGGGGCGCGCGACGTGTCCGGAAAGGCCGAACACCTTGGTGCCGTGACCGCGGCCGAGCCCCGTCCACCACTCGGCGCCGTGGCCGAGGATCAACGGGACGGCAAACAGGGTTTCAACATTGTTGATGACGGTGGGCCGGCCGTAGACGCCCGACTCGGTCGGGAACGGCGGCTTCGGCCGCGGCATCGCGCGGCGGCCCTCGAGCGACTCCATCAGCGCCGTCTCCTCGCCCAGGACGAACCCGCCCGCCCCGCGTCGGATCTCGACCGCGACCGAGAGCTCGCTGCCGAGCACGCGCTCGCCCACGAAGCCCGCCGCGCGCGCCTGGTCCAGCGCGCGCTCGACGTGGCGCGCGGCCAGATGGGCCTCGCCGTGGATGTAGAGGATCACGCGCGAAGCGCCCGCCGCGTAGGCGGCCAGCAGCGCCCCTTCCAGGAGGCGGTGAGGATCGCCCTCGAGGAGGTGGCGGTCCTTGAAGATGCCGGGCTCGCCCTCCTCGCCGTTGACGATCAGGTACTTGATGGGGCCGGCCGCGCGGCGCGCGCCTTCCCACTTGAGCGCGGCCTGGAAGTAGGCGCCGCCGCGGCCCCGCAGCCCCGCGCGCTTGACGGTCTCGATGACGCGCTCGGGCTGCGCCTCGGTCAGCACGCGCTTGAGCGCCTCGTACGAGCCGCGACGGATCGCGTCGGCGATATCGCCGGGATCGGTGATGCCGCAGCGGCTCATCAGCTCGCGCCGCTGGCCGGTGAGGAACGCGGCGACGTCGGCGTGCTCGGGGGCTGTCCCTGCGCCCACCGTGGCCAGCAGCGCCGCGGCCTGGCCGGCGGTCACGCGCGGGATGACGCGCGGGGCCTCGTCGCCGCGCAGCACAGTGACCACCGGCGCGGCCCAGCACATGCCGTTGCAGCCGCCGGCGACGACGCGGGCGGCGACTTTGTGGCGCGCGATCTCGTCGCGCAGCGCGCGGAGCGTGTCGGCCGCGCCGACCGAGAGGCCGCAGGTGCCGGCGCCGACGACCAGGGTGAGCAGGTGCGTGCCCCTCACCCCGGCCCTCTCCCCAGAGGGGAGAGGGAGATGGGGCGCCCCGTCCCCGGGAGGGAGAGGAAGTTCTGGGGAACCCTCGCCCCCGGAGGGGGAGAGGGCAGGGTGAGGGGGCGCGGCGAGCAGGGCGTCTACCGCGCCCACTTCGACCCGCCCGCGATGCTCGCCCTCCACCTCCACCACCGGCGCCATCGCGCAGTCGAACGCGCAGTCGAGCCGCTCGAGCGTGACCGCGCCGTCGGGGGTCGTCGCGCCCGCCGCGATACCGAGGCGCCGCTCGCAGGCGGCCAGCACGTCGAGCCCGCCCCGGACGCGGCACGAGAGCCCCACGCAGACGCGCACCACGCGGCGGCCGGGCTGGGCAAGCCGGAACTCGGGATAGTGCGTCGCGACGCCGTACACCTCGCTGCGCGGCACGCGGAGATGATCCGCCGCCTCCTCAAGCACCGCGGGCGAGAGCCAGCGATCGCGGTGCTGGAGCGCGTGCAGCGCGGGCAGCAGCCAGGTCCGCTCGCGGGGGAAGCGGCTCAGGACGTCGGCAGGCTCGGACACGGGCTCGGGGGCGACCTCAGTGGGCGGCGGGCACGGGGTCGCGCAGGCCGGCCTCGGCGAAGCCCTTGCGCCGCAGTAGGCAGGAGTCGCAGAGGCCGCAGGCGCGGCCATCGGGCTGAGGCTCGTAGCAGGACCAGGTGAGGCCGAAGTCCACACCGAGCTCGGCCCCGCGCCGGACGATCTGGGCCTTGGTCAGGCGGATGAGCGGCGTGTGGATCGTGAGGCGGCTCCGGCCCTCGACCCCGGCCTTGGTCGCGAGGTTCGCCATGCCCTCGAAGGCTTCGATGTATTCCGGCCGGCAATCTGGATATCCCGAATAATCCAGGGCATTTACCCCGATGAAGATGTCTTGCGACTCGAGCACCTCCGCCCAGGCCAGCGCGTGGCTCAGGAAGATGGTGTTCCGCGCCGGGACATAGGTGACCGGGATGCCGGTTGCCATGGCCTCGTGGCTGCGACCCTTGGGCACCGGCACGTCGGCGGTCAGCGCCGACCCGCCGATCGCGCGTAGGTCCAGGCGGAGCACCAGGTGCTCCTTGGCCCCGAGGGCGGCGGCCAGCCGGCGCGCGGACTCGAGCTCGCGCTCGTGCCGCTGGCCGTAGTCGAAGGAGAGCGCGTAGCAGTCGAAGCCCTCCGCCCGCGCCACGGCGAACGCGGTCGCCGAGTCGAGGCCGCCCGAGAGCAGGACCACCGCGCGGCGCGCCGGCATCAGACGCCTCGCTTCGCGCCCCAGATCAGGATGTGGAGCCGCGCCGAGAAGCGGAAGCCGTGCGTCTTGCAGGCCTCCACCAGCCAGGGCGTGCGCGCGGCCAGCTCCTCGGCCCGCAGGCCCTCCGGCTGCAGCAGCACGCGCTCGCGCGGCAGCGCGAAGCGCGCAACCAGCCGGAGCACCTCGCCAATCTCGGCGGGCTCGCTCACCACGAGCTTCCACCAGGCTCCCCGCGCGAGGAAGGCGCGGATCGCGGCCGGGTTGATGCGGGTGCTCTCGGGGACGCCCGAGCCCGACAGCTTCACCGAGACGTTCCACTGGATACCCGCGTCGGCCTCGACGGCGGGCGCGCGGGTGCCGGAGGTCTCGACCTCGACGAGGTACCCGCGCGCGGCGAGCGCGGCGGCGAGCGGGACGAAGAGCGGCGACTCGAGCGGCTCGCCGCCCGTGATGACCACGCGGCGGCAGGGGAAGGCCGCCACCTCGTCCAGGAGTGCGGGGAGATCCACCTCGCGGCCGGCCGCCGGGTCCCACGAATACTTCGTATCGCACCAGCCGCAGCCGACCGTGCAGCCCTGCAGGCGCACGAAGATGGCCGGCAGGCCGGCGGTGGCGCCTTCGCCCTGGATGGAATAGAAGGTCTCGGCGATGCGGCCTCGGGGGGTGGTCAGCTCCATAAGTCCCGGAAAATACTAGCATGGCCCGCCCTGCGGAAGGTCTTGCTGGGTGGCCGAGGCCTTGATATAACAGAGCGCAACTCGGACAAGGAGGGTGCCATGGCTTACGGCCTGACCGATTCCCTCAAGCACAACCGCTTCAGCATCGTCTCCGTGGACAAGGCCGCCGGCACCGTGCGCGTGCGTGGCGAGGCCGAGGTCTGTACCGACCTGAACTGCGGAGAGACGGTGGTCGTGACCGACGAGGGCACCACCCGCGACCTCGAGCAGCTCTACGCGGGTGACATCGTCACGCTCGAGCAGAAGGACGGCCGCGCCCAGCAGATCCGCGTCGTGCGTCGCGTGTGGGAGGAGTACTCCAGCCCCGAGTGGTAGGCGACGCTCCTACGCGATCCCGGTGTGGATGGTGACGGTCCCCAGCCCGAGTCGCCGGTACGTCACGCCCCGTAGCCCGACCTTTTCCATCAGCGTCACCAGCTCGCCCGGCGTCACGAAGCGGTCCACCGACTGCGGCAGATAGCTGTACGCCTCGCGGTCGCCCCCCACGAGCTGGCCGATCCAGGGGACTATATGATGGAAGTAGAAGCGGAACAGCGCGGTGAAGCCGGGCGCGCGCATCTGGGTGATCTCGAGCGCGACGACGCGCCCGCCCGGCCGGCTCACCCGCTGCATCTCGCGCAGGCCCTGCTCGAGGTCGGCCAGGTTGCGCAGCAGGAACGCGCTCGTCACGCAGGCGAAGGTGCGCGTCTCGAAGGGCAGGGCGAGCGCGTCGGCGGCCAGCAGGCGGACACGGCGCGCCTCTTCGAGCCCGTCCAGCTTGCCGCGCGCCACTTCCAGCATGCCGAGCGAGAAGTCGGCCGCGACCACCGTGCGGTGCGGGTGGACCTCCGCCAGATCGATGGCGAGGTCGCCGGTGCCGGTGGCCAGGTCGAGCACGGGGCCGTCGGGCGAGGCGATGGTCTGACGCGCGGCCACCCGGCGCCAGTTGTGGTGCATGCCGAGCGTCATGAGGCCGTTCATCAGGTCGTAGCGGCGGGCGATGCGCGAGAACATCGCGCTCACGAAGCGCGCCTTCTCGACGCCGTGGAGCGTCTCGGTCACGTCAGGCGGCCTCCCAGGACCGAGAAGAAGAGGATCACCGCGATGTAGCCGTTGACGTTGAAGAAGGCGACATCGAGCCGCGAGAGATTGCCCGGCGAGACCAGCGAGTGCTCGTAGACCAGCAGCCCCGCCACCACCAGCACGCCGAGCCAGTAGAGCAGGCCGAGCCCCATCGTCCAGCCCAGCAGCGCGAAGGCGGCGATGGTCAACACGTGGCAGACCCGCGCGGTGGTGAGCGCGGCGGGGATGCCGAAGCGGGCGGGCACCGAGTGCAGCCCCTGGCGCCGGTCGAAGTCCACGTCCTGGCAGGCATAGAGGAGATCGAAGCCCGCGATCCACACGGTGAGCGCGAACCAGAGCACGTAGACCGGTGGATCGAAGGCCGCCCGCACCGCGATCCAGCCGCCCGCCGCCGCGATGCCGTCGGTGAAGCCCAGGATCCAGTGCGAGAGCCAGGTGAAGCGCTTGGTGTAGGAGTAGCCGACGAGGAACAGCACCGCGAGCGGCGAGAGCAGCAGGCAGAGCGGGTTCAGCATCCACGAGGACAGCAACAGCAGCGCGGCCGAGCACAGGGCCGCGGCGGCCACCTGGGGGGCCGTGAGGAGGCCGGTGGGCAGGTGGCGCCGGGCGGTGCGCGGGTTGGCCGCGTCGATGAACCGGTCGGCCAGGCGGTTCACGCTCATCGCCAGCGTGCGCGCGCCCACCATCGCGAGCGTCACCCAGATCAGCACGCGCCAGCCCGGCCAGCCGTCGGCGGCCAGCACCATGGCCACGTAGGCGAAGGGCAGGGCGAAGACGGTGTGCTCGAACCTGATCGCGTCGAGGAAGTGGCGGACGGCGGGCACGGTGGCGGGCCCCGGGCTACAGGCCGTACTCGGCCCAGCGCCGCGTGACGAGCGCGCGGATGTCCTCGCTCATCACGATCTCGTCGGGCCAGGGCTGCTCGATGCCGTCGGCCTCCGTCTTCTCGGTGGCGTCCACGCCGAGCTTGCCCCCGAAGCGGTGACGGAGAGCCGCGTGGTCCAGATCGTCCATGGGGCCGTCCACGATGACCAGGTCGCGCTTGGGATCGATGTTGCCGGTGGCGCGCCAGGCGACCTCGGAGAGATCGTGCACGTTGACGTGATCGGAGACCACC
The DNA here is from genome assembly GCA_035635775.1 of Candidatus Acidiferrum sp. Taxonomy (GTDB): domain Bacteria; phylum Methylomirabilota; class Methylomirabilia; order Rokubacteriales; family CSP1-6; genus CAMLFJ01. Next base: position 9,560 of record DASQAL010000286.1, read on the forward strand.
ACGATGTTCTTGGCCAGCATCATGAGACCCAGGCCCCAGAGCGCGTACATGACCTTGCGCGCGTGGCCCGGGTAGCGCTTCTTGATCGACACGATGACGAGGTTGTGAAAGACGCCCTCGGCGGGCATGTTCATGTCCACGATCTCGGGCAGCATCATCCGGATGATAGGCAGGAAGATGCGCTCGGTCGCCTTGCCGAGCCAGTAGTCCTCCTGGGGCGGGCGGCCCACGATGGTGGTCGGGTAGATCGGGTTCCTCCGGCGCGTGATCGCTTTCAGGTGGAAGACCGGATAGTCGCGCGCCAGGGAGTAGTACCCGGTGTGATCGCCGAAGGGGCCCTCGAGCCGCCGCTCGGCCGGATCCACCCAGCCCTCCAGCACGATCTCGGCCTCGGCGGGCACGTCCACGTGCACCGTCTTGCACGGCACCATCGGCACGCCCGAGCCGCGCAGCCAGCCCGCGAACACCATCTCGTCGATGCCGGGGGGCAAGGGCGCGGAGGCCGAGTAGATCGCGCAGGGGTCGCCGCCCAGCGCGATGGCGACCTCCATCGGCTCCTTCCGCTCCTCGGCCAGCCGCTGATGCTCGGCCGAGCCCTTGTGGATCTGCCAGTGCATGCCGAGGGTCTGGTCGTCGTAGACCTGGAGGCGATACATGCCCACGTTGCGCGCGCCGGTGACGGGATCACGCGTGAAGACCATCGGCAGCGTGATGTAGCGGCCGCCGTCGCCCGGCCAGCAGCGGAGCACGGGGAGGGAGGCGAGTGACGGGCGCTCGGTCTCGACCACTTCCTGGCAGGGCGCCGAGCTCACGCGCTTGGGGCCGGCTCGAACCACGTCGAACAGCGTGCCCAGCTTGCGCAGCTTGTCGAACACCGACCCGGGCATGCGCAGGTCGATCAGCTTCGCCACCCGCGCCGAGAGCTCGTCGAGATGGCCCACTCCCAGCGCGGCGGCCATGCGATCGGGCGAGCCGAAGGCGTTGATGAGCACGGGCATCTCGGAGCCCTGCACGTTCTCGAAGAGCAGGGCCAGGTTGCGGCCGCCCGCGCTCTTGGACACGCGGTCGGTGATCTCGGCGATCTCCAGATCGCGCGCGACCGGCGCGCTCACCCGCTTGAGCGAGCCCTGCTTCTCGAGGTGGGCGATGAACTCGCGGAGGTTGGCGAACGCCATGCGGTTTGCGGTGCTCTCTCGGCTACTCGTTGAAGTAGAGCGTCACGAGCCAGCCCGCGACGATCGGGAAGACTAGGCTCGCGGCGGTGCGGACCGCCACGAAGTGCCAGCCCATGAGCGGCGCCTCCCAGGCGATGATCCGCTGCATCCCGAAGAGCGACCACGCGGTCATGTAGGCCACCAGCGGCCCGAGCGCCATCCCGGAGTTCGAGAGCACCACCAGCAGCGGCACGCTCACCATGGGCCCGCCCGGCGTGATCACGCCCGCCACGCTCGCCATGCAGATGGCGCCGAACCCGGACCGTCGGCCGAAGTAGCGCGCGACCGTCTCCTGCGGGATCACCACCTGGAGCATGCCGGCCAGGATCAGAGCGGGCACGAGGCGCGGGATGATGAACCAGAGCAGGGCCAGCCCGTTGCGGGCGCCGATGAGGGGCAGGCTCGGATCCTTCACGTAGGCGACGACCGCGAACACGACCGCGAGCGACGAGAGAATCAGGAAGGACACGTCGAAGATTCCGCCCCGCGGCATGGCGGCATTATACGCCAGGTGGGCTATACTGACCGAGCGTCGGCTGCATCGGCGCGCGAAGCGATGCGCTGGATTCTGGATTCCGTCCTCGCCGCACTGGTGCTGGCCGCGCTGCTCGGCGGCTGGCTGCTCATGCGCCGCAGCGCCCGGCGCGCGCAGGCGCAGCAGCAGGCCGCCGAGGCCGCCACGGAGCGCCGCCA
>DASQAL010000287.1:0-2646 GCA_035635775.1 Candidatus Acidiferrum sp.
GCCGTGGGCCGGCTCTTCCACGCGGCGGGCCGCTGGCTCGGGGCGCGCGGGGCCGACGAGTCCGCGCCGGTGACGTGGCGCATGGATCGCGCCCAAGCCGGCCACGGCGCCATGGGCGACCAGGGCGTGCACGTGATCGACCTCGTCCGCTGGCACTTCGGCGAGTTCGCGCGCGTGATCGCGCAGGCGGGCGTGGCCTATCCGACGCGGGTGGTACTGGACGGCGGCAAGCCGGCGGACGCCGAGGACTTCTGCAGCGTGATGGGCGAGCTGGCCTCGGGCGGGCAGGTGACCTTCTCGGTGAGCCGCGCCGCGCGAGGGGCGAACGAGGCGTTCCTCGAGGCCTATGGCAGCCAGGGCTCGCTCGTCTACCGGCTCGATCGCGAGAAGGCGAAGTGGTACGTGGGCGAGCTGCGCGCGGCCGGGGCCAGCGGCACGCTCCAGCCGGTGCCGGTGACGGCGGGGCTGCCGCGCTCGGCCGGGGAAGGCGACCAGATGGAGGTCACCGGCAAGGTCACCATCGCGCCGCTCGTGAAGCGCTTCCTCGAGGGCATCCGAAAGGGCGAGAGCCCGTCGCCCACGCTCGAGGACGGGGTGCGCGCCCAGCTCGTGCTGGACGCGGTGCTGCGCTCGCTCGAGGACGGTGGGTGGCAGCGGGTCGAGGCCGCGTGAGGCCCCTGCAGTTGATGCGATGACGAAGCCGGCGCGCGCCGGCCTCCACGTGGGCGTGATCGGCGAGGGCGTTTGCTCGCGCCGGGTGGCGGCCCTCGCCGAGCGGGTGGGCCGCGCCATCGCCGAGGCGGGCGCGGTGCTGCTGTGCGGCGGCCTCGGCGGCGTGATGGAGGCGGCCTCGCGCGGCGCGGCCCGGGCCGGTGGCACCGTGGTGGGGCTCCTGCCCGGCTTCGAGGCGCACGACGCCAATCGCTGGGTCTCGATCCCGATCGTCACCGGCATGGACCAGGCGCGGAACGTCATCCTGGTCCGCTCGTCCGATGCCGTGATCGCGGTCGGCGGCCGCTACGGCACCCTGTCCGAGATCGCGCTGGCGCTCAAGCTGGGTCGGCCGGTGGTGGGTCTTGGCACCTGGCGCCTGGCCCAGCCGGAAGGCCGCCGCGTCCCGCTGGTGAGCGCCCGCACGCCCGAAGAGGCGGTGGCGCGCGCGCTGCGCGCCGCACGGCAGGCCGGCGGCGGCCGCCGCGGCTGGCTGGTCTAGCCCTTGACGGCGCCGGCGGTGAGGCCCGCGACGTAGTACTTCACGAAGAAAGAATAGATCAGCGCGACGGGGATGGAGCCCAGAAGCGCCCCGGCCATGAGCTGGCCCCAGTAGAAGGCGTCGCCGCGGATCAGCTCGCCCACGACGCCGATCGGCACGGTGCGGACGCTCGATTTGCTGAGAAAGAGCAGCGCGTAGAGGAATTCGTTCTGCGCCAGCGTGAAGGCGAAGATGCCGGCGGACAGGAAACCGGGCAGGCAGAGGGGAAGAATGATCTTCGTCATGGCGCGCCAGCGGCTGGCGCCGTCGATCATGGCCTGCTCTTCCAGCTCCTTCGGGACCGTCTTGAAATAGCCCATCAAGAGCCACGCGATGAAGGGCACGAGCAGCGTCGGATAGGTCAGCATCACGGCGCTGAGCGTATTGCCCAGCTTCATCCGGCCGATCAGATCGGCCATCGGCACGAACAGGAGCGTCTGCGGAATCAGGTAGGTCACGGCCACCGCAATGGCCAGCAGCGCCGCCCCGCGAAACCGCATGCGCGCCAGCGGGTAGGCCAGCATACCCCCGAGCAGGAGTGAGATGGCGGTGGCGACCACGGCCACCAGCATCGTGTTGGCGACCCAGAGCAGGAAGTTGGTCTCCCGGAGAAGATCGATGTAGTGGACCAGCGACGGGTGCCGGATGCTCAGCGGCATGGCCTTGGGGTCGTACAGCTCGGCATTGGTCTTGAGCGACGTGGCCGCCATCCAGGTGAACGGAAACAGCGCCACCACGATGAACGCCACCAGCGGCAGCCAGAGACCAAAGAGCCGCTTGCGCCAGGTCAGCTCGCCGACCATGGATCAGTCCTTGCGCACGTACAAGGTGAGCAGCACCAGCAGGAGACCCAGCACCGGCACCATGCTGAGCGCCACCGCGGAGCCGAGCCCCAGCTGGCCCGCGCCCATGCTCAGGCTGTAGGCATAGGTCGCCATCAGGTGCGTGGAGTTGGCGGGGCCGCCGCCGGTGAGCACGTAGACCAGCTGGAAGTCGAAGAAGGTGATGATGATCGAGAACGTGGTCACGATGAAGATCACGGGCAGGAGCGACGGTAGCGTGACGTAACGGAAGCGGCCCCACGTGCCCGCGCCGTCGATGGTCGCCGATTCATGCAGGTCGACGGGAATGGTCTGCAGGCCCGCGAGGATCGAGATGCCGAAGAACGGCAGACCGCGCCACGTGTTGACCATGATGATCGAGATCATCGCCATGGTCGGGTTGCCGAGCCAGGAGGGCCCCGTCGTCGCCAAGCCACTGACCACCAGCAGGCGGTTGAAGAGGCCCATGCCGGGGTCGAGGATCCACTGCCACGCCACCGTGCTCAGCACCGTGGGCACGATGAACGGGAGCAAGAGCAGGGCGCGCGTGAGGGCCTTCATCCGGAAGTCCTG
>DASQAL010000288.1:0-19648 GCA_035635775.1 Candidatus Acidiferrum sp.
GCGATGAACGCGAGCAGCGCGGGGGCATGCTTCAGGATGCCGCCGATGTAGTACAGGCACATCTTCGAGATGTCGGCGTACCCACCCCGCTCGTAGAAGAGGTTCTTGCCGTTTTTCCAGATGGACTGGTGCGTGTGCATGCCGGAGCCGTTGTCCTGGAACAGCGGCTTGGGCATGAACGTGGCGGTCTTGCCCCACTTCTTGGCGGTCTGCTTGGCGCAGTACTTGTACCAGCACACCTTGTCGGCCATCTTCGTCAGGGTGTCGTAGCGCATGTCGATCTCGGTCTGCCCGCCGCTCGCCACCTCGTGGTGGTGGACCTCGACGCGGACGCCGACCGACTCGAGCGCCAGCACCATGTCGGACCGGATGTCCTGGAACTTGTCCATCGGCGGAACCGGGAAGTAGCCCTGCTTGTAGCGCGGAATGTAGCCGAGGTTCGGGCGATCGGGCGTGCCCTCCCGGCCGGTGTTCCACGCGCCCGCTTCCGAGTCGATGAAGTAGAAGCCGTAGTTGTAGCTCTGGTCGAACCGGATCGAGTCGAAGAAGAAGAACTCGAGCTCGGGCCCGATGAAGATGGTGTCACCGACCCCGCTCTTCTTGACGAACGCCTCCGCCTTCTGGGCCACGTAGCGGGGGTCGCGGCTGTAGGCCTTGCCGGTGATCGGGTCCTTGACGTTGCAGATCAGGACCATGGTCGGCACCGCCGTGAAGGGATCCATCTGGGCCGTCGAGGCGTCGGGGATGAGGAGCATGTCCGACTCGTCGATGGTCTGGAACCCGCGGATCGAGGAGCCGTCGAAGCCGAGCCCGTCCTCGAAGATGTCTTCCCTCAGCTCGGATACCGGGATGGAGAAATGCTGCCAGAGACCGGGCAGATCGATGAAGCGCAGATCCACGATCTTGACGCCCTTCTCCTTCGCCATCTTCAACACGTCCTTCGGGGTCATTCTCCTGCCTCCTTATCGCCTCAGTGCTGGGTGGGGAAGACCGCGGGCCGGTGGAGCCTCTCTTCGCTCCACCGGCCACCAACCATAAGTGTTTGCCCGGGGCCCGTCAAGCGGACCCTGCCTCTACTAGTGGCTCGGGCGGGGCTTGGCCTCCGGCGGCCTCAGACCTTCGAAGCCTCCGGCGCTCCCACCCATCGAGTACTCGCCGTATGAAGCCGAGCCGCCAAGCATGTACGCCGTCTCCGAGTGCTGGGAAAGATCCAGCCCGGCCATCTCGTCCTCGTCGCTGACCCGCAGGCCCATGATTGCATCGAGCACCTTGAGGATGATCACCGTCATCACGAAGCCCAGGATCCAGGTCACCGCGACCGCCACGAACTGGATCCAGAGCTGCTTCGGGTTGCCGTAGAGCAGCCCGTCGCCGCCCGCGTCGTTGACGAGCTTGGTGGCGAAGACGCCGGTGGCGAGGGCCCCCCACGTGCCGCCCACCCCGTGCACGCCCACCACGTCGAGCGAGTCGTCGTAGCCCAGCTTCGACTTCAGGTTACAGGCGGTGTAGCAGATGATCCCGGCCACTACTCCGATGACGATCGAAGCCATCGGGGTCACGAATCCGGCCGCCGGGGTGATGGCCACGAGGCCGGCCACCGCCCCCGACGCCGCCCCGAGAACGGTCGGCTTGCCGCGGGAGGCCCACTCGGTGAACATCCACCCGAGCGCGGCCGCCGCGGTGGCGGTATTGGTGGTCATGAACGCGTGGGCGGCGAGGCCGTTGGCGGCCAGCGCGCTGCCCGCGTTGAAGCCGAACCAGCCGAACCACAGGAGGCTGGCCCCCATCACGGTGAGCGGCAGGTTGTGCGGGGGCATCGGCTGGTGGCCGTAGCCCTTGCGCTTGCCGATGACGATCGCGGCGGCGAGTGCGGAGATCCCCGAGGAGATGTGCACGACGGTGCCGCCCGCGAAGTCGAGCACGCCCAGGTTCTTCAGCCACCCGCCGACGCCCCACACCCAGTGGGCCAGCGGATCGTAGACGAAGGTGGCCCAGAGCAGGATGAACACCAGGAACGTCGAGAACTTCTTACGCTCGGCGAAGGCGCCCGTGATCAGGGCCGGGGTGATGACCGCGAACATCATCTGGAACAGCATGAACGCGGTGTGCGGGATGGTCGCCGCGTAGTCCGCGTTGGGCTCGGCTCCCACCCCCCTCAGGCCGACCCACTCGAGCCCGCCGATGATGCCGCCCTTGTCGGGGCCGAACGCCAGCGAGTAGCCCCAGAGCACCCACTGGATCGAGATCAGCGCGAGGATGATGAAGCTCTGCATCAGGGTACCGAGCGCGTTCTTCTGCCGCACCATGCCCCCGTAGAAGAGGGCCAGGCCGGGCGCGGTCATCAGCAGCACCAGCGCCGTGGACACCAGGACCCAGGCGGTGTCACCGCTGTCGATCTTCGGAGGCGCCGGGGTCGCGGGAGCCGCGGGCGCGGGTGTCTGGGCCAGAGCGAGCCCAACCGGGGCGAGCGTCAGAGCCAGTACGCACAACAGGATGAGAATCGAGGGTATCCGTCCGGTCACCGCATGTCCTCCTTGATGGCGCATCAGAGCGCGCTCTCGTCCCGCTCGCCGGTGCGTATCCGGACCGCAGTATCCACTGGCTGGATGAAGATCTTGCCGTCACCGATATTGCCGGTCTTGGCCGCACCCGCGAGGACCCCCGCGACCTTGTCGACGAGGTTGTCCGGCACCACGACCTCGACCTTGATCTTCGGGAGGAAGTCGACCGTGTATTCGCCGCCACGGTAGAGCTCGGTGTGGCCCTTCTGGCGGCCGAACCCCCTGACCTCGGACACCGTCATCCCGATGACCCCGATGCCGGTCAGTGCTTCCTTGACGTCGTCGAGCTTGAACGGCTTGATGATGGCTTCGATCTTTTTCATGTGGACCTCCCGGCGGGACGCTTTGCACTCGTCGTGCCGGTGGGAACAGGAGGAGCGAGCGTTGACAAAGCAGGAGATTGCAAGGAGACCCTTTCGGGGGACGAGAGGGCAGGTGGCCACTAATTAGGCAGGGTGCTCACAACTGCCTTTCGGCTAGGCAGCCGAAGGGCTCATACCGCGGTCAGTCGCGCCAGACCCCGTCTTCCACCGCCGCCGCCTGCTTGGCCGGCGTGCCGACCTCGGCCGCGCCAGGTATCGCGGTGCGGAGCGCCACCCATAGCTCCTTGAGGTCCGGCGTCTTGGCGGCCAGACACACGCCCGGAATATGAGGCCGCTCCGCCTCGGTGAACGTACCCGAGCAGAGGATCACTTTGGGCCGTGGGCTCCGGCGGCTGAGGCGCTGGATGAAATCCATCCCGTCCATCCGCGGCATCCGGAGGTCCAGGACGATCACGTCGGGCCTGACGGCACCCAGTACGGACAGTGCCTGGTGCCCGTCGGTCGCCTCGAACAGGTCGAACTGGCTCTCAAGAGCCATCCGGTAGAGATTCCGCCAGGCGGGATCGTCGTCAACGAGCAGTATGCGGGGCACGGTGGCCACCTCCGTGCGCGCGTGAGCACGCAAGAGCATTGCCAAGATCTGGTGCTATATATTTCAGCCACTTGCGTCCCGAATGCTGATACATGGCGACAGGAAGCTGACGATGGGCCCGGACAGCGCGTCTTCGGGAGAACGTCAGGCCCGGCGCTGGGGGATGCCGTGCCGGCGCATCTTCGAGTACAGCGTCGGGCGCCTCAGGCCCAGGACCTGCGCAGCGGCCTGCTTGTTCCAGCCGGTGGACTCGAGCGCCCGGACGATCGAGACTCGCTCGATCTCCTCCAGGGAGCCTGGCGGAGGAGCCGACCCGCCCGGCGAGGGGTCGACCTGCAAGGGCTCCGGCAGGTCCGCCAGGGTGATCTCATGCCCACGGGCCACCAGGACCGCGCGCTCGATCGCGTGCTCGAGCTCGCGGATATTGCCCGGCCAAGCGTAGGATAGCAGCCGGCGGTAGGCCTCCGGGTCGATGGTTTCGACGTCCCGCCCGTGCTTGGCCCGGAAGCGCTCGAGGAAGGACTTGGCCAGCAGCGGGATGTCGCCGGTGCGATCCCGCAGGGAGGGCAGCGCCACCGTCACCGTGTTGATGCGGAAGTAGAGATCCTGCCGCAGGCGCCCTTCGCGCAGGGCCGCCTCCGGCGCCCGGTTGGTCGAGCAGATCAACCGGAAGTCCACCGGCACGGTCTTGGACCCGCCCAGCCGGCGCACCGTGCGGTCCTCCAGCACACGCAGCAGCTTCGCCTGCAGATCGAGCGGCATCTCGGTGATCTCGTCGAGCAGCAGCGAGCCGCGATGCGCCTCCTCCAGCAGTCCGGACTTGTCCGTCGACGCGCCGGTGAAAGCTCCCTTCACGTGGCCGAACAGCTCGGACTCGATCAGGTCCTTCGGCAGCGCCGCGCAGTTGATCTTCACCATCGGGCCGTCGACCCGGGTGCTCTTGGCGTGGACCGCGTTGGCGGCCAGCTCCTTGCCGGTCCCGCTCTCGCCAACGATGAGCACGTTGGCATCGGAGGCGGCCACGGACTCCAGCATCTCGAAGACCCGCTTGATGGCCGGGGAGGACCCGAGCATTTCTCCGTAGGCGGCCTGCTCGGCGAGCTTGCGCCGCAGGTCGGACGTCTCGGCGAGCAGGCGACGGCGCTCCAGCGCCTTGCCCACCAGCATCAACATCTCATCCGCGTCGAAGGGCTTGGCGACGAAGTAGAAGGCCCCCTGCTTGGTGGCCTCGACCGCTTTGGAGATGGACCCGTGCCCGGTCATGATGATGACCTCGATCGAGGGGTCCTTGGCCTTCAGCAGGCGCAGCAGGTGGAGGCCGTCGCCGTCCGGCAGGATCAGGTCGACGACGCCCAGGGCGAACTCCCGCGTCTCCATCCGGAGCATGGCGCCGACGGTATTCCCCGCCGTTTCCACGTCATAGCCCTCACGCTCGAGGGTCAGGCGCAGATTCTCGGCGATGACCGACTCGTCATCCACCACCAGGATGCGCGACTTCACAAGGCTCTCCCGATCGACATGGCAATTACGAGCCTAGCATAGGCCGATTTTTTGGTGTCAGCCCGCTGACACGGCCACGGCTCGCGCGTGGGAAGGGGATGAGCCTTTGGCGCAGAGAGGCAGTGGCTTGGCGAGGCGCAGCCGAAGGCGAGCCGAGCGGATAAATAAAGAAGCTTCCGGCAGCAGCCCACAGCGGGTCGCCCCGACCATATGTCGCGAAATCGCCCCGCCTTGACAGGCCTGATAGCCGCGAGCAATATGCGGCTCATGCAATTCGGCTTCGCTCTGCCGGGCCGTGGTCCGCTCGCGACGCCGGAGGCGCTCACCAAGCTGGCCGAGAAGGCAGACGCCCTCCGCTACGCCTCCGTGTTCGTGACCGACCACGTGGTCATTCCCACCTCCTACAACTCGCCCTATCCCTACTCGACCAGCGGCCGCTTCGCGGGCGACTGGACGAACGGCTACCTCGAGCCGCTGGCCATGATGGGGGTGCTGGTCGGGCTGACGTCCCGGGTCAAGATCGGCACCAGCGTGCTGGTCGTGCCGTACCGCAACCCGGTGGTGACCGCCAAGATGCTGGCCACGCTCGACGTGATGTCGGGCGGGCGCATGATCCTGGGGGCCGGGGTCGGTTGGATGAAGGAGGAGTTCGAGACGCTGCAGGCGCCGCCCTTCACGGAGCGGGGCAAGGTCACCGACGAGTACCTGCGCCTCATGCGAGAGATGTGGACCAAGGAGCCGGTGGAGTTCATGGGGGCGCACTATCGCCTGCCCTCGGTGAGCGCGATGCCCAAGCCGCGCCAGAAGGGCGGCATCCCGATCTGGATCGGCGGCCACACCGACGTGGCGCTGCGGCGCACCGGCGAGCTCGCGGACGCCTGGCATCCCATCGGCATGCGCCCGCCCGCCATGCTCCTGCCCGACGAGTACGCGGAGAAGGTGAAGGTCATCCACGGCTGGGCGCGCAAGGCCGGGCGTGATCCGAAGGCCATTACCCTCTCGCTGCGCGTCCCGCTGGAGCTAGCTCCCAAACGTGGCAAGGCGACGGTGAGCGACTTGCCCGGCTTCCGGGGCACCGCCCCGAACGTCATCCGGCACATCAAGAGTTACCAGGCTCTCGGCGTCTCCCACTTCGTCTTCGATCCGGCGCCCCCGGATCTCAAGGGCCAGCTCGCCCTGATGGAGCGCTTCGCCCAGGAGGTCCGACCGAAGGTCCTCCGGACGCCCCGCTAGGGCGGTCATGCCGTCGAGCCTGGCTGCGCCGATTCCCCCGCCCGTCGCCGGCTTCATCACGAGCGCGCGGGTGGGGCGGCTCGCCACCGCCGACGCGGGCGGCCAGCCGATGGTGGTGCCGATCTGCTACGCGTTCGACGGCCGCGCGCTCTATTCCGCCGTCGACGCCAAGCCGAAGCAGGCGCCGCCCGAGGGGCTCAAGCGAATCCGCAACCTCCGGGAGAATCCCCGCGTCTCAATCGTGATCGACCAATATGACGAGGACTGGACGCGTCTGCGCTACGTCATCATCCAGGGACAGGCGGATCTCCTCACGGACGGCCCGCAGTTCGTCCACGGGGTCGATCTGCTCGTCGCCAAGTACGCTCAGTACCGGACCCTCGGTCTGCCGCGTGAGCGCGGCCTCATGATCCGCGTGACGCCCTCCCGCGTCTCCTCATGGCAGTACTCGAGCTGAGCCCGGTCGAGCGGGCGCTGGACCGCGTCGCCGAGGGCCGGCCGCCCGATGCGGCCGAAGCCACCGCGCTCCTCGGCACGCCCGCCGATCGCCTGCCCGCGCTCCTCGAGGCGGCGGCGGCCCTGCGCGACCGGGGCCACGGCCGCCGGATCACCTTCTCGGCCAAGGTCTTCATCCCGCTCACCACGCTCTGCCGCGACTACTGCGGCTACTGCACGTTCCGGAAGGACCCGGGCGAGCCGGGCGCCTTCACGATGACGCCGGATCAGGTGCTGGCCCTCGCCCGGGCGGGGGCGCGACTCGGCGCCAAGGAGGCGCTGTTCTCCCTGGGTGACAAGCCCGAGGCCCTCTTCCCCCAGCACCGTGCCTTCCTGCGGTCGGTCGGCCACCGCACCACGCTCGGCTACCTGCGCGAGATCAGCGCCCGCGTCCTCGAGGAGACGGGCCTGCTCCCACACGCCAACCCGGGCCTGATGACGGAGCGGGACCTCGCCTCGCTGCGGGAGGTCAACGTGAGCATGGGCATCATGCTCGAGAGCACGTCCGAACGGCTGCTCGCCCCCGGGGCCGCGCACGACCGCGCGCCCGACAAGGTGCCGCAGCGCCGGCTCAAGACCATCGCGCGCGCGGGCGCCCTCGGCATCCCTTTCACCACCGGCATCCTCATCGGGATCGGTGAGACCCACGCCGAGCGCGTGGACTCGCTCCTCGCCATCCGCGAGCTGCACGAACTGCACGGCCATATCCAGGAGGTCATCATCCAGAACTTCCGCGCCAAGGCGACCATTCCGATGCGCGGCTGGCCCGAGCCCGGTGCGCTCGATCTCCTCCGGACCGTCGCGGTGGCGCGGCTGCTGCTGGGTCCGTCCATGAACATCCAGGCCCCGCCCAACCTGTCCGCGGAAGGCTACGACCGGCTGCCCGCGGCCGGCCTCAACGACTGGGGCGGCATCTCGCCGCTGACCCCCGATCACATCAATCCCGAGCGCCCGTGGCCCGGCCTGGCCGAGCTGCGGCGCCGCACCGAGGCCGCCGGCCACGAGCTGCGCGAGCGCCTCGCCGTCTATCCCGAGTACACTACCCGCGAGGCGTTCCTCGACGAGCGGCTGCGCCCGCGGGTGGCGAAGCTCGTGGATGCCGAGGGCTTCGTGCGACCTGACTTGGAGATATGGAGAAATTGGTAGTGGCAGGGCGAGGTGCAGCCCGCCCGGCGAAGTGAAGCCGGAGGCGAGCCGAGCGAATACAAGAAACCGAGCCGAGCGAATACAAGAAAATAGACCGGAGCGAAATCATGGCAACGCGTGAGACGACGATCTCCCTGGACTGGGCTTCGCCCGACGCCCGCCGCATCCTCGGCGCTCTGCTCGACGACGGCGAGCTGTCGGTGGCCGACGGCATCCGGCTCACCGAGACCCACGGGCGCGACCTGCAGGCCCTGACGCTGGTGGCGGACGAGATGCGGCGGCGCCAGGCGGGCGACGTGGTCACCTACGTCGTGAACCGGAACATCAACTTCACCAACGTGTGCATCAAGCATTGCACCTTCTGCGCGTTCAGCCGCGACCACCGCGAGGAAGAGGGCTACTTTCTGCCCATGGACGAGGTGGTCCGCCGCGCCATCGAGGCGTGGGAGATGGGCGCCACCGAGGTCTGCATCCAGGCGGGCCTGCCCCCCAAGCTCGACGGCCGGTACTACATCGATCTGTGCCGCGCGATCAAGGCGGCCCTGCCCGAGATGCACCTGCACGCCTTCTCCCCCGAGGAGATCCTCTACGGCTCCACCCGCTCGGGCCTGCCGATCCCGGAGTACCTGGCCGAGTTGAAGAAGGTCGGGCTCGGCACGCTGCCCGGGACCTCGGCCGAGGTGCTGGACCAGGAGATCCGGGACGTCATCGCCCGCGGCCGGATCACGGTCAAGCAATGGATCGAGGTGATCACCTCGGCCCACGCCCAGGGCATTCGCACCACGTCCACGATCATGTACGGGCACGTGGAGCGACCCGAGCACTGGATCCGGCACATGGACCTGCTCCGCGGTATCCAGAAGGAGACGGGCGGATTTACCGAGTTCGTCCCCCTCTCGTTGATCCACCAGGAAGCGCCGATGTACCGCCGTGGCCTCGTGCCCGGCGTCCGCCAGGGCGCCACCGGTCTCGAGGTCATCAAGATGCACGCGTTGGCGCGGCTCTTCCTGGGCCCGCTCTTCCGTAATATCCAGTGCTCGTGGGTCAAGGAAGGGCCCAAGCTCGCCCAGGTGCTGCTCGCCGCGGGGGCCAACGACATGGGCGGCACCCTGATGAATGAATCGATTTCTACCTCTGCCGGAGCTTCGTACGGCCAGCTCGTGCCGCCGGTAGAGCTGCGCCGCCTCATCCGCGACGCGGGGCGCGTCCCGGCCCAGCGCTCTACCACCTACGAGCTGCTCCGCGTCTACGAAGTGGAGGACCCGGCGGACGACTCGCCGCTCGATCACGTGGACAACGCGGAGGCGCGGTTCGGCTCCTACCGGCTCCTGGCCGGGTCCGGGCAGTTCCGCTTCCTGCATCCCACGCGCGTGCAGGGCGACTGAAGCAGCCGCGACGCCGCGTATTCGCCCGCGCATTCGGCAGTTGAGCGCGGGGGCCGGCTTGAGTAGAATTGGCCCTTGGCTTCACGAGACGCGTGATCATCTTCAACGGCCCGACCGTTCACTCTCACACCCAACCACGGAGGGAAGCACATGGCAAAAACGATGACGAAGTCCGCCATCATCGCTCACCTGTCCCAGAAGACGTCGCTCACCAAGAAGCAGGTCGTGGACGTCATGGACCAGCTCCTGTCGCTGGCGACCAAGGAAGCGAAGAACGTCTTCGTGGTGCCGAACTTCGGCCGGCTCGTGCTGGCCAATCGCAAGGCCCGGATGGGGCGCAACCCGCAGACCGGCGAGCCCCTCAAGATCCCGGCCAAGCGCGTGGTGAAGTTCCGGCTCGCCAAGTCCCTCAAGGACTCGGTGCTTGGCAAGAAATAACACGCACGGCGCTCTCGCATACCGACCGCTCCCCGCGTCCTGGGGGCAGGCCCTCGAGCTGTTCCGGTTCGCGGGAGCCTGGGCCCCGCCGCCGGCCGACCTTCACGCCGGCTGGGGTGCCTGGGACGGGGAGCGACTCGTGGGAGCGGTCCTGATGGAGCGGGCGGGCGCCACGGCGATGCTGCATGGTCCCGTGGTCGTGGCCCCGCCCGACACGCCCACCGAGGACGTGCTGGCCGTGGCGGCCGAGCTGACGGGCCAGGCGCTGGCGCACGCCGGCACGGCCGGCATCGCGACCGTCTTCGCGCGGCCCCAAAGTCTGGACCGGGTCTGGGTGCGCGGCGGCTTCATCCCGGTCCCCGAGGCGGAGCTTCCCCGCGAGCTCCAGGGGCGTCCGGGACTCGGGCTGTTCGGCTGGCGGGGCGGCACCGCGCTCTGGAGCACCGCGGGACGCGGCGGCTCCCGCTCCGCCCTCGCCCGCGGCGAGCACTGACCCACCCTTCGCCGCGCCATGAAGCTCACCGCGCTCGCGGGCGGCACCGGCGCCGCCAAGCTGCTCCGCGGCCTCTGTCGAGTCATCGACCCGCGCGACCTCACGGTCATCGTGAATACCGGCGACGACGCGGAGATCTGGGGTCTCCACATCTCGCCGGATCTCGACACCGTCTCCTACACGCTGGGCGGCGTGATCGACGAGCGGAAGGGCTGGGGCCTGACCGGTGAGACCTTCCACGCCCTCGACCAGATCGCCCGCTTCGGCGAACCGGTGTGGTTCAATCTGGGTGACCGCGACCTGGCCACTCACCTGCATCGCACGCGGCTGCTCCGCGAAGGCCGGACGCTGACCGAGGTCACCCGCGCGATCGCCTCGGCCCTCGGCGTGTCCGCGACCGTGCTGCCGATGTCCGACCAGCCGGTGCGCACGCGCATCCTCGGCCCGGACGGCTGGCTGACCTTCCAGGAATACTTCGTGCGGGAGAAGGCCCAGGTCGAGGCGCGGGCGGTGGACTACGCCGGGGCCGCCACGTCGGCACCCGCGCCGGGCGTGCTCGAGGCCATCGGCTCGGCGGACGCCGTCCTCGTCTGCCCGTCCAACCCCATCACCTCGGTAGGCCCGATCCTGGCCGTCCCGGGCCTCCTGGAGGCGCTGGGGGCGACGTCCGCGACCGTGGTGGCGGTCAGTCCCATCGTGGGCGGCGCCGCCGTCTCCGGGCCGGCCGGGCGGCTCATGGCCTCGGCCGGGCTGCCGGTCTCGGCGGCCGGCGTCGCCCGGGCCTACGCGACCTGGCTCGACCGTCTGGTCTTCGACGAGCAGGACCGGGCTCTCGCGGACGAGATCCAGGCCCTGGGCGTCGCGCCCGTGCCCGCGCCCACCGTGATGTCGAGCCGCGAAGCCGAGATCACGCTCGCCCGCCACGTCCTCCGCGCGGCCGCATGAGCCTGCTCCTGGCCGTGCCGGTGAAGGACCTGGTCAACGCCAAGCAGCGCCTCATCCCCGCGCTGTCGCCGCCCGAGCGCCGGGAGCTGGCGCGCGCCATGCTCGAGGACGTGCTCGACGCGGCGGTGGCCGCGCTGCCGGGCGCCGTGCTCGTGGTCACCACCGATCCTGAGGTGCAGGCCGTCGCCCGCGCCGCGGGCGCCCTATGCCTCGCCGAGAGCGCCAACCGCGGCCACACCGCCGCGGTGGCCTTCGCCCAGCGCGAGGCGGTCGCCCGCGGCGCGGCGCGCTTCCTCACCCTGCCGGGCGACGTGCCCTGCGTCACGGCCCAGGAGATCACCGCGCTGTGCGGAGCGCTCGCGGAGGCCCCCGGCGTGGTCTTCGTTCCCTCGCGCTCGGGCCGGGGCACCAACGCGGCCCTGCTGGCCCCTCCGGACGTGATCCCGCTCACGTTTGGCGAGCCCTCGTTCGAGAATCACTTGAAGACCGCGCGCGCCGCCGGCCTGACCCCGCGCGTACTCGAGCTGCCCGGGATTGGCCTCGACGTGGACGCTCCCGACGACCTGCCCGTGCTCCTCGAGCGCGGACCCGCCACCCGGAGCGCGCGGCTCCTGCGCGGCTTCCCGTCGGGCGCCCGCCCCGCGGGGGCCCGCTAGCCATGCCGCCGCGCTACGAGGTCATCGGCATCGAGGGCCTGCCCGAGTTCCGGCAGGGGGATGACGTGGCGGCCCTGATCGCGGACGCGGCGCGCCGCCAGGGCACGCCGATCAGCCCTCGGGATCTCCTGGTGGTGAGCCAGAAGATCGTGTCGAAGGCCGAGGGCCGCCTCGTGCGCCTCTCCGACGTGACCCCCTCCCCGCGAGCCCAGGCGGTGGCGGAGGAGATTGGGCGCGATCCGCGCCTGGTCGAGGTCATCCTGAGCGAGAGCCGGCGCATCGTCCGCCAGGCCAAGGGCGTGCTCATCGTGGAGACGCATCACGGCTTTGTCTGCGCGAACGCGGGCGTGGACCAGTCCAACGTGGACACGGACACCGCTTGCCTCCTGCCGGAGGACTCGGACCGCTCCGCGGCTGCGCTGCGCGAGCGCCTGCACGCGCTCACCGGCCACGAGCTGGCCGTGATCATCGCCGACACCTTCGGCCGCCCGTGGCGGGAGGGGCTCGTCAACGTAGCGGTCGGCCTCGCGGGCTTCCAGCCCATCCGCAGCTACCTCGGCGAGCTGGATCCCGCGGGTTACGTGCTGCAGGCCACCATCCTGGCGCTGGCCGACGAGCTCGCCGGAGCGGCCGAGCCGGTGATGGGCAAGCTCGATCGCATCCCGGTGGCCATCATCCGCGGGCTGGACTGGGAGCGCGGCGACGGCTCGAGCCGCGCCCTGCTCCGCGACCCGGCCCGCGACCTGTTCCGATAACCCAGAGCAACCTGCGACCTGTTTCGATTAACCCAAGCAAGGAGGCGGCATGCGGATCGGCATCGTGGGCGGCACCGGCAAGGAAGGCGTGGGGCTCGGGCTTCGCTGGGCGCAGGCCGGACACGAGGTGATCATCGGCTCGCGCGATCCGGAGCGGGCGCGCGCGAAGGCGGCGGAGCTGGCCGCGTCGGCACCCGGCAGTCGGGTGGACGGCAAGTCGAACCGGGAAGCGGCGGCCGCCGCCGACGTGGTGGTCCTGACCGTGCCCGCGACCGGCTTGGCGACCACGCTACCCGAGCTGCGTGAAGTCTGTCGCGGCAAGATCGTGGTGAGCACGGTGGTGCCCCTCACCTTCGGAGGCGGGCGCCTCTTCACGCCGCCGCCGCAGGGCTCCGCCGCCGAGGAAGCACAGGAGATCTTGGGCCCCGAGGCCCGCGTGGTGGCCTCCTTCCATCACATCGCGGCCCACGAGCTGGCCGCCGGCGACCACGCGATCGAGTGCGACCTGCTCCTCTGCGGCGGCGACGCCCCCGCCAAGAAGCTGGTGACCGAGCTGGGCGCGTCGATGGGGCTCCGCGCGGTGGACGTGGGCCCGCTCACGAACGCGGGACCACTCGAGGGCATCACCGCGGTCCTCGCCACGATCAACCGCCGCTACAAGCTGAAGAACTCCGGTATCAAGATCACCGGGCTGCCCTGAGAGGCGTAGGAGCTAGCGGGTGGGCTGCTGCGCTCTGGCGTAGGGCGACCCGTTCTCCTTTCTTATGCGGGGGCCCAGAAATGGCCCCCGCACTCCCCCCATTGCCGCGCTGTGCGCGGCTCGGGTCCGGCTTACTCGCGTTCCGGCGCTTTCACCCGCCGAGAATGGCCGCGAGCACCTTCTCCACGTCGGCCAGGTCGTCGAACAGGTGGTCGGGGCGCTCGGCGAGGAGCTCGTCGCGGGTGTACTGGCCGGTGGTGACCGCGACCGCCACCGCACCGCAGGCGCGCGCGCAATCGATGTCGTGCGGGGTGTCGCCGATCACCACCACGTCGGTAGCCGCGAAGGGGTAGCCCACGAGCGCCTGGGCCCGGCGCGCCGCCAGCGAGGGCAGGCGGCGCCGGTCCATGTGGTCGGAGCCGTACGCCCCGACGCGGAACAGCGGCCACAGCCCGGTGGGCAGGAGCTTGATGCGGGCGCCCTCCTCGATATTCCCCGTCACCAGTCCCAGCAGCGCGTCGGGGGACTGCGCCAGGCGCGCTACCACCGCGGACACCCCGGGCAGCGTGACCACGTGCCGGCCGTCGCCGATCTCGCTCGTGAGACCGCCCAGGTAGGCCTCGAAGAAGTCGTCGAGGCGTTCTTTCACCCGCGCGGGCTCCCAGCCCAGCGCGCCCATCACGTCGTGGACGATCCGGGTGTCGGTGCGGCCGCGCAGGTCGTACTGGTCGATGCCCCCGGCCGCGCCGAACACCCGCTCGAGCGCGGTCCGCATCGCGCGGCGCCCCGCCCCGCGCGAGGTGATCAGGGTGCCGTCGATGTCGAACAGGACGAGCTTCACGGAGCGCGGCGGGCGGTCTAGGTGTGGAGCGGGGCGGCGAGGGCGCGCAGGCGCGCCACGATGGGCGGCAGCCGGTCCAGCACCGCCTCCACGTCGGCGGCGGTGCTCCACCGGCCGAGCGTGAAGCAGAGCGAGCCTTCCGCTTCCTCGGGCGTGCAGCCGATGGCCCGCAGCACGTGCGACGTCGTCTGGGTCAGCGAGGCGCAGGCCGATCCCGAGGAGGCGGCCACTCCCTCCAGGTCGAGGTCGAGCAGCACGCCGTCCGCCTTCACGCCACGCAGCACCAGGCTCAGATGGTGCGGCAGCCGCGCGCTCGGCGAGCCGGTCAGCCGGCAGTCCGGGATCGCCCCGAGCAGCCCGTGCATCAGCCGGTCGCGCAGGGTGGCGAGCCGCGCCGCTTCCTGGTGGGCACCCTCCACGCGCATCAGCTCGGCGGCCACCCCGAGGCCGACCACGCCGGGCACGTTCTCCGTGCCCGAGCGGTAGCCGCCCTCCTGGCCGCCGCCCAGCATCTGGGGATGGATCCGCACACCGGGCCGGACCCAGAGGGCGCCGCTGCCCGGCGGGGCGTAGAGGTCGTTCCCCGAGACGGTGAGCAGGTCGATGCTCATCGCCTCCACGTTGAGCGGCACCCGGCCCACCGCGCCCACTCCGTCCACGTGCAGTGCCACGCCCGCCGCGCGGGTGACGCGCCCGATCTCCTTGAGCGGCTGCACGGTGCCGATCTCGGGGCTGGCGGCGGCGATCGAGACGAGGGCGGTGTCCGCGGTGAGGGCAGCCCGCAGCGTACCCGGATCCACCCGGCCCTCGCCGTCCACCGGCAGGTAGGACACGGTCACCCCCACCTTCTCCAGGTCGCGGCAGGCATTGATCACCGAGATGTGCTCGGTGGCCGAGAGCAGGACGCGGACGGCCCCGGCGCCCCGCGCGCGCGCGACCACGCCCTTGATCGCCAGGTTATTGGCCTCGGTGGCACCGGAGGTAAAGATGATGCCGCCGGAGGCGCCCCCGCAGAGGCGCGCGACCTTCACGCGGGCCGCGTCGAGCGACTCGCGCGCCTCCGCGCCCAGCGAGTGACGGGCCGAGGGATTGCCGATGCCCGCTTCCAGGAACGGGCGGGTGACCGCGAGGACGCGCGGATCCACGGGCGCGAAGCCCGCGTAGTCGAGGTAGACGCGCCCGGGCTGGACCCCGGCGGACTCCACCGGCATCTACCGCGTCTTCCGGATCACGAAGCGGTAGACCGCCCCGCTCCGGGTGACATCGAGCAGCTCGTGGCCGGTGTTCCGCGCCCAGCTACGCATATCGGGGTCGGAGGCAGGATCGTCGGACAGCATCTCGAGGACCTGACCCGCCGTCATCTGGGTCATCGCCTCACGGGTCTTGACGATGGGCATCGGGCAGAACAGCCCGGTGCAGTCAATCTGCCTGTCAGGATTGACGACTTTCGCTTCCTGGGCCATGGCAAGCTACCGTACCCCAGCCTTCCGCACCCCGTCAAGAAAGGCCACCCCGTTGAAATTCTCACCACATTGAGGGGCCGTCGCCGATTATCCTGGAGGGTGACGCCATGGTCACACGCTCCAGAGCTGCCGAGACCCCCGCGGCCCGCCGCATCAAGCGCAAGATTCTGATCGCGATTGCCCTGACCGCGTTCCTGCCGATGCTGGTGGTCGCCTATCTTGTCTACGCCTACGCCCTCCCCCTTCTGGACCCGCAGGCCCAGGAGCGCAACCTGCCGTGGATGCTGGTGCTGCTGGGAGGGACCGGGCTCCTCATGGCGGCGGGCAGCTTCATGCTCTGGGACCTGGCCACCTCGGTGGTACGCCACGCGGATTCGCTCGATGCGCCGCGCCGGCCCGCTCCGACCGCGGGCACGTCCCGGCCCTCGCCCAGCCTCGAGACCACCGCGGTTCAGCAGTACGTGCAGCAGAGCGACGAGGTGGACTCGCTCATGCACTCGTTCTCGCGGATGCTGGGCACCATCGAGCAGCAGGCCTCCGACGTCAACGAGTACGCGCGCCGGCTCGACACCGCCTACAAGGAGCTCGAGTCCACCAGCGCCCAGCTCAAGGAGTTCTCCTTCAAGGACGAGGTCACCGGCCTCTACAATCGCCGCTTCTTCTCCATCCGGCTCGAGGAAGAGGTCTCGCGCTACCGGCGGTTCAACCACCCGGTCTCGGTGGTGCTGCTCGACCTCGACGGCTTCAAGGCGGTGAACGACGACCTGGGTCACGGGGCCGGCGACGAGACGCTTCGCGCGATGGCCGAGATCCTGCTCAAGCAGTCGCGCGGCATCAACGTCATCTGCCGGTATGGAGGCGACGAATTCGCGGTGCTCCTGGTCGAGACCTCGAAGGGCGGCGCGCGCCTCTACGCCGACCGCATCCGCTACGTGCTCTCCACCTGGACCTTCGCTCACGGCCGCCGCGTGACCGCGAGCTTCGGCATCGCCTCCCTGCCGGAAGACGTGGCCCCCGCCGCCGAGGAGCTGATCCGGGCCGCCGACGAGGCGCTCTACGCGGCGAAGCGCGCGGGCAAGAACCGCGTGTCGGTGCACGAGGACGTCGCGGCCACCCGGGGCGGCGGGCGGCCGGGAGCGTGATCCGGTGACCGCACTGGCCTCGGCCCGCCGCGTGCTGATCGTCGACGACGAGCGCGAAATCCGCACCACGCTCCGCGCGGTGTTCGGCTCCGCGGGCTACGAATGCCGGATCGCGGGCAACGGCCGGGAGGCCGCCGCGCTCTTCGAGACCGAGCGCTCCCCGCTCACCATCACCGACCTCAAGATGCCGATCATGGACGGTCTCCAGCTCCTCCAGCACGTGAAGGCCCGCGACGCCGATGCCGCCGTGATCATGCTCACCGGCGCCGCCGACGTGCGCACCGCGGTCGAGAGTCTCAAGCAGGGGGCCAGCGACTTCATCCTCAAGCCGGTCAACCTCGACCAGGTCCTGCTCTCGGCGGAGCGGGCGCTCGAGCACCGGCAGCTCCTGATGGAGCGCCGCGAGCACCAGGCCCTCCTGGAGTACCGGGTGGCCGAGGCCACGCGCGACCTGGCCGCCGCCCTCGGGGAGCTGCAGCAGACCTACCAGACCACGCTCGAGGCCCTGGGCTCCGTCCTGGCCACCCGCGAGATCGGCACCGAGCTGCACGCCCGCCGGGTCCACGCGTACTCGCTCGCGCTGGCCCGCGCGCACGGGCTGCCCGCGGCCGAGATCGACGCGCTGGGCCGCGGGGTGCTGCTGCACGATATCGGCAAGATCGGGATCTCCGACGCGATCCTCCTCAAGCCCGGTCCCCTCTCACCTGAAGAGTGGGTGATCATGCGCAGCCACCCGGAGATCGGCCGCCAGATCCTCGAAAGCATTCCGTTCCTGCGCGACGCGATCCCGGTGGTGCACCACCACCACGAGCGCTGGGACGGGACCGGCTATCCGCTCGGGCTCGCCGGCCCGGCCATTCCCCTGGGCGCCCGCATCTTCGCGCTCGCCGACGCCTTCGACGCGATGACCTTCGACCGGCCCTACTCGAAGGCGATCTCGCTGGAAGCGGCCCGGGATCGGATCCGGGACTCGGCAGGCAGCCACTTCGATCCGGGCGTGGTGGCCACCTTCCTGCGCATGCCGCTGGACGTCTTCGCGGACGCCCGCGCCCGCTCGATCGACGCGTCCCGGTAGGCCCCCCCGCGCCGGCGCCTCGACGCGCTCAGGCCGGTCCAGGGGTGCTTCTCGACCCCGTAGGCCTTTTGCTTGGACTCTTCGGGGGGCCAACCATGACTGAGTTCACGGGCTATCCGCCATCAGAAGCCGGGAATGATGCAAGCAGAGGCGCACCGAAGCGCACTGCTTGCCACTCAGATGCAAGCAGAACGCGAGCAATCGTCGCCCTGCTTCCCGAGGCCTCGCCTTCAGCCTGATGTACTGGCACGTGATCTCGGCCAGTCACCTCGGGCAGTGGGCAGGCCGGCCCCGCAAGGCGGTGGCGTGATGAGTCCGGTGAAGCCGCTCCGGGCAGCCCTGTACTGCCGCGAGGCCGGTGAGCTCCGGGGTTCAGATACCGCCAAAGCCATAGCAGTAGAAGCCGAGGACGACGTCGCGTCCCCGGAACTCCCGGAGCGAGATCGGCCGCCCCTCGGTGCTGGGCAGCTCGAACTCGGGCGCGGCCTGGCCCCGCCTGAGCGTCGTCACGACGGGCATTCTGGAGACTTTCGGCAGGGGAGTCAACCACCCCGGGGGCCACGAGATGAAGCGTCGCCTTGCGACCTTCCCGTCGATCCCCTATGCTGCGTTGTCACGGACACGAGACGACATGGCCATTCGACAGACCTCAAGGTGAGCAGATCGATTCGATCGCGGCTTATCTTGCTGCTGCCCGTGCTCCTGGCCTTCGCGGGATGCATGGTGGGGCCGAACTACCAGCGGCCCAAGGTCTCCGTGTCACCGAGCTTCGGGGAGACCGGGGACCCGCGTCTCAGCGCCGAATCGACCAACTACCGGGATTGGTGGAAGGCCTTCAACGATCCGGTCCTGGACCGCCTCATCGCGCGGGCCTACCGGGACAACCTCACGCTCCAGCAGGCCGGGGTGCGGGTCCTTCAAGCCCGCGCCCAGCTGGGCATCGCGGTCGGCGAGATCTTCCCGCAGTCCCAGCAGGCCGTCGGGTCCGTCCAGTACAACCGCACGAGCGATCGAGCCGCCACCGCCGCTTTCTTTAAGGGCGGCGGCGGCATCGAGTACTGGCAGTCGACGATCGGGGCCCAGGCGAGCTGGGAGCTCGACTTCTGGGGACGGATCCGGCGCGGGATCCAATCGGCCGACGCCAGCCTGCTCGCGACCCTCGCGGACTACGACAACACCCTCGTCACCCTGACCGCGGACGTGGCCAACACCTACATCGCGCTCCGGACCGCCGAGGAGCGCATCCGCATCGCCCAGGAGAACATCGACATCCAGCAGCAGACCCTGCAGATCGTCGAGGCCCGGTTCAAGTACGGCACCGTGACCCAGCTCGACCTGGAGCAGGCCCGGACCGTGCTCCTGAACACCCAGGCGACGCTGCCGACCCTCGAGACGCAGCGACGCCAGGCGCGGGACGCTCTCAGCGTGCTGCTCGGCATGCCGCCGAACGACCTCGGTGATCTGCTGGACGGCCCGTCCGCGATCCCGGTCTCGCCGCCGCAGGTCATCGTGGGCATCCCGGCCGATCTGCTGCGCCGCCGGCCGGACATCCGGAGCGCCGAGCTGCAGGCGGTCGCGCAGTCGGCCCAGATCGGAGTGGCCAAGGCCGAGCTCCTCCCCGCCTTCTCCCTGATCGGCAACCTGGTCCTGCTCTCGACCGATCTGGGGACCTTCAAGCTCAGCGACATGTTCCGCTGGGGCAGCCGCCAGGTCCAGATCGGCCCCTCCGTGCAGTGGAACATCCTCAACTACGGCCAGATCACCAACAACGTCCGCGTGCAGGACGCGAACTTCCAGCAGCTCCTGCTCGCCTATCAGCGATCGGTCCTCTCGGCCCAGCAGGATGTGGAGGACAACCTCTCCGCCTTCTTCCGCTCGCAGGACCGGGCCGATCTCCTGGCCAAG
>DASQAL010000289.1:0-10146 GCA_035635775.1 Candidatus Acidiferrum sp.
ACCGGCGCCGGAACGCTGCTGGCGGGTGTCCCCGCCGGCTGGGCGGGTGGCGCCTACGCCCAGGACGGGCCCGAGACCCCCAAGGTCCGCATCGGCATCATCGCGCTGACCGATTGCTCCTCGATCGTCATGGCGCACGAGCTGGGGCTGTTCAAGAAGCACGGCATCGAGTCCACCATCTCGAAGGAAGCCTCCTGGGCGGTGATCCGGGACCGGCTGACGCTGGGTGAGAACCAGGCGACCCACATGCTCCTCGGCATGCCCTACGCCTCCACGATGGGGCTCCTGGGCTCGCCGGTGAAGCCGATGATCATCCCGTTCTACCTGAACAAGAACGGGCAGGCGATCACGCTCACGAAGGAGCTGAGGGACAAGGGTGTGAAGACGCCGCAGCAGCTCAAGCCCCTGGTGATGGAAGCCAAGACCAAGGGCGCCCCGATGACCTTCGCCATGACGTACCCGCCGGGCACCCACGCCATGTGGATCCGCTACTGGCTGGCCAGCGGCGGCATCAATCCCGACAAGGACGTCTCCCTGATCACCATCCCGCCCCCGCAGATGGTGGCCAACATGAAGGTGGGCAAGATGGACGGCTACTGCGTGGGCGAGCCGTGGCCCGCGCGCGCCATCGCGGACGGCATCGGGTTCACCGCCATCACCACCCAGCAGATGTGGAAGGACCACCCAGAAAAGGTGCTCGCCTTCACCGAAGAGTTCGCCACCAAGAATCCCAGGACGGTCAAGGCGGTGATGCGGGCGGTGCTGGAGGCGAGCCAGTGGATCGACAAGCTGGAGAACCGTCCGAAGATGGCCGAGGTCGTCTCGCAGCCCCAGTACATCAACACCACCAAGGAAGTGATCCTGGGCCGTCTGCTCGGCGACTACGACTATGGTGACGGCCGCAAGGAGAAGGACAAGCTCTACATGACCTTCTTCGACCGCTACACCAATTTCCCGCTCAAGTCCCACGGCGTCTGGTGGCTGAGCCAGTTCCGCCGCTGGGGCATGGTCAAGGAGGCTCCCGACTACAAGGGGATCGTGGACCGCGTGCATCGTCCGGACATCTACCGTGAAGTGGCCAAGGAGCTCGGGGTCGAGGCGCCGCGCGAGGACATGAAGAAGGAGACCTTCTGGGACGGGGTCGCCTTCGACCCCGCCGACCCGGAGAAATACGCCAAGAGCTTTCCCATCCACTCCATGGCCTAGGTCCATGGCTTAGGAGGCCATTCGATGTCGAGCGCCTGGACTTCGCGCGTCGTGCTGCCGTGCCTCGGGATCGCGTCCGTGCTCGTGCTGTGGGCCCTGGTCAGCCAGCTCGTGGCCCCGGACCTGCCCGGCCCACTCAAGACGTGGGTGGAATCGCGCCGCTACGTGGTCGAGCCCTTCTTCAAGGACGGCGAGATGAACCAGGGGATCGGTCGCCTCGCCTTCTATTCGCTCGTGCGGGTGGGCAAGGGCTACTTGCTCGCCATCGCCATCGGCACCCCGCTCGGGTTCCTGCTCGGCCTCTCACGGGGCTTCCACCAATCCTTCGACCCGATCATCCAGTTCCTCCGCCCGATCTCGCCTTTGGCGTGGCTGCCGCTGGGCCTCGTGGTGTTCCAGAAGTCGGAGCCGGCCGCCATCTTCACCATCGCGGTGTGCGCGATGTGGCCCACCGTCATCAACACCGCGGTGGGGGTCCGGAGCATCAACCAGGACCATCTGAACGTGGGGCGGGTGCTCAAGCTCTCCCGCTTCAAGATGCTCACCAAGATCATCGTGCCCGCCTCGCTGCCCTACATGTTCACCGGCTACCGTCTCTCGCTCGGCATCGCGTGGCTCGTGATCGTGGCCGCCGAGATGCTGACCGGCACCCCCGGCGTGGGCGGCTTCCTCTGGCAGGAGTACAACAGCCTCGTCTACTCCCACATCATCCTGAGCGTCATCACCATCGGCGCCATCGGCTTCGTCCTCGACCGGCTCATGGGCCTGGTGGAGGCGCGCTTCAAGACCACCTGACCATGCCCTACCTGGCCGTCCACGGCCTCGAGAAATCCTTCGTCACCCCGCGCGGGACGACCCACGTGCTGGGCGGGGTGGACCTGGCCCTCGAGGAGAGCGAGTTCGTGGCGGTGGTCGGCTATTCCGGCTCCGGCAAGAGCACGATGGTGTCGCTGATCGGCGGGCTGCTGACCCCCGACGCCGGGAGCATCGTGCTGGACGGCGTCCCGGTCGCGGGGCCCGGGCCCGAGCGCGGCATCGTGTTCCAGCAGTACTCGCTCCTGCCGTGGATGACGGTCTACGACAACGTGGCCCTCGCGGTGGACGCGGTCAACGGAGCGCTCCCGGCCCTCGAGCGCCGGCGGATCGCCGAGGAGTTCATCGCCCTCGTGAACCTCACCCCGGCCATGTGGAAGCGCCCGCGCGAGCTGTCGGGCGGCATGCGCCAGCGGGTGGCGGTGGCGCGCGGCCTCGCCATGCAGCCCAAGGTGCTGCTGATGGACGAGCCCTTCAGCGCGCTCGACGCGCTCACCCGGGCCACGCTCCAGGACGAGCTGCTCCGCATCTGGGGCAAGCGCCGCTCCACCGTCGTCCTGGTCACCAACGACGTGGACGAGGCCATCCTGCTTTCCGACCGCATCTATCCCATGACCCCGGGCCCCGGCGCGGTGCTCGGCCCCGCCATCGAGGTGGGGCTGGCGCGCCCCCGCGAGCGCCGCCACATGAGTCTGAGCCCGGCCTACCAGAAAGCGCGCCAGGGCATCGTCGAATTCCTGCGCGCCTGCCGCCGCCCCCGGTGAAGGGCCACGAGCCAATGACACCCGCGAATGGGCGCCTGATCAATGTGGTGGGGGGGCCTGGGGGAGGAGCGGCGCCGCTCCCCCCCAGATCAGAATAAGCTTGAAAAAGTTTGTAGAGCTCTCCCAGCTTGGCAAGACCTACCCGACGCCGTCGGGTCCGGCCGAGATCGTCCGCGACTTCACCCTCGACGTCACCGAGGGCGAGTTCGTCTGCATCGTCGGCCATTCGGGCTGCGGCAAGTCGACCGTCCTCTCCATCGTCATGGGCCTGATCCCGGCCACCACCGGCGGCGTCGTGATCGGGGGGCGGGAGGTGGACGGGCCCGGGACCGACCGCGGGGTGGTCTTCCAGTCGGCCACGCTGCTGCCCTGGCTTTCGGTGCTCGCCAACGTCCGGCTCGCGCTCGATCAGGTGCGGCCGGGCGCCCGCCCCGCCGACGCCCTCCCCTACCTGGAGGCGGTGGGCCTGCGCGGGCAGGGAGAGCGGTACCCGCGGGAGCTCTCCGCGGGCATGCAGCAGCGCGTCGGTATCGCGCGCGCCTTCGCCCTCGAGCCGCGCCTGCTCCTCCTCGACGAGCCGTTCTCGCTCCTCGACGGGCTCACCCGCATGGAGCTGCAGGACGAGCTGATGGACCTCTGGGAGGCGAAGCGCAAGACCGTGATCATGGTCACCCACGACGTGGACGAGGCACTGCTCTTGGCCGACCGCATCGTGATGATGACGAGCGGCCCGTCGGCGACCGTCGGCGAGATCCTAGCGGTGCCGTTCCCGCGTCCCCGACGGCGCGAAGAGATCCTGGCCGGCGCCGACTACTTCTGGCTGCGCGACTCGATCATGAGCTTCCTCGAAGAGCGGGCCGCCGGGCCCTCGTGATGAGCGGGCCGGGCGTCTGGCACAAGACCCTCTGCCCCTACTGCGGAGTGGGCTGCGGGCTCCTGGCGCGCGTGGAGGACGGCACGGTGGTGCGGACGAAGGGCGACCCCGCGCACCCCGCCAACTTCGGCGACATCTGCGCCAAGGCGGTTCACCTGCCGCCCGTGCTGCGCACGCCGGACCGCCTGCTGTATCCGCAGCTCCGCGCGCGCCGCGACGCGGAGCTCGCGCGGGTGCCGTGGGAGATGGCGCTGCGGGTGGCCGCCGAGCGGGTGCGGGAGATCGTGGCGCGCCACGGGCCGGACGCGGTCGCCTTCTACGGATCGGGCCAGCTCCTGACCGAGGAGTACTACGTGGCCTCGAAGCTCGCCAAGGGCTTCCTCGGCACCAACAACTTCGACACGAACTCGCGCCTGTGCATGGCTTCGGCCGCCGTCGGCTACACGCGCTCCCTGGGCGCCGACGGCCCGCCCACCGCCTACGAGGATCTCGAGACCGCCGACTGCTTCTTTCTGATCGGCACCAATACCGCCGACTGCCATCCCATCGTGTTCAAGCGGATCAAGAAGCGGAAGCTCGCGGCGCCGGGCGAGGTCTCGGTGATCGTGGCCGACCCGCGCTTCACCGAGACCGCCGACATCGCCGACCTGTACCTCCCGCTCCGCGTCGGCTCGGACATCGCCCTGCTCCACGGCATGCTGCATGTCCTCTGGAAGGACGCCGTGCTCGACGCCGCCTTCATCGCCGCGCGCACCACCGGCTGGGACGAGCTGCGCGTGGTGATCGAGCGGTACCCGCCCGAGCGCGCCGCCGCCGCGACCGGCCTTTCGCCCGCGAGCGTGGTGGCGGCGGCTCGCCGCTTCGGGCGCGCCCGCGGCGCCCTCACGCTGTGGAGCATGGGGATCAACCAGAGCCACGTGGGCACCGACAAGAACGCGGCCATCATCAACCTGCACCTGGCCACCGGACAGATCGGCCGGCCGGGCGCCGGCCCCTTCTCCCTGACCGGCCAGCCGAACGCCATGGGCGGGCGCGAGACCGGCGGCCTCGCCCACCTGCTGCCCGGCTATCGGTCCGTGTCGGACCCGGCCGCGCGGGCGGCGGTCGAGCGTCACTGGGGCGTCGCGCCCGGGCGCATCGCGCCCGCGCCCGGCCGCGCGGCGCTTCAGATCTTCGAGGGCTTAGCCTCGGGCGAGGTGCGGGCGGTCTGGATCCTCTGCACCAATCCGGCGGCCTCCATGCCGGATCTGGACCTGGTCGAGAAGGCGCTGAGGCAGGCGGACCTGGTGATCGTTCAGGACGTCTATCACCCGACCGAGACCACCCTCTTTGCCGACATCCTCCTCCCGGCCGCCCAGTGGCCCGAGAAGGAGGGGGTCATGACCAATTCCGAGCGCCGGCTGACGTATCTGCCGAAGCTCGTGGATCCGCCGGGCGAGGCGCTGCCCGACGCGGTCATCATCAGCCGCTTCGCGGCCGAGATGGGCTGGAAGGACGCCTTCTCCTACGACGGCGCGGCGCAGATCTTCGACGAGTTCGCGACCCTTACGAAGGGGACGCCGTGCGACTGCTCGGGGGCGAGCCACGCCCGCCTGCGCGGGGAGGGCCCGCTGCAGTGGCCGGTGCCGGCCGCGGACCACCCCGGCACGGCGCGGCTCTACACGGACGGGCGGTTCGCGACGCCGAGCGGCCGGGCGCGCTTCGTCGCGGTCGAGCACGCCGAGCCGGTGGAGCCCGTCGACGCGAGCTTCCCGCTGACGCTCACGACCGGGCGCGTCCGCGACCACTGGCACACGCTGACCCGGACCGCGCATTCCCCCGCGCTCATGCGGAGGACACCCGAGCCCATCCTCGAGCTCAATCCGGGCGACGCGCGCCGCGCCGCGGTCGGCGACGGCGAGTTCGTGGAGATCACCTCGCGCCGGGGCAAGGCGGTGGCGCAGGCGCGGGTGACCGGGACCATCCGGGAGGGCACGTGCTTCCTGCCGTTTCACTGGGGCCGCCGGCTCGGCTTCTACAAGGCGGCGAACAACCTCACGCTCAGCGCGCGCGATCCCCTCTCGCACCAGCCCGAGCTTAAAGCCTGCGCGGTGCGCATACGGGGGGCGGCCGGGCGAGGTGGAGCCGAAAAAGCATGAACAAGATCGAGGCGCTGAAGGCCGAGAAGGACGGGCTCGACGTCATGGACGACCTCGTCCGCTTCGCCCGCGAGGGATGGAAGACCATCGCGGACGACGACAAGGAGCGCCTCAAGTGGGTGGGCGTCTTCCAGCGCCGGCCCACCCCCGGGCACTTCATGATGCGCATCCGCATGCCCAACGGCATCGTGACCGCGGCGCAGTGCCGGCTCCTCGGTGAGATCACCCGGGAGTCGGGCCGGAACATCGCGGACATCACGACCCGCCAGCAGGTGCAGCTCCGCTGGGTCACCATCGAGGGCGTGCCGGAGGTCATGGCCCGGATCGCGGCGGCGGGGCTCACCAGCCTCCAGACCGGCATGGACAATATCCGGGGCATCATCGGCTGTCCCGCCACCGGCCTCACCCCGAAGGAGCTCTTCGACACCGCGCCGATCGCGCGCGACTTCCAGCGGATCTTCGTCGGCAACAAGGCCTTCACCAACCTGCCGCGAAAGTTCAACGTCACGATCACGGGCTGTCCCGAGCACTGCACCGGCGGGGAGACCCAGGATGTATCCATGACTCCGGCCATCCGGATGGTCAATGGCCAGCGGGTCGCTGGCCTCAATGTGGCGGTGGGCGGCAAGCAGGGCTCCGGCGGGCCCGTCTTCGCCTGGGTGCTCGACGCCTTCGTGACGCCCGAGGAAGCGGCGGCGGTCTGCGCCGGAATCGCGCTGATCTACCGCGATCACGGTCCCCGCGAGTCGCGCAGCAAGTCGCGCCTGGCGTTTCTGATTGCCGATTGGGGTCCGGAGCGCTTCCGCAAAGAGCTCGAAGTGCGCCTGGGCCGTCCGCTGCCGCCCGCGGGCCGTGACGCGCGGGGCTCGTCCGCGAACGATCACGTGGGTCTCTTCCGCCAGAAACAGCCCGGGCTGAACTACATAGGGCTCAAGACGCCGGTCGGGCGCGTGACGGGCGACCAGCTCCTCGAGCTGGCGCGGCTGTCGGAGCGCTACGGCCGAGCGGAGCTGCGCTTCACCCCGACCCAGAACGTGCTGATCCCGCACGTGCCCGACGGCCTCATCCGCGCGCTCCTCGACGAGCCGCTCCTCAAGGAGCTGCCGTACAACCCCTCGGAGATCCAGCGGGGGCTCGTGTCCTGCACGGGCACCGACTTCTGCAACCTCGCCCTCATCGACACCAAGACCCGCGCCATGGCCCTCGCCCGGGATTTCGAGGGTCGTCTCGGGCGCACCCGCCCGCTGACCGTCCGATGGTCGGGCTGCCCGGCCTCGTGCGGCAATCACCACACCGCCGACGTGGGGCTGCAGGGCTGCAAGGTCAAGGTGAACGGCAAGATCGTGGACGGCGTCCACGTCTTCGTCGGCGGGCGCGGCGGCACGGATGCGAAGGCCGCGGTCCGGATCCTGGAAGACGTGCCGTGCGACGAGCTGCCCCAGGTGATGGAGCGCCTGGTGCGCTTCTTTCCGCGGGCCGACCGGCCCGAGCCGGAGGCCCCCACCCCGTGAGCGCCTTCCTCTTTCCGGTGATGCTCGATCTGGAGGGTCGCGAATGCCTCGTCGTCGGGGGCGGCGTCGTGGCCGCGCGCAAGGTCGCGGGGCTCCTGGACGCGGGCGCCCGCGTCACGGTGGTGAGCCCGGTCCTGGCCCCCGCCGCGCTGGACATCGCGCGGGACGGGCGGCTCCGCTGGTGGCCGCGGGAGTACACCAAGGGCGACGTCGCGGGCTTCGCGCTGGTGATGGTGGCGACCGACGACGACGACGTGAACGCGCTCGTCGCGGCGGAAGCGCGCGAGCGATCCATCTGGGTCAACTGCGCCGACGATCCCGCGCGCTGCGACTTCATCCTGCCCTCGGTGCTCCGCCGCGGGCCCCTCACGGTGGCGGTGTCCACCGGCGGCGCGAGCCCCACGGTGGCCCACATGGTCCGCGAGGAGCTGGAGGCGGTGCTCCCGCCCGACTACGCCGCCCTCACCGAGGTGGTGGCCGACGTGCGGCGCGGGCTCCGGGAGGCGGGCATCGCGCTGGACGCGCAGCGGTGGCGGGACGCGCTCGACGGCGAGCTGAAGCGGCTGGTGGCGGCGGGGCGGCCCGCGGAAGCGCGCGAGTGGCTCCGGGAGCGCCTCGGTGTCTAGCGGCCGGGTGGTGCTGGTGGGCGCGGGCCCGGGTGACCCCGAGCTCATCACGGTGAAGGGGCTCGGCTGGCTGCGGCGCGCCGACGTCGTCGTCCACGATCGGCTGGTCGCCCCCGCGCTCCTCGAGGAGGCGCCCGCGGCCGCGCTCCGGATCTACGCGGGCAAGGCGCGGGGCCGGCACTGCATCCCGCAATCCGCCATCAGCGCGCTGCTCATCCACCACGCGGAGGCGGGCCGGCTCGTGGTCCGGCTGAAGGGTGGCGATCCCTTCGTGTTCGGGCGCGGCGGCGAGGAAGTGATCGCGTGCCGCGCGGCCGGCATCCCGGTGGAGGTGGTGCCGGGGATCTCCTCCGCCGTCGCGGCGCCCGCCGCGGCTGGGATTCCCGTCACGCATCGCGGGCTCGCCTCCTCCTTCGCGGTGGTCACGGGGCACGAGGACCCGTCGAAGCCGGCGGCGGACGTGGACTGGGAAGGCCTCGCCGGCGGCGTGGAGACTCTGGTGGTGCTCATGGGGGTGGGATCGCTCCCGACCATCGCCGCGCGACTGATGGCCGCCGGCCGCCCGCCTTCAACGAAGGCGGCCGTCATCAGCGGCGCGACCACCGCGGCGCAGGCGGTCGTCACCGGCACCCTGGCCGACATCGCCGAGCGGGCCCGCCACCTGTCGCCTCCGGCCACGATCGTGATCGGCGAGGTGGTCCGCCTCGCCGGGGACGACTCGGTCCGGGTCGAAGCGGCTTCCCGGTGGACCGGCTACGCGGGCGACGTGTAGAGGTGGCAGGACACGAGCCGGCCGTCGGTCTCGCGGAGCACGGGCTCCTCGGTCGAGCAGCGCGGCATCGCGTGCGGGCAGCGGGGATGGAAGCGGCAGGCGAGCGGGGGATTGAGCGGGCTCGGCACTTCGCCCGTGAGCACCAGCTCCTCGCGCGGCTCCGACGGGTGTGAGGGCAGGGCCGCCGCGAAGAGGGCCTGCGTGTAGGGGTGCCTTGGCCGGGTCGCGATGGTCGCTGCGTCGCCGATCTCCAAGATCTGGCCCAGGTACATCACCGCGATCGTGTGGCTCATGTGCGCCACCGCGGCCAGATCGTGGGCGATGAAGAGGTAGGAGACCCCGAGCTGGGCCTGCAGGTCGCGCAGCAGGTTCAGGATCTGGGCGCGGATGGACACGTCGAGCGCGGAGACCGGCTCGTCGAGCACGATCAGTCGGGGCGAGAGGGCGAGAGACCGCGCGATGGCGATGCGCTGCCGCTGGCCGCCCGAGAACTCGTGCGGAAACAGCTGGGCCGAGCGCTCCGGCAAGCCCACGAGGTCGAGCAACCGGCTCACGCGCTTCGCGACCTCGGGCGCGTCGAGGCGCTCGTG
Source organism: Candidatus Acidiferrum sp. (assembly GCA_035635775.1). GTDB lineage: Bacteria > Methylomirabilota > Methylomirabilia > Rokubacteriales > CSP1-6 > CAMLFJ01. Next base: position 9,295 of record DASQAL010000289.1, read on the forward strand.
GGTGATCAGGGGCTCGGCGATGATGGCGTCCACGCGCATCCGCGGGTTGAGCGACGCGAAGGGGTCCTGGAACACGGCCTGCACCGCCCGTCGATACTGCCTGACGTCGTTGCCCTCGAGGCCTCCGATGTCGCGTCCCTCGAAGCGCAGCCCCCCGCCGGTGGGCTCCTCCAGCCGCAGCACCAGCTTGGCGGTGGTGGTCTTGCCGCAGCCCGACTCCCCGACCAGGCCCAGGGTCTGGCCCGGACTGACGGAGAAGTTCACCCCATCCACCGCCCGCACCACCCCCAGCGTCTTGGCGAAGACTCCGCGCTTCACCGGGAAGTGCTTGGTGAGGTTGCGCGCCTCGAGGATCGGGGTGGCCATCTTTACGTTCACCTCACCGTCGCCGGCTCGGGAGCGGGGACCGAGAGCCAGCAACGCGTGGTGTGACGCGGGGCCAGCACCGTCTCGGGCGGCGCCTGCTCACGGCACTGGTCCATCACCTGCGGGCAGCGGGGGTGGAAGGCGCAGCCGGGCGGCGGCGCGGCCAGGTCCGGGGGCTGGCCCTCGATGGCGGTCAGACGCTCGCGCCCGTCGCCCATGCGCGGGATGGAGCCGAGCAGGGCCTGCGTGTACGGGTGGGCGGGCGCGTCGAAGATCCGGGTCACCGGCCCCCACTCCACCAGGCGCCCCGCGTACATCACCGCGACCTGGTCGCACATCTTGGCCACGATGCCGAGGTTGTGGGTGATGAAGATCAGGGCCAGCTCGTACTGCCGCTGCAGGTCCCTCAGGAGGTTCAGGTACTGGGCCTGGATCGTGAGGTCGAGGCTCGTGGTGGGCTCGTCCGCGATCAGCAACCGCGGGGAG
>DASQAL010000290.1:0-25717 GCA_035635775.1 Candidatus Acidiferrum sp.
CATCGCGACCTCACCCGCCGGTGTACATCCACCGCTTGTTCTCCTTCAGCCGCCGGAGGTTCCGGCTCCGCACCTGCCGGAGCAGCGTGGGCGACAACGTCGTGACCGGGTAGTGGTGCCCCATCTCCTCCAGCGCGCCCTTCACGGCGGCGAGGTCCTTGGGCTTCTTGAAGAAGCCGCCGTCGATCAGGTTCGCGAGATGGTCGACGAGCTGGGGCTTGGCCTTCCCCTTGCCCGCCCTCGCGCGGCGCCTGGTCTGCTGCGCCTTCCGCGCGCGGTCGACGACGGCGCTGATCTCTTCAGGCGTCCCTTCGAGTTTGACCGTCGTTCCGTCCGGGAAGTTGATCTGGGCCTTCGCCATCTATTCACCTATTCGCTTCGAGGTAGGACCGATCACTAGGAAGAATACTTGAATATCAGTGAACGCGCAAGTCCGAGTAGCTTCGGCGAGACCCGTCTTGCGCCACCGGAACGTTGGGGCGCCGGCCCAATGTTCTCCGGGGTCGATGGGATGGCATTGGCCTGGCGGACCTGCGGGTGGAACACCCCAAGGTCGCTGCAACCCGCCACCGCCCCCGGGCGGTCGCGGGGCGGTCGCATTCCAGTTGAATTCCAGTCGTATTTCGGCCAAATTTCGACTTCTTCCCCCAAGGCCCTCGCATCCCTCTCCTATCCAGAAGAATCCTGACTTCGCAGAGGGTCTCGCAGATACGTAAGCCCCTACTGTCGGCCTTCCCTGCCAGCCACTCTTTTCTATGATTCCCCTTAGGCTCGCGGCGCGAGATGATCGCGGCATGCAGCCGGCGCCCATTCCTGGCTCAGGGCCGCCTATCCAGGCGAGCCTGCCGTCCTCCAGCTTCTCCCGCGAGAGGTCGAGTTCACCTTCATCAAGATGATTCTCGAAGAGGTCCCGGACGCGCTGACGACGGCCCTGTGGGTCGACAATCGGGCGGCCGACGACCTTTCGAAGCAATTCCAGGGCAAGACGTACGGCGCTACCGATCGAGCCCTGACAAGGGCCGAGGCTGACTTGGCGGAGCCGCCAATAGGCGAGCCCGACGAGCGTCGGAGGGTCCGCGCCCTTCGTCACGCGTGGGTCCTTCAGGCCCTGGGGGAGACCGGCGGACTGCCGCTGAAGCCAGGCGTCAAGTGGATGGAAACGACGTGGACCGATCCGGCCAGACTGGGTGTGCCATCGACGCCAACCGGCGTCGAAGGGCCGGCCCTCGTGATCGAGGTACGGCAACTCACACGGCGCGGCCCGGTCACGCGCGAACACTCGGTACTCCCGGCAACGCTCATGCCGTGGCGGCCGGGTGGCGTGCCTTGGGTCGACCCGGACTTCGTCGACCAGCTCTATGCCCTCCTCATTCGAACGCACTTTCGTTCCATCCTGGCCAGGCCGGTCGGACACCGGTGGCGCAGCCGTCGGGCGGCGGCGGGCTGGCCCGTGCTCACCCAGCATGTCATTCCCAGACTGTACGAGTATCTGCGACCCTACTACGAGGTCCGCCGCTACCGCGATCGGCGGCAGTCACGAGCCAGCGGACACTACCCGGCAGCCCTTCGGCGCGACATGACGGATCTCATCGCGCACTTCTGTCCGCACCTAGCCGAGGGGCTCACCATCGAGCGCGTCACGTCCGCCATCCAACGTCACGTCAGGCGCGCCGATCCCAATCGCCCCATGGGCATCGACATGTTCAGGGTATCTCTGCCCGTGCTCGCTCCGGATGAAGGGGGAAACCCGGGGAGAAAGTAACAATGAACTAACGACAGCGCTGGGGCAGGCTGGGCGCCATGGAGATGCTTGACCGGTGGCCTCACGCCTCCCACCGCCGAACTGCCAGCCGGCAGAAACCGCCCGAGCCCCTCCCTGCTCGGCTCTGGGGAGTAGTCGCGCGGCCGGCCGGCATGCGGCGGGCCACGCACGGCAGGCTGGTCCGGAAGCACAATCGCCTTCTGCAACGCCTCCAGCTAGTCCCGTATCGTCCCTTCCCCGAACGAGTCCGCAAGCGGATCGAGACCCGGTTGCGGAATCAGCTGCGGCGGGTCCGGCGTCGGCTTCGACTTCCGGAACCCGAGCCGCGTAGACGGCGGTGGTATGCGGTCTCCGGCGCGGCGGACGTTCTCGGGATCTCTTCGCGGACGCTGCTGCGCTGGTCGGCGGCAGGTCGCATCGAGACGTGGCAGACCCCTGGTGGCCATCGCCGCTTCCGCGCCAGCGACCTCGCCCGTCTTCGGGAGGCGATGCGGGCGTGACGAAGCCGCTGCTTGCGTCCCGGCGGCGCCTCCAGTACCGTGCGCGTCAGCGTGGGGCTGGGCCGCGTCGGGGACATCCCATGACGCTAGCACTTCCAGTCCTCTGGAGGCGGTATGCCGGGGAGCTGCGCGTTGAGCGAGGAGCGGCGGACCGAACTGTTTCGGCCTACGAGACGGCTTGGAACTCGTTCACCGCGCACGCGCGGGCACTCGGCTGGCGACTCAAGGTCGCCGAGGATCTCACCTACGAGCGGCTGATGGAATGGCAGCTCAACCTGAAAGAGGTCGGAAGGAAGGAATAGACGTGCCGTACCTACTTGATGGCGCTCAAGGGGTTCAGCCGCTGGCTGAACGTTCATGGCCACGCGCGCACCGATCCCGGCGCCCGGTTCCGGACGCCGAGGCTCAAGCGCGTCGTCCCGGTGCTACCGCCCTTCGCGGAGCTCGAGGCCACGCTGACAGCCGAGCCGAGCGCGAGGAACCGCGCCATCATCGCCATGGCCCTCTACGGGGGCCTTCGGGCAGAGGAGATCCGAAGCATCAAGCGAGGCAGCTTCGTGGCTGACCAGGGGCTGATCGGGTTCGTGGGCAAAGGCAGCAAGCAGCGCTCGGTGGCGCTGCCCCCGCAGGCTCTCAAACTCATCACCGCCTATCTAGCCAGCAACGACAAGCTAGTCAAGCCCAGCGACCCGCTGATCCGCAAGGAGGACGGCAGCGGAGACGGCCTCAGCTACCACGTGATCAACCGCGCGGTCACCCGGTGGACGAAGCGCCACCTGGGTGTGCGACTCACCCCTCACAAGCTGCGCCACGCCACGGTCGACAGTGCGTCGACCTCGGCGTGGACATCCGCGTCATCGCCGAAGCCCTCGGCCACGAGTCGCTGGAGTCGACCAAGATCTACACGCAGGTGTCCTTCCAGCGGACCCGGCGAATCGCCGAGTTATTTTGCTCCCCCGGGGAGTGAAATAACCCGGGCCAAAACGGCCAGCAACATCAACCACTTCCCGCAGGTCTAAACTTCCAGAAGTAGTTGACGATGCTCGCCCCCGTAGGTCCGGCGGAAGCAGCGCTCGGCCCACTCACCTCTGGACCCCTCACCCTCCCCTCTCCCCTGAGGGGAGAGGGGAATGTGGTGTGAACCGCCCCCTAACCCAGGAAGTAGCGGCGCGGGTCGAAGAGGCGGACCAGGGCCAGCTCGTCCGCCGAGGGCGCCTCGAAGCGGCGCAGCGCCGGCGCTACCTGAAGGTCCCAGCCGCAGGCCTCGCGGGCCGCCCGCACCAGGTCGGCTTCCGGAGCCTCGCCGAAGAGGCCGGTCAGCCGCAGCTCGCCGTGCTCCCCCACCTTCTCGTACACGCCCCGGTCGGACACCACCGTGCGCACCGTGCGCCCGGGCGCCGTGATGTACGGCACCTTGTCCACGAAGCGCCGGAGCGACTGCTCGAGGCACACCACCACCTCGCGCGCGGAGGAGGTGATGTCGTTGGCGCCGCCCGAGCCGGTGATGTAGGTGACACCGGGAATGATCGTCGAGTTGATATTGCCGTGCTTGTCGATCTGGCCGGCCGCGAGGGAGCCCAGGCACTGGTTGTGGCGGCCGCCCATGAAGATGCCCATGACGTGCAGGATGTCGGTGAGCATCTTGCACGACGGGAAGTTGCGGAACGAGAACACGAAGGGCTCGGCCGGCCGCGGCAGATACCCCACCATGCCGGTCTCGGCCATCAGCTCCACGTCCGCCCCCGCCTGCTTGAGCTGGTACGCGGCCAGCCAGGCGGCCAGGTTGGAGTTGCCCACGCCGGCCAGGAAGGTCTTGTAGCCGCGCGCCTGCACCTTCTCGGCCAGCATCCGCGCGGCGGCCACCACCATCCACTCGGACGGCGACGCGGAGTCGCTCACGGGCAGCTTGGGCGAGAGCGTCTCGAGCTCCGAGACCCAGGCATCGGTGTGGGCGCGCCCCTTGATCTCCATGATGCGGGCGTAGCCGAGCTTGGCGAGGTAGGCCGCGTGATCGGGGAGGTCGAGCATCCACTCCTTGATCCACGCGTCCGCGGTCTCCGGCTTGCGGAAGGCGCGGCGGCACTCGAGGATCCACTCGATGTCCTCCGCGTAGCCCTCGAGCTCCGGCACGTTCATGCCGTACATGCCGCCCGGATGGTTGCCGTGCGGCGTCTCCACGACCGCCCGCACGTACTGCCCGGGCAGGCGCACCAGGTTGGCGTGGCGGCGGATGAAGTCGGTGGAGACGACCTTCTCCACCGTGACCACAGCGCCGTTCCGGGCCGCCATGGCCCCGTACATGTTCTCGTTCATCGGCGGGGCGATGATCACGTTGCCGGCCCGGTCGGCGGCCCAGGCGTGGAGCAGCGCCACGTCGGGCACCAGCGCCCGCGCGTAGCCCACCCGGCCTTCGGCCCCGAAGGGATCGTCGGCGACCATGAAGTCGCCGCTCCGCGTATTGTCCTCCTCCATGGTCGAGCCGAGCAGCGAGCGCGTGGGGAGGAACGGCACGCCCATGGCCCCCGCCAGCAGGCGCAGCGGGAAGGTCAGCATGGACCAGTTCGAGACCTCGAGCCGTCCGTCGAGGACGGCTTTCGAGATGAGCGCCTGCGGGGTCGGGAACGGATAGCCCTCGCCCATGAACGTGGTGATGACCCGGCGCACGAGGCCGCCGTGGATCAGCGCGGTCCAGGGCGAGCCCAGGCCGACCACCGCGAGCGTGAAGGCGGGGCTCTTCCCCCACCACTGGCGCACCAGCTCGCGCACCAGCGGATTGGGCCGGCCATGGGCCGAGCCCAGGTACACGGTGTCGCCCGCGTGCACGTGACGGCGGACCGCCTCGGCGAGCGTGGTGACCTTGTCGGGGCCTTCGTGCAGTGGCACCGCGAGGCGGCGCTCGATCGCGTCGTGATAGAGCGGGTTCATCGAGGTCCCTCACCCTTGGACCCCTCACCCTCCCCTCTCCCCTGAGGGGAGAGGGGAACTTGGGGGCTGCCGAAGATACGCGCCTTGATCCGGTTCGGTACCCAGCGGGCCAGCCGGCGCGCCACCGCGGCCACCCGCTCGAGCGATGCCGGCGTGCCCGGCCAGTACCGGAGCAGCAGGGGGCGATCGATGAAGTTCAGCACCCCGTCCACCACCACTGCGGCCAGGATCACGTCGTCCAGATAGCCCAGGAACGGGATGAAGTCCGGGATCAGGTCGATCGGGCTCACCAGGTAGACGGCCATCGCGGCCAGCACCACCTTGGCGGCGGTGGGCACGTCGCGGTCGGCCACCAGCGAGATCAACATGCGGCCGAGCCGCGGCAGCGCGAGCAGCAGGTCCTTCAAAGACGCTCGGCGAGCAGCTCGGCGATGTCGCGCGCCTTGATCTTGTCGCCGACCTCCTTCGCCTTCACCCCGTCCTCGAACATGGTCAGGCAGAACGGGCAGGCGGACGCCAGGATGTCGGGCTTCACCTCCATCGCCTGCTCCACCCGGAGCTGGTTCACCCGCCGCCCCTCGTGCTCCTCCAGCCAGGCGCGCCCGCCCCCGCCGCCGCAGCAGAAGCCCTTGGAGCGGTTGAGCTTCATCTCGACCAGCTCGCCGCGAGTCACCGAGGCCAGCACGCGCCGCGGCTCGTCGTAGATGTCATTGTAGCGGCCGAGATTGCACGCGTCGTGATACGTGATCCGCTCGCCGTCACGCTGCGCGGGCTGGATCCGGCCCGAGCGCAGCAGGTCGTCCAGGAGCTGGGTGTGGTGGATCACCCGGAAGTGGCCGTCGAACTGCGGGTACTCGTTGCGGATGGTATTGAAGCAGTGCGGGCACGCGGTGACGATGGTCTGGAACTTGTATCGCTTGAGCGTCTCGATATTGCCCTGGGCCAAGGTCTGGTAGAGGTACTCGTGGCCGAGGCGCCGGGCCGGCTCGCCGGTGCACTTCTCCTCGTTGCCCAGGATCGCGAAGTCCACGCCCGCGGCCTGCAGCACCCGGACCAGGGCCCGCGCCACCTTTCGGTTGCGCTCGTCGAAGGAGCCGTAGCAGCCGACCCAGTAAAGGTACTCGGCCTCGTTGACCTCGCTCATCTGCTTCACGCCCAGGTCCTGCGCCCAGTCGGCGCGCGTCTGCCACGACATCTGCCACGGGTTGCCGTTGGTCTCGAGGTTGCGGAACGCCGGTTGCAGCTCGGCCGGGAAGCGCGACTCGGTGAGCACCAGCCAGCGGCGCATGTCCACGATCTTCGGCACGTGCTCGATGAAGACCGGGCAGGCGTCCACGCACCAGCGGCAGGTGGTGCAGGCCCAGAGCACATTGTCGTGGATGACGTCGCCGACCAGGGCCTTCTCCGGGGCCTTCGCTCCCGGCAGGCCCAGCAGCACCGGCGCTTCCTCGAAGAGCCGCTCCCGCAGGTGCAGGATCAGCCACTTCGGGTCGAGCTCCTTGCCGCTCATGTGGGCCGGGCAGCGCGAGGTACAGCGGCCGCACTCGGTGCAGTTGTAGGTGTCGAAGAGATCCTTCCAGGCCATCTCGGTCAGATTGCCGGCCCCGAAGGTCTCCGAGTTCTCGAGATCCATGCTGCGGTACTGGCCCTTCGGCTCGAGCGGCGAGAAGAAGACGTTGAGCGGCGAGACCAGGATGTGCAGGTGCTTGGAATAGGGCAGCAGCACCAGGAAGCCCAGGAGCAGAGCCGCGTGCGACCACCAGGCCAGGTGGAAGACCACCTGGACCGCGGTCGGGGAGAGGCCGGCGAGCGCCTGGGCGATGGCGCTCCCCGCGAACTGCCAGTGGTTGTGGGGCTCGGGGCGGAGCCGCATGTGGGCGGCATCCGCCACCAGGTCGGTCACCATGAGCCCCAGGATCAGGAGCAGGATCACCAGGGCCTCGGTCGAGAAGTTGAGCCGCTTCGGCCGGGTGACGAGCCGCCGGAAGAGCGCGTAGCCCACCGCGACGATCACGAGCGTGCTGAACAGGTCCTGGAGGATCAGGTAGGGTGGCGTGTCGGACAGGAGCGGCAGGAAGAGCGACTCGCTGACGCCACGGCCGAAGAACTCGATGGTGCCGAGCGTGAGGACGACGAAGCCCCAGAAGATGATCGAGTGCATCAACCCCGGCCAGAAGTCGTTGGCGAGCAGCCGGGCCTGGCCGAAGACGTAGACGATCACGCGCCCGACGCGGGCGGGGATGTGATCCCAGCGCGGCATCGGCTTGCCCTTGAGCAAGAGGCGCAGGAGGAACCAGGCCCGCCGCGTGAAGAGCACGACGGCCACCGCGATCATCGCGTAGAAGATCAGCCCGCCCGGAACGACGCCGTACCACGTGTGCGACGGCAGCATCAGGGGCGCCTCATGGACAGCATAGTGGAGTGGGGTCTCCGGAGTGTCAAGGCCGCTTGAGGGTCTGGGCGATGATCTGGGCGACCGCCGAGTAGGAATCGAGCGCGCCCGTGGTCACCGCTTCGAGCGTGCGCGCGAGCGCGGGGTCGGTCTGCACGCGCGCGGTGATCTGGGCGGTGAACTCCTCGACCAGCAGCGCCTCCAGCTCCGCGCGCCGGCGCGCCTGGCGCCGCTTCTCGAGCGCGCCCGCCTGCTCGAGCGCGGCCCGGTGCCGCCGCACCTGCTCGAGCAGCGCGGCGATCCCCACGTCGTGGACGGCCTGGGCGGCCAGCACCGGCACCTCCCAGTCCACGTCCTTGGGCCCGGCCCCGCTGGTGTAGTGCAGGTGCACGCTGAAGCGCAGCTCGGCCATCAGGGCGTGGGCGCCGTCGCGGTCGGCCTTGTTGACCACGAAGATGTCGGCCACTTCCATGAGCCCCGCCTTCATCGCCTGGATCGAGTCGCCCGACTCCGGCACCAGCGTCACCACGGTGGTGTCGGCCTGCCGGATGATGTCGAGCTCGGTCTGGCCGACCCCGACGGTCTCGATGATGATCCAGGGGAAGCCGAAGGCATCCATCAGCTTGATGACGTCGCCGGTGGCCCGGGACAGGCCGCCCAGGCTCCCCCGCGTGGCCATGCTGCGGATGAACACGTCCGGGTCGAGCGTGTGGGCCTGCATCCGGATGCGGTCGCCGAGCACCGCGCCGCCCGTGAACGGGCTCGACGGATCCACCGCGATCACGCCGACCGGCGCCTGCTCGGCGCGCAGCAGGCTCGTGACCCGGTCCACCAGCGTGGACTTCCCCGCGCCGGGCGGTCCGGTGATGCCGAGCACGTACGCGCGGCCGGTGCGGTCGTGGATCGCCCGCATGATCTCCGGCACGTCGGGCATCCGGTTCTCCACCCGGGTGATCAGACGCGCCAGCGCCAGACGGTCGCCGTCGAGCAGCCGGCGGACGAGGTCGGTCACAGGCCGCGAGGAGCTCAGGCGCCCGGCCGCCGGGGAGCGGCGGGCTCGGACGGCTCCCCGCTCAGGCGGGCCTCCATCACCAGGGCGTCCTCGCCGGTGTCGAAGTAGTAGCCCTTGCGCCGGCCGATGACCCGGAAGCCGAAGCGCTCGTAGAGACCGAGGGCCTCCGTGTTGGTGGGGCGCACCTCGAGGAAGGCCAGGGTCACCGCGCGCTCCCGGGCGTCGTCGAGGACCGCGCCCAGCAGCACGCGCGCCACGCCGTGGCGCCGCACGTCGGGATGCGTCGCCAGGTTGGTCACGTGGATCTCGTGACCGATCTCCCAGAGGCAGAGGTAGCCGACGAGCCGGCCCCGCCAGCGGGCCACCGAGCACCGTGCGACCCGGTTCTGGATCAGCTCGTAGCGGAAGGCGCCGCGGGACCACGGGGTCTGGAAGGACGCGCGCTCGATGACCAGCACGTCGTCCAGGTCCTCGAGCGTCATCGCCTCGAGCGTCAGGTCCACCGGCGGCGCCTCACGCATGCCGGGCCTTCAATTCGGCCTCGGAGGGCCGCAGGTAGAGCGGGGTCAGCCGCTCGGCCGGGATGCCGCCACCCGCGGCGAGGATCGCATGCCCCAGCGCGCCCACCACCGCCGGCGACGGCAATGAGTGGACGGGCTCCGCCTCGCGCAGCCCGGGGCCGAGCCGGGCGAGATACGGCCGGCAGGCCGCGACCCCGTCGCCCAGCACGATCACCGGCGCGTCCAGGCGCGCCGCCGCCGCCTCGGGCGGCAGCGCGAGGTAGTCCCACTGCCGCTCCATGACCACCCCGGTCCAGCGGTAGAGCGAGCAGTAGACCTCGCCGCGGCGGGCGGCGAGCAGCGGGCAGACCGGCGCATCCGCGAAGGGCAGCGTCGCGGCGAGCGCGTCGAGCGTGGGCACCGGCGCCACGGGAATCTCGAGCGCCAGGGCCAGCCCCTTGGCGGTGGCCGCGCCGACCCGGAGGCCGGTGAACGACCCCGGCCCGATGGACACCGCGAGCGCGTCCAGGTCAGCCACGTCCCACGCGCAGTCCTGCAGCAGGCGGTCCACCACGGCCATGAGCCGCTCGGAGTGCGTGAGGGCGATGTTGAGCCGGCTCTCGCCGACGAGGCGCCCGTCGTCGAGCAGCGCGGCCCCGCCCGCGAGCGTGGCGGTTTCGAGCGCCAGCAGCCTCATGCGCGGAGTCTAGCACGCCCACTTTCGAGTTGACACGCCGCGCGCCGGCCGTCATCCTTGAGCGACTGATGGCCCCGCCGCCGCGACAAACCAATAGCCAGATGGACGCCGAGGTACGGGAGAAGATCCACCTCGAGATCCTCAAGCGCACCGGGGCCTACCACGCCAACGATCACGTCCTCCTGCCGTCGGGGCACCACACCAGCGAGTACATCGAGAAGACCCTGGTCACCACCGAGGCCTCCTTCACGGAGGGGCTCGGGGCGGTCATCGCCAAGCACTTCGCGCAGTGGCCCATCGACGTCGTGCTCTCCACCGGGCCCGGCGCCCTGATCCTGTCGCACTGCGTGGCCCGCGCCCATCCCTCCCGGCCCACCCTGGCCTACGGCACCAAGGGGGTCAGCGCGGGCAAGCGCCGGGTCACCCTGCCCGTCGAGTTCCAGCGCTTCATCCGCGCCGGGACCAAGGTGCTCATCGTGGAGGACCTGGTGAGCTCGGGCACCACCGTGCGGCTGCTCTCCCAGCTCGTGGAAGATCTGGGCGGCCAGGTGATCGGCATCGGCGCCTTGTGGCGACGCACCAAGAAGTCGGTGATCGACGGCAAGGAGATCTTCAGCCTGGTGAGCCGCGACTTCCCCACCTACACCACCGAGACCTGCCCGCTCTGCAAGAAGGGCGTGCCGCTCAACCAGGAGTACGTGAAGCGCCGCGAGCATCGCAAGCCGTCCTCCGCCCACGAGAAGACCTAGCCGGTTCGCGCACGAGAAGACGTAGCCCGTCCCGCCCCCAAGATATGGGGGCTGCAGTGCGTTATGACCCCTCTATCCGGTATTTTCCCCTTGACACGTTTTGGGCCCTTCCCCTAGAGTCCGGACAGATCGACCGCGGGACGCGCGGGGATCGGGAGGGGGGTGACACGATGGCGAAGAAGAAGGCCGCGAAGAAGAAAAAGAAGAAGTAAGGCGCCAATCGTGGCGCTCGGCCCTGTCGGCCCCATCCCGGCAGGGCCGATCCATCTCACGTGACCCATCGCGACGCCTACGCCCTCCTGTTCGTCGTGGCTCTCATCTGGGCCGGGAACTTCCCCCTCGCCAAGCTCGGCCTGGGCGAGCTCGGCCCGATCACGCTCGCGGCCCTGCGCGCGCTGATCGCGGCGCCCCTGCTCGTGCTCGCCTCCCGCGTGCTCGAGGGCCCGCTGCCGCCGCTCGCCCGCCGCGACCTGACCGCGGTGATCGTGCTCGCGGTCACCGGATTCGTGGGCAACTCGACGCTCTGGTACACCGGCATGCGATTCACGACCCCGGCCAACGCGGGGATCCTCGGGGCGGCGGCGCCGGTGGTGGTGGCGCTCGCGGCCTCCGCGTGGCTACGCGAGCGCCTCTCGGCCATCAACCTGCTCGGAATCGCGCTCACGATGGCCGCGGTGGTGCTCACGATCGCGCGGGGGTCGTTCGAGGTCCTGGTGACGCTGTCGGCCAACCGGGGCGACGTGATCATCCTGGTCTCCCAGATGCTCTGGGTGACCTACACGCTCTACAGCCGCGCCAACCGCTCCACCTTCTCGCCGCTCCAGATGCTGGCGGGCGCCCACGTGGTGGCGGCGGGCCTGCTGTTCCCGCTGGCCCTCCTGGAGCGGCCCTGGCAGAGCTTCGCGGGGGCCTCGTGGGTGGCGGTGGTGGTCGTGCTCTACAGCGCGCTGCTGGGGACGCCGGCGCACATCGCCTTCTACCAGGCGGTGCGGACGGTGGGGCCGGGGCGGGCCGCCGTGTTCACGAACCTCATCCCGTTCCTGGTGCTCGGACTCTCCTGGCTGATGGTGGGCGAGCCGATCCGCTGGTACCACTGGATCGGCGCCTGCGGCGTCATCGCCGGCGTGGCCCTGACCGCTAAGAGAGCCGTCCCTCCTCATTCCCCTCTCCCCTCAGGGGAGAGGGCAGGGTGAGGGGTGGTCTACCGCTTGGCGGACGCCTTAGGCGCCTTGCCGGGCGCGACCTTCGCCGGCTTGTCGTCCTTGATGAGGTGCTTCACCTCGTCCATGAACTGGGAGATGTCCTTGAACTGGCGGTACACCGAGGCGAACCGCACGTAGGCCACCTGGTCCAGCTTCTGCAGGTGCTCCATCACGATCTCGCCCAGCTCGAGGCTCGTGATCTCCTTCTCGGCCCGGTCGTGCAGCTTGGCCTCGATGTCGGCCACCACGTCGTCCACCGCCTGCACGCCCACCGAGCGCTTCTCGCAGGATTTCAGGATCGAGCCGCGCAGCTTCTGGCGGTCGAAGGGCTCGCGGCGGCCGTCGCGCTTGACCACGTGGGGCAGCACGTCCTCGATGTACTCGTAGGTCGTGTAGCGGCGGTTGCACTTGAGACACGCGCGGCGCCGGCGGATGAACTCCCCGTCCCGGCCCACCCGCGAGTCCACCACGCGGTCCTCGGTGTGGCCGCAGAACGGGCACTTCACTTGAGGCGCTCCGGGTAGAGCGGGAACCGCGAGGTCAGCTCCTGGACCTGGCTCCGCACCGTCGCCTCCACCCCGCCGTCTCCCGGGCGGGAGAGCACGCGGTCGATCAGCTCCGCGATCCGGGCCATCTCGGGCTCCTTCATGCCGCGGGTGGTCACCGCGGGCGTGCCGATGCGGATGCCGCTCGTGATCATCGGGCCCTTGGTGTCGAAGGGAATGCCGTTCTTGTTGACCGTGATCCAGGCGCGGTCGAGCATCTCCTGCGCGTCCTTGCCGGTGACGTTGCGGGAGGTGAGGTCCACCAGGACCAGGTGCGTGTCCGTGCCGCCCGAGACCAGCCGGAAGCCGCGGGCGAGCATCGCCTCCGCGAAGGCCTTGGCGTTCTTCACGATTTGCGCCTGGTAGGCCCGCCACTCCTGGGACTGGGCCTCCCGGAAGGCCACCGCCTTGGCCGCGATCACGTGCATCAGGGGCCCGCCCTGGATGCCGGGCAGCACGGTGCGGTCGAGATCCTTCGCGTACTGGGCGCGGCACATCACCATGCCGCCCCGGGGCCCGCGCAGGGTCTTGTGGGTGGTGGTGGTGACGAAATCGGCGAACGGCACCGGCGAGGGATGGAGCCCCGCCGCCACCAGGCCCGCCGGGTGGGCGATGTCGGCCATGAGCTTGGCGTCGATCTCGTCGGCGATCTCGCGGAACGGCTTGAACTCGATGGCGCGCGGGAAGGCGGAGCCGCCCGCGATGATGAGCTTCGGCCGGTGCGTGCGGGCCAGGTCGCGCACCTGATCCAGATCGATGCGCTCGGTGTCCTTGGTGACGCCGTAGGGGACGATCTGGTAGAGGCGGCCCGAGAAGTTCATCGGGCTGCCCGCGGTGAGATGCCCGCCGTGCGCCAGGTTGGGACCGAGCACGGTGTCCCCCGGCTTGAGCAGGGTGAAGTAGACGGCCATGTTGGCCTGCGAGCCGGAGTGCGGCTGCACGTTGACGTGCTCCGCCCCGAAGAGGTCCTTCGCGCGGGAGATCGCCAGATCCTCGGCGATGTCCACGATCTCGCAGCCGCCGTAGTAGCGCTTGCCCGGGTAGCCCTCGGCGTACTTGTTCGTCATCACCGAGCCCACCGCCTCCAGCACCGCCTCGGAGACGAAGTTCTCGGACGCGATCAGCTCGAGGTTGCGGGACTGGCGCTCGGTCTCGGCCCGGATGGCCTTGGCGATCTCGGGATCCACCTGCTCGAGGCGGCTCACCGCCTGCCCTCCGGATGCCGCCGCTCGATGTCGGCGATCTTGTCCACCCGGCGCGCGTGGCGGCCTGCCGCGAAGTCCGTCTCGAGCCACGCGTGGAGGATGTCCGCGGCCATCTCGGCGCCCATCAGCCGGCCGGCCAGCACGAGCACGTTGGCGTCGTTGTGCTCGCGACTCATCCGCGCGGTGTAGAGGTCGCCGCAGAGAGCCGCGCGGACGCCCGGGACCTTGTTGGCCGCCATGGCCATGCCGATGCCGGTGCCGCAGACCAGGAGGCCGCGCTCGACCTTGTGGTCGGCCACGGATTCACCCACCAGGGCCGCGTAGTCGGGGTAATCCACCGACTCGGTTGAGTGGGTGCCGAGGTCGAGCACGTGGAAGCCGTGATTTATGAGCCAGCCCTTGAGGGCCTCCTTGAGCTCATACCCGGCGTGATCGGCTCCGAGGGCGATGGTCGAAACCACGCGCCAACCTTACGCTCCGTCGGGGTTGAGTGTCAAGACGACGCTACCGGTGGTATCCACCGGGACTTCTCTCTCTTATCCGCTCCGCTCGGCCCTCGGAGGGCCTTACGTCGCACTGCCACCGCTCTTCACCCGCGAGAGCAGCGCGAGCCCGACCACGAAGAACGAGCCGATGGCCAGGATGCCGGCCCGCTGGTTGCCTCCGGCCGCGTGGGAGATGCCGCCGAACACGAGCGGGCCCATGACCGCCGCGCTCTTGCCGCAGAGCGAGTAGAAGCCGAAGATCTCGGCTTGCATGCCTCGGGGCGCCAGGCGCGCCAGGAACGCGCGGCTCGCCGCCTGGACCGCCCCGAGGCCGGTGCCCGCCACCACCGCGAGCACCCAGAACTGGCCCTGGGTCTGGACGAAATAGGCGGCGACCACGATGGCCGCCCACTGGCAGAGAGTGATCATCACCACCCGGCGCGGGCCCAGGATGTCGGTCGGCCGTGCCCAGGCCAGCGCGCCGATGAGGGCCGAGATCTGCACCACGATGTAGAGCGTGATGAGCCGCTCCATCGGGAAGCCGAGCGTCTGGGCGGCGAAGATGCCCGAGAAGGCGATGACGGTGTTCACCCCGTCCTCGTAGATGAAGTAGGCGCCCAGGAAGCGGCGCAGGTCCGGCAGGGCGAGGATCCGGCTAGCGGTGGCCACCACCTGCGCGGCGCCCTCGCGCGCGGCCCGCAGCAACGGCACCCGGCCGCTCGGCGGCTCCGGCAGCATGAAGAAGGCGGGGAGCGAGAAGACCGCGTAGAGCGCGGCCGTCGCGAAGAAGGCCCCCGCGTAGTTCTTCGCCTTCACGAAGGGCAGCGCGGCCAGCAGGGCCGCGATCGAGCCCGCGTAGCCGACCGCGAAGCCCCAGCCCGACACGCGGCCCTGGTGGCTCGGCGGGGCCAGGTCGGGCAGGTAGGCGTTGTAGTAGACGAGCGCGCTCTCGTAGGCGAAGTTGCCGATCACGCCCAGCACGAAGCCCCACATCACCATGCCGGGCGCCACCGTGGACATGAGCGCGGTGGCGGTCACCGCCAGCGCCGTGAAGCCCATGAAGAGCGGCCGGCGGATGCCCGCGCGGTCGGCCACGCCGCCCAGGAAGGGCGACGTCAGCGCCACCAGCCCCATCGAGACCGAGACCACCCGCCCCCACCAGAGATCCCCCGCCCCGCCCTCGTTGCCGACGACCGCGAGGGCGTAGTAGGCCGCATAGATCGTGGCGAAGATCACCGCCGCGAACGCGGAGTTCGCGAAGTCGTAGAGCGTCCAGGCCACGATGGCGCGCACGTTCATCCGGGTGGCTCCTCGCGGCCGGCCAGCACCGGCTCGGGCACCCGCGCCACCGCCCGATCCATCTCCTCCAGGATGACCCGCCGTCGCTCGCCGAGGTGCCGCCCGAGATCGCGGTCCACCAGGAGCCGGAGCAGCGCGCGGCTCTCGCGGTAGAGCCGGCGCAGCCGCTCGCTCCACGCGAGCGCGAAGAAGCCGCCGGGGATCAGCAGGACGACGAAGAGCGCGAGCGGCCAGCCGCCGACCCCGCGCCACAGGACCGAGCCCAGGGCGATCCACGCGAGCGGATAGATGACGATGCCCGCCACGAGCTTGTAGGTGGCCTCCACGTCCGGCTCGGGCCGCAGGAGCTTCACCGCCGCCCCGGTGAGCCAGTACGGCACCGCGTGACTGCCGAGTCCCCAGAGCGCGAGCGGCAGGCCGCCCAGCAGGATCGCGAGCTGGCGCACCGCGTATCGCAGCACGACGCGCGCCCCCGGCGGCCGGAGCCCAACCGCGGTGCGGAGCGAGGCGGCCTCGACGTCCTTGACGTAGCGCTCCACGAGGCCCCGGAGGGCCTCGAGCCGGGCCGGGTCGTGGTGGATGAGGTATTGGTACGCGCGGGTGGCGCGGCGGCGCCAGTCGGCGCGCGCGGCCGCGTCCGGGGGCGCCGCCCCGTCCCGCCCCTCGCGCCAGAGCCGCTCCGCGTGCTCGACCAGCCGGAGGGTCTGGCGATCGTCGACCTCCGCAATGAGGCGCCGCAGCGCCTCGCCGAGCCGGGCGGTGAGGCGACGCGCCGCCTCCTCCGGCTCGCTCCGCGCGAGCGCCACGTAGTCCGCGGTCTCCACCGGCTCGCCCACCGCGATCAGGGCCCAGCCGGTGCGGAAGGTGCCCGGCTCGTGGAACATGAGCCCGACCGGCAGGAGCGCCACCGGCCCGACCGAGTCCGCCTCGGCGGCCAGCAGCATGCGCGCGGCGCCGGTGCGGAGCGGCATCAGGGTCGGCTCCGGCTGGCTCACGCCCTCGGGGAAGATCAGGATCGCGTCCCCGCCGCGCAGGGTGGCGGTGGACGCGGCGAAGAGCCGGTCGTTCCGCGCCGGATCGGTGCCGCCTTCCTGCCGGCGGTGAACCGGCAGGGCGCCGATCAACCGGAGGAACGGCCCGATCAGCGGATTGGAGAAGAGCGGCGCCTTGGCCACCGAGACGAGGCGGCGGGGAAGCACGGACAGCAGCAGCACCCCGTCGACGAGCGCGTTGTGGTGGTTCGCGGCCACGATGAGCGGGCCCGAGCGCGGGATGCGCTCGGCGCCGATCACGTCGACCCGGCGATAGAAGACGGCGGCTAGGAGCCGAGCCAGGGCGCGGACGGCTCGATACGCCCAGGACGGGGCGCGGCCGCTCAGAGCGTCACGCGCTGGCCGTCCTGGGCGACGGCCGCGTTCCAGCCGAGGCGGCTCTCGATCGCGTCCCGCAGCGCCTCCGCCGCCCCCGCCTCGCCGTGGACGACGTAGGTGATGCCGGGCGGCCGCTTGAACCCGCCGAGCCAGCGCAGGATCTCCTCGCGATCGGCGTGAGCGGAGTAGGCGTCGCTCACCATGATGGTGGCGCTCACCGGGACCGTGACCCCGAGCATCCGGATCTCGCCGGCGCCGTCCTTCAGCAGCCGGCCCCGCGTGCCCGCCGCCTGGTAGCCGACGAAGAGCACCGTGGTCTTGGGATCGGGCAGCAGGCGCTTGAGGTGATGGAGGATGCGGCCGCCGGTGGCCATGCCGCTGCCCGCGACGATGATGCCCGGGCCCCGGGTGTCGTTCAGCCGCTTGGAGTCCTCCACCGTGCGCGAGAGCTCGAACTGCCGAGGGGCGAACGGCGCGGTGCCGCCCGCCACCACGCGGGTGAGCGCGGCGTCGTGCTCCTCGGTGTGGGCCGCGTAGATCGCGGTCGCCTGGATGCCCATGGGGCTGTCGAGGACCACCGGGATGCTCGGGATCGCCCCGCGCTTCTCGAGCTCCCGCAGGTCGTAGAGGATCTCCTGCGAGCGTCCCACCGCGAAGGCGGGAATGAGCAGCCAGCCCTTCTGGTCCACGGCACGGCGCACCGCCGCGATGAGCCGCTCGGCCGGATCGTCGGCGGAATGCACGCGGTTGCCGTAGGTGGACTCGACCAGCAGCACGTCGGCCTCGGCCACCGGCTCCGGATCCACCATGATCGGCACGTCGTAGCGGCCGAGATCGCCGGAGAAGACGAGGCGGCGGCCGCCGATCTCGCACGTGACGAGGCCCGCGCCCAGGATGTGCCCCGACGGGGTGAAGCGCGCCTCGACCCCGCGCGTGGCGGTGAACGGGTGGCCGAAGTCCACCCGCTTCACCTGGGCGAGCGCGCGCTCGGCGTCCGCGATCGTGTAGAGCGGCAGCGCCGGGTCGTGCTTGCTGGTACGGTGCCGGTTGGCGAATTCGGCCTCTTCCTCCTGGAGATGGGCCGCGTCGGGCAGCATCACCTTCAGGAGATCGGAGGTGCCCGGCGTGCAGTAGATCGGGCCGGTGAAGCCGTCGCGGCAGAGCCGCGGCAGGTAACCCGAGTGATCGATGTGGGCGTGGCTCAGGATCACCGCGCCGAGCGTACGCGGGTCCACGGGCGGCGCGGCCCAGTTGCGCTGGCGCAGCTCCTTCAGGCCCTGGAAGAGGCCGCAATCGAGGAGGACGCGGCTGGCCCCGTTCTCGAGCAGGTGCTTGGAGCCGGTGACCGTACCCCCGGCACCCCCGAGGAAGGTCAGGGTCGGGTTCACTCGGAGATCACTCGGAGACGGGCTCCGTCAGGGGCCGCCGCGCCGCGCCGCGCGGCGGGTACGGGCCGGCCCCGGCGGGGAACTCGAAGAGCTCCTGCTCGGCGGCCTCCACGCCCTGGGTCACGAGGCGCTCCAGATCGAGCCGCGCCTCCAGCGCCGCGACCGCCTCCGCTTCCATCCGCGTGGCGGGATGCCGGGGCGTGAAGAGCGTGCAGCAGTCCGCGTCCGGCTCGATGGAGATCTCGTAGGTCCCGAGCGCGTGGGCCTGCCCGGTGATCTCGAGCTTGTCCATGCCGATGAGCGGCCGGAGGATCGGCATCGCGGCCGCCTCGTCGATCCGGGTGAGGTTCTGGAGCGTCTGCGAGGCCACCTGCCCCAGGCTCTCCCCGGTGACGAGGGCGAGGGCGCCCGCGTGGCGGGCCAGCCGCTCCGCGATGCGCACCATCAGCCGGCGGTAGACCACGACGCGGAAGGGCGGCGGCACCGACAGCACGACTTCCCGCTGGATCTCGCCGAACGGCACGATGAACAGGCGCGAGTGGTACTGCCACTGGGTCAGCCGGGCCACCAGATCGCGCGCCTTGCCCCGCGAGAGATCCGGCAGGTAGGGCGCGCTGTGGAAGTGAACGAAGACCACGCGGCACCCGCGCCGCATGAGCCGCCACGCGGCCACCGGGGAGTCGATGCCGCCGGAGAGGAGCGCGGCCACCGTCCCGCCCGTTCCCACCGGCAACCCGCCCGCGCCGGGCTGCGGATCGCAGTAGACGAAGGCCTCGTCGGGCAGCACCTCCACCCGCACGTTCAGCTCCGGATGCTCGAGGCTCACCCGGACATCGGGCCGCCGCGTGAGCACGTGGGCGCCCAGGTCGCGGTTGAGCTCCACCGAGGTCATCGGGAAGGTCTTGAAGGCGCGGCGGGCGGTGATCCGGAAGGAGCCGAAGGCGCGACCCGCGATCGCCTGCTCCACCGCGGCCCGCAGCGCCTCCCGCGACACCCCGGTCCGGAGCGCGAGCGCGAAATTCGCCACGCCCGCAACGCGCGCGAGCCGCTCAAGCAATCGCCCCGGCTCCGGGTGGCGCGAGAGGTCGAGCATGATGCGCCCGGAGAGCTGGACCAGACCCACCGGTCCGAGGTCCACGACCGCGCGCAGCAGGTTCTGGTGGAGCTGGCGGAGGAAGAGCGGCCGGTTGCCCCGCTTGAGGCTGATCTCGTGATAGTGAACGATGACGGCCGGCGTCATCGCTCGGTCTCCGCGGGACGCCGGTGCTTGGGCCGGCGGCGGTACACCGTCTTGGGGATCTCCACCTTCGGGGGCTTGGCCGGCATCGGCTTGCGGACCCTGCTGTGAATGGGGGTGTGAATGGGGGCGTGGATCGGCTTCCGGCGCTTCACCGGGACAGTATATCCCGGCGGTCCCGCTCAGTAGATCGCGCCCGGGAAGGTGTTGATCGCCGCCCGCCGCCCGGCCGCCTTGTACATCTTCACCCCGCCCACGCCCCCGCCGGCCCGGAGGCCCTCGCCGATGCCGTCGTGGATGGCCCAGCTCCGTCCCCGCACGGTCCGGGCGGCCTCCGGGCCGCGGAAGTCGGACGAGGCGTCGAGCGCCCTCAGCAGCGGGCCGCCGTCGCAGAAGCCGGCGTGGATGGACTCCATCACGTCGCGGCCCATCAGGTAGCCGCAGCCCCGGCGCTCGTAGAGGATGGCGGAATGGTAGAAGAGGGGCTCGATGAGGTATATCTCCTTGCCGATGAGGGCGCAGAAGCCCTCCATCGCGTCGAGCACGCGGGAGAGCAGGCGCAGGCCGCGCCGCACCTGCCCGGGGGCGAGGCCCTCGCGCATCGCGCGGCGCTCCTCCTCGATATTGCGGCAGGCGGTGCCGAAGAGCGTGTCGCGCCCGTCCGGGTCTCGGTCGATCGCGTAGCGGCCGCCGGTGGGGTCGGTGATCTGCACGAAGGCCAGCTCCGGCACCGAGAGCGGCGACATCTCCACGTCCACCAGCAGCGCGGGATCGCGGTCCTCGGGCGTCGAGCGCACCTCCACGCGCGCCCACGGCTGGTCCGCGGGCGCGGTCACCCGCACCAGGCGCGCGCCCGCCTTGTCGCACAGCGTGTGCGGATCGATGGCGAAGCGGTCGAGCAGCTCCTCCGGCACCAGCCGCGCGTAGAGCGCCTCCGCGACCTCGCGCGGCAGCGCGTTGATCTCCTGGATCGAGCCGAGCCCGAGCCCCTCGACGCGCGCGTCCATCAGGCGGCGCCGGGCTCGAGCGCGGGCAGGAGCACGCGCGCGGCCTCGAGCTCCTCCGGGGTATTGACGTTCATGAACACGACGTCGGGGGACCGGTAGCGGGCGACCTCGCTCGCGGGGATGCTGAGCACCCGCACCTCGTCGTAGAAGCCGATGATCTTGAGCCGCCCCGCGCGGAGCCGCGTTTCGATCGGCGCCAGGCAGGCCTTCGCGTAGCAGGCGTGGAGCGTCTCCCACTGCTCGCCGACCCGGGGAACCACCACGTCCGCCTCCCCCGCGCGCGCCGTGACGAGGCGCGCGACCTCCGGCATCAGGAACGGCATGTCGCACGCCACCGTGAAGGCGGCGTCGCCGGAGGCCGCCTGCAGGCCCGAGTAGATCCCGCCCAGCGAGCCGTGATCGGGGAAGACGTCGGGCACCATCGGCAGGCCGAGCGAGGCGTAGAGCTCGGGCGTATTGGTCACGATCAGGAGATCGTCGGCCACCTGCCGCACGACGTGCGCGACCCGGTCGATGATGCGCCGGCCGCCCAGCTCCAGCAGGGCCTTGGGCCGGCCGCCCATGCGAGTGCTGCGGCCGCCCGCCTGGATCACTCCGGTTATGCGCATGGGGCCTCGACGATCACCGGGCCCTGGCGCAGGATGCGCGGAGGCCAGGCCGTGCAGTCCACGACGGTGGAGCCGGCGCCGCCCGGGGTCGTCCCACCGTCCAGGATCAGCTCCACCCGCCCGTCGAAATAGCCGCGGACGTCCGCCGCGGTCCGCGGCGGCGGCGCCGCGCTCGGATTGGCGCTCGGCGCGGTGATCGGCCGCGCGGCCGCGACGACGAGCGCGCGCGCCACCGCGTGCCCGGGCAGGCGCACGCCGACGGTGCCGGTGCCGCCGGTGAGCCCGGCGGGCACGCGGGCGGAGGCCCGGAGCACCAGCGTGAGCGCGCCCGGCCAGTGCCGCACCATCAGGGCGCGCGCGCCGTCGGGGATCGCCGCGGCCAGCTCCGTCACCATGTCGATCCCGTCCACCAGCACCAGGAGCGGCTTGTCGTCCGGGCGGCCCTTGACCTCGAACACGCGTGCGATCGCGGCGGGGTCGAGGGCGTCGGCGCCGAGGCCGTAGAAGCTCTCGGTGGGGAAGGCCACGAGCCCGCCCGCCTCGACCAGCGCGCCGGCGGCGCGCATCGCCGCCTGATCAGGCCGCTCCGGATCCACCGCGACGACACGGGTCGAGATCGTCGGCGTGCTCACCCGATCCGTCTCAGGGCGTGATGGCCGATGTCCCGCCGGTAGTGGGCGCCGTCGAAGTGGATGCGCTCGACGCCGGCATAGGCCGCGCGAATCGCGGAGGCCACGTCCGCGCCTGAGGCCTGCACGCCCAGCACGCGGCCCCCCGCGGTGACCAGGGCGTTCCCCGCCATCGCGGTGCCCGAATGGAAGACGTTGATCCCGGGCAGCCCGGCGGCCGCGGCGACGCCCGTGATGGGCCGACCGGTCTCGTACCGACCCGGATAGCCCGCGGAGGTCATCACCACGCAGACGGAGCTCCGCGGGCTCCACGAGAGCGCGGCCGGCAGCCCCTGCCCGGTGGCGGCCGCCTGGAGCAGGGCGAGCAGGTCGCCCTCGAGGCGCGGCATGATCGCCTGACATTCCGGATCGCCGAAGCGGCAGTTGAACTCGATCACCTTCGGCCCCTCGCGCGTGATCATCAGGCCGACGAAGAGCACGCCGGTGTACGGCGCGCCCTCCTTGCCCATCGCCGCGATCACCGGCCGCACGATCTCGGCCATGACCCGGTCCTGCATCGCGTCGCTCATGACCGGCGCCGGGGAGTAGGCGCCCATCCCGCCGGTATTGGGTCCCCGGTCCTCGTCGAAGACCGTCTTGTGGTCCTGGGCCGCGACGAGCGGGAGCACCGCCGCGCCGTCGGCGAGCGCGAAGAACGAGGCCTCCTCGCCCTCGAGGAACTCCTCGACGACCACGGTGAGGCCCGAGGCGCCGAAGGCGCGCTCCTCGAAGCAGAGGGCGAGCGCGCGGTCCGCCTCGTCGAGCGCGCGGCACACGATGACGCCCTTGCCCGCCGCGAGCCCGTCGGCCTTCACCACCAAGGGGGCGCCCACCTCGCGGCAGTAGCGCCGGGCCGCCGTCACGTTCTGGAACGTGCGGAACCGCGCGGTGGGAATGCCGTGGCGGGCCATCAGGTCCTTGGAGAAGGCCTTCGAGCTCTCCAGGCGGGCCGCCGCCGCGCTCGGCCCGAATACCGCGAAGCCGGCCGCGCGGAGCCGGTCGGCGAGGCCCAGCGCGAGCGGCACCTCGGGCCCCACCACCACCAGGTCGGGCCGCTCCTGGCGCGCGAGATCCACCAGTTCGTCAACCGCGGTGTCCTTCACGGGGACGCACCGGGCATGCGCGGCGATGCCGGGGTTGCCGGGCGCCGCGACCATCCGGCCCAGGCTTGGGCTCTGCGCGAGCTTCCAGGCCAGCGCGTGCTCGCGCCCGCCGCCGCCCACCAGGAGCACGTCGGTCATTCGTCGGTCTCCGCGTCGCCGGAGGGATCGGCGCCTTCCTCCAGGTGCGCGCGCGCGATCTTGGCCCACGGGCTGCCCAGGTCCAGCTCGAGATAGCGGCGCCAGTGCACCGCCGCGCTCTCGGCCCGCCCCATCTTGCCGAGGACGCCCGCGAGATTGAAGTGGGCGTCCGCGTAGTCGGCGTCCATCTCGAGGGCGCGCCGGTACCACGTCACCGCCACCGGCAGATCGCCGAGGTCCTCGTGGAGCGAGCCCAGGTTGAAGGAGGCCTGGCAGCAGCTATCGTCGGCCTCGAGCGCCGCCCGGTAGCACTCCCCGGCTCGCTCGTACTGCCCCATCCGATGATGGAGGAGCCCCAGGTTGTTCCAGGCCGCCGCGTACCCCGGATCCATGTCGAGCACGCGCTCGTAGGCGTCGACCGCGGACTCCCAGCGCTCCGGGTCGCCGTCCCATTCCGACGCCCGCTGGAACCACATCTCGGCGGCGTCGGCGGGTGGGATGAGCGGGCGCACCATGCCGGTCAGCAGCGTCTCCCGGGTCTCGCGCTCGAGGTCGCCTCCGTCGAAGGCGAGCAGGGTCTGCCCGGTGCCCGGATCGAGCCGCAGGCGGTCCTGCTCGACCACCACCTGGCGGTCGCGCACCACCAGCCGCAGCTCGGCCAGCGGCGTCTGCACCCCGGGGGCGAGCCGGCGCGCTCCGTCGAGCGCGGCGCGCACCTGGCGCACGCTCGCCCCGCTCTCCAGCAGGTTCGCGGCCGCGCGCACCGAGACCAGCTCGCGGAAGCGCAGGCCTCCCGGGTCGTCGCGCAGCAGACCCAAGCGCCGGAGCTGCGAGCGGCGCTTGGGCGAGAGGCGGAGGAGCCGCATCAGCTCCCGCAGCGTGAAGACCCGTTCGAGCGGAGGGCTAGTGCTTGAAATGGCGCATCCCGCAGACCACCATGGCCATGCCGTGCTCATCGGCGGCCGCCACGACCTCCTCGTCGCGGACCGAACCGCCGGGATGGATCACCGCGGTGGCGCCCGCCTTGGCCACCACGTCGAGCCCGTCGCGGAACGGGAAGAACGCGTCGGAGGCGCAGACCGAGCCCCGGGTCTCGAGCCCCAGCTCTCGCGCGCGCATGACCGCGAGTCGCGCGGAATCGACCCGGTTCATCTGCCCGGCGCCCACCCCGACGACCTGATCGGCGGTCGCGAGCACGATGGCGTTGGACTTGGCGTGCTTGGCCACGCGCCAGCCGAAGCGCAGCGCGCGCAGCTCGGCCTCGGTGGGCGGCCGCCGCGAGACGACCTTGAGCGCGGCCGGATCCAGGTCGGTGAGGTCGGCCTCCTGGAGCAGCACCCCGCCCCACACGCTCCGGACCTCCCGCATCCGCGCGGGGTAGTCGGCCCGCGTGCACGGGAGCTGGAACACCCGACACTTCTTCTTGGTCCGGCGGATCTCCTCGAGCGCGTCCGGCTCGAAGCCGGGGGCGAAGAGGATCTCGAGCAGGATGCCGGAGAGCTCCTTCACCACCTCGAGGTCCACCGTCCGGTTCACCCCCACGATGCCGCCGTAGATGGAGACGGGATCGCAGGCCTTCGCCCGGCAAGCCGCCTCCCCCACGCTCTGCCCGATCGCCACGCCGCAGGGGTTGGTGTGCTTGATCACCACCGCGGCCGGATCGTCGAACTCGAGCAGGAGCCCGAGCGCCGCCGACCAGTCGAGCAGGTTATTGTACGAGAGCTCGGGGCCGTGGAGCTGGGTGGCCGCGCTCAGGCCGAATGCGCCCGCGGACGGGCGGTAGAAGGCGGCGGACTGGTGCGGGTTCTCGCCGTAGCGCAGCGTCTGGGCGAGCAGACCGTCCACGGGCAGGCGCTCCGGAAAGCCCGTCGCGGCCGCCGCAGCGGGGCGCCCGGTCGCGCCCGGTTCGCGCAGGTAGGCCGCGATCGCCGCGTCGTACTGGGCGGTGCGCCGGAAGGCCTCGAAGGCCAGCCGGTAGCGCGTGGCGTCGGAGAGCGCCCCGTCGCCGCGCCGAAGCTCCTCCAGCACCGGGCCGTACTGGCCGGGGTCGGTGATCACCGCCACGTGGGCATGGTTCTTGGCGGCGCCGCGGATCATGCTGGGCCCGCCGATGTCGATGTTCTCGATCGCGTCCTCGAGCGACACGCCCGGCCGCGCCACCGTCTGCTCGAAGGGGTAGAGCGTCACCGCCACGAGGTCGATCGGCCGGATGCCGTGCCGCTCGAGCGCGGCCAGGTGCTCGGGCCGCTCGCGGCGGGCCAGGATACCGCCGTGCACACCGGGGTGGAGCGTCTTCACCCGGCCGTCGAGCATCTCGGGAAAGCCGGTGACCTCGGCCACGTCCACCACCCGGACACCGGACTCGCGCAGGAGCTTCGCGGTGCCGCCGGTGGACAGGATCTCGGCGCCGAGGGCGGCCAGCCCGCGCGCGAACTCCACCACGCCGGTCTTGTCGTGCACGCTGACGAGGGCGCGTCGCACTCGAGTCATGGGGCCTCCCTGATGTGCACGCGGCGGCCGCGGATCTCGAGCCGGCCCACCGCGAAGAGCCGGACGGCCTCCGGGTAGAGCCGGTGCTCCTCGACGAGGATCCGGTCCGCGAGGGTGGCCTCGGTGTCGTCGGGCAGCACGGGCACCGCCGCCTGCAGCACGATGGGGCCGGTGTCCACGCCGTCGTCCACGAAGTGCACGGTGGCCCCGGAGACCCGGGCCCCGTGCTCGAGGGCCTGGCGCTGCGGGTGCAGGCCCGGGAAGGCCGGGAGGAGCGAGGGGTGGATGTTGAGGAGCCGGCCCGCGAAGTGCGCGACGAAGGCGGGGCTCACGAGCCGCAGGTAGCCGGCGAGGCACACCAGGCCGACGCGCCGCTCCTCCAGCGCCGCGATCACCGCCTTCTCGTGCGCCTCGCGCGAGGGATGCTGCCCCGGC
>DASQAL010000291.1:0-17201 GCA_035635775.1 Candidatus Acidiferrum sp.
TGGGCCAGCCGGTCGTAGAAGGTCTCGAAGTGGAACTTGGGATCGGCGGGCATCCGCACCGTGACGATGATCGGGGCCTGCAGCCGGTCGGGCAGGAGCGTCTCGAAGCCCATGGCGCGCAGGCCCTCCACCAGCAGCGTGCAGTTGCGGCGGTAGCGCGCGCCCCGCCCGGCCACGCCGCCCTCGGCCGCGTGCTGGTCCAGCGCGCGATCGAGCGCCGCGAGCACGTGGGTGGGCGGCGTGAAGCGCCACCGCCCGTTCTTCTCCATCGCGGTCCACTGGTCGTGCAGGTCGAGGCTCAGCGACGGCGCCTGGCCGCGCGCCTCTTCCAGGGCCTCACGCCGGACGATCGCGAAGCCCACGCCCGGGACCCCTTCCAGGCACTTGTTGGCGGAGGCCACGAGGGCGTCGAAGGGCACGCGCCGGGCGTCGAGCGGGATGGCGCCGAAGGCGCTCATCGCGTCGATCAGCAGGCGCCGGCGGTGGCGGGCCGTCACCGCCGCGATCTCCTCGACGGGGTTCAGCACCCCCGACGTGGTCTCGCAGTGCACCACCACCACGTGCGTCACGTCGGGATCGTGCGCCAGCGCGGCGTAGAGGACCACGGGGTCGGCCGGCTGATCCTCCGCCGTCTCCTGGACCACGCAGGCCCGGCGGTAGTACTCGCACATGCGGACCATGCGCCGCCCGTAGGCGCCGTTCACCAGCACCAGGAGCTTGCCCGCCGGCGGCACCAGCGTGCCGATCATGGCCTCGACGATGAACGTCCCGCTGCCCTGCAGCGGGACGCAGACGTGGCTGCCGTCGCCGTGCACCAGCTCGGTGAGCCGCCGGCGCACCCGCGCGTTCATCGCGATGAACTCCCCGTCCCGCGAGCCCCAGTCGCGCAGCATCGCTTCCTTGGTGGCGCGCGTGGTGGTCAGCGGGCCCGGGGTCAGCAGGAACGGCTCGCGCGGGGTCGCGTCCATGGGCTCCGTCCTTTCCCCTCAGCTCTTCACGCGCAGGGCGCGGGGATCGTAGGGCGCGGCGAGGCCCGCCCGCGCCGGGATCCGGTCCCCCGCGACGTCGAACTCGAAGCGGCCGCCCGCAACGTAGGCCGCATCCACCCCACCTGGATCGCGCACATAGCCCATGGCCACCGCGCGGCCGAGCGTGTGGCCGAAGGCCGCCGAGGTCACCGACCCGACCACGCGCCCGTCGCGCAGGATCGGCTCGTCGCCCCACGGCAGCGCCGCCTCGTCCTCCAGCACGAAGGTCAGCAGCCGCTTCGTCAGCGTCCGCTCCCGCTGCTCCAGGAGCGCCTCCCGGCCGAGGAACGGCACCGGCTTGTCCAGCCGCACCGCGAACCCGAGCCCCGCTTCCCAGGGGGTATCGTCGATGGTGACTTCCCGCCCCCACGCCCGGTAGGCCTTCTCCATGCGGAGCGAGTCCAGCGCGTAGTAGCCGGCGTCGCGCAGCCCCAGATCCCGGCCCGCCTGCGCGAGCTCATCGTACACGAGGCCGGCCTGCTCGACCGGTACGTAGAGCTCCCAGCCGAGCTCGCCGACATAGGTGACACGGGAGGCGCGCGCGGTCGCCTGACCGATCGCGATCTCGCGGGAGGTCAGGAAAGGAAACGCGCCCGGGCCGAGATCGGCGTCGCTCACGCGGGCGAGCAGCTCGCGCGAGCGCGGGCCCATCAGGCCGAGCACCGCGTAGGCGCCGGTCACCTCGGTCACGGTGGCGCGGGCGCCCGCGGGCAGGTGGCGCCGGATCCAGTCGAGGTCGCGCGTGCCCTGCGCGGACCCGGTCACGACGAGGTAGGCGTCGGCGGCGAGCCGCGTGACCGTCAGGTCGCTCTCGAAGCCGCCGCGCTCGTTCAGCATCGCGGTGTAGACCACGCGGCCGGGCGGAACGTCCACGTCGTTGGCGCAGAGCCGCTGCAGCACCGCCTCCGCGTCCGCGCCCTCGAGCTTGAGCTTGGCGAACGAGGTCTGGTCGAAGACCGCCACCGCCTCGCGCGCGGCCCGGTGCTCGGCCGCGGCGTACGGGAACCAGTTCTGGCGGCCGAAGGAGTAGACGGCCTCCGGCTCGACCCCGTCCGGGGCGAACCAGTTGGCGCGCTCCCAGCCCATCTTGGCCCCGAAGCAGGCGCGGCGCTCCCGCAGCCGCTCGTGGAGCGGGGAGCGGCGCAGCCCGCGCCCGCTCGTGAGCTCGCGGTTCGGGAACGCGATATTGTAGTGCACGCCCACGATCTCGCTGACCCGCTCGCGCAGGAAGCGACGGTTGCCATGAAACGGCGCGAAGCGCCGGATATCCGCCGGCCAGAGATCCATGGGCGCGCGGTCCTCGACGATCCACTCCGCCAGCGCCTTCCCCGCCCCGCCCGCGGCCGCGATGCCGCCTGAGCAGAAGCCGGCGCCGACATAATAGCGGCGCACCTCGGGGGCCTCGCCCAGGATGAAGTAGTTGTCGGGGGTGAAGGACTCGGGCCCGTTCAGGAACGTGCGCACCTCCGCGGTCTCGAGCGCGGGCAGGCGCACGAGCGCGTTGCGCATCAGGATGTCGAACTTGTCCCAGTCTTCCTTCAGCGTCCCGAACGCGAAGCCCTCCGGGATGCCCTCGGCGCCCCACGGCTTGGCCCACGGATCGAAGCCGCCCATGAGGAGGCCACCCACCTCCTCCTTCACGTAGATGTGGCCGTCGGGATCGCGCAGCACCGGCAAGTCCGAGGCGACGCCCTGGATGGGCTGGGTGACGATGTACATGTGCTCGCAGGCGTGGAGCGGGATCGTCACGCCGCTCAAGCGCCCGAGCTCGCGCGCCCACATGCCCGCGCAGTTGACCAGGATCTCGGTAGCGATGGGCCCCGCGGAGGTCTCGACTCCGGCGACCGCGCCCCGCGCCACGTTGACGCCGGTGACCTTGACGCCCTCCATCAGCCGCGCCCCGCCCGCGCGGGCCCCGCGCGCCAACGCCTGGGTGATGTCCGCCGGGTTGGCCTTGCCGTCGCCGGGGATCCACACCGCGCCGACCAGATCGTCGATCCGCATCAGCGGGTAGCGGGCTGCCGCGTCGTCCAGGCTGATCACGTGGGCCTCGACGCCGTAGGCGGTGGCCATCGCGGCATTGCGCTTGAGCTGGATCATCCGCTCCGCCGTCCGGGCAACGCTGACGCTGCCGCAGCGCTTCCACCCGGTGGCCTGGCCGGTCTCGGCTTCGAGGCGGCTGTAGAGATCCGCGCTGTAGCGGATCAGCTGGGTGAAATTGCTGGAGGACCGGAGTTGGCCGACCAGGCCCGCCGCGTGCCACGTGGTCCCGCAGGAGAGGCTCCCCTGCTCCAGCAGCACCACATCCCGCCAGCCGAGCTGCGTCAGGTGATAGGCGACGCTCGCCCCGACGATGCCGCCGCCGACGATTACGACGCGCGCGCTAAGGCTCATGCCTGATGGCGGACACTCGTTTACTTCCTTAAGCTCTTTATATGCGGGGGCCCAGACATGGCCCCCGCACTCCCCCAGTCCGCGGACATTCGTTTAGTTCCTCAGGCTCTTCAGCTGCGGGGGCCCAGACATGGCCCCCGCACTCCCCCAGATTGCGGACATCCGTTTACTGCACGTGGTTCAGGGCCAGGTCGAAGATGTCGAAGTTGCGGAGGCGGCGGTCGCCGGGCCCGCCCTTGGTCGGGCGGTTCAGGAGCAGGGGCACGGTCTGCTCGCTGATGCCGCCGTGGGAGCGGAGCGGGGCGTCGAGGCCCGAGAGGTCGTGGCGGGCCTCGCTCGTGCCGAGCACCACGTGGCGCTCGGAGACCGCGACCAGGTCGCCCACGCGGTCGGGCGGCAGCTCGAACCGGCGGCAGGCCGCCGCCCGATCGAGCACGACTTCCATCCCGGCCAGCCCGGTGAGGCGCCGGCGGAGATCCTCCGGATCGGCGCCCTCGGGCAGGTAGATGGTGGCGAAGGAGCCCAGCGCGCCGTGGTGCACGACGTAGGGATCGGTGATCGGCAGGATGACCCGCGCGCGCCCGGCACCCACCCACTGATCCAGATAGTCCTGGAGGTAGATGACCCGCGGCCGGCCCGCCGCGTCCGTCTTGGCGTTCATGCCGTGGTCGGCGGTGATGGCGAGCGTGGCGCCGAGGCCGGCCAGCTTCGCGTAGTAGCCGTCCATCATGCCGTAGAACTCGTTGGCGTCCGCCGAGCCCGGCGGGTGCTTGTGCTGCACGTAGTCGGTGGTGGAGAGATACATGATGTCGGGGCGCACCGACTCCATCAGCTTCACCCCCGCCGCGAACACGAACTCGGAGAGATCGGCGCTGTACACCGAGGGCAGCGGCAGGCCCACCAGCCCGAGCCCGTCCGCCACGCCGTGCTCGGCCTGCGTCGTCTCGTTCGCCTTCTCGGCCGAGAAGCAGACGCCGCGCATCTCGTGGCCCAGCAGCCGCCGCAGCTTGTCCTTGGCGGTCACCACCGCGAGCCGCGCGCCTTCCCGGGCGAACGCGGCCAGGATGGTCCCGCAGCGGAGGTAGCGGGGGTCGTTCATCATGACCTCCGCGCCGGCTTCACGATCGAAGAAGTAGTTGCCGCAGATGCCGT
Organism: Candidatus Acidiferrum sp.; assembly: GCA_035635775.1. Taxonomy (GTDB): domain Bacteria; phylum Methylomirabilota; class Methylomirabilia; order Rokubacteriales; family CSP1-6; genus CAMLFJ01. Next base: position 4,575 of record DASQAL010000291.1, read on the forward strand.
GCGCCGAGGGCGGCACGCCGGTCACGATCGACAGGTTGTTGGGATTCGTGAAGCTCGGCACCACGCAGTCGGCCAGACGATCGGTCCCGCTCGGCAGGGCCCCGGCCAGATACGGCATCGCCCCGGCCGCGATGGCCCGCCGGACATAGTCCGGCTCGCTGCCGTCCACGCACACCACCACCAGGGGGCGGTCCGGCCAGGCATAGCGCCGGCCGTTCACCGTGACGGGTTCTCCACCTCGAGTCGTCATAGCCAGCTCCTGCAGGGGGCGTGAGGGAGGTGCTCCCGGGCGACGGGGCGCAGCTCGGAGTAGAGGCGGCAGACCGCTTCCGCCACGCACGGCCAGCGGTGCTCGGCGGCCCAGCGGGTGGCCTGCTGGCCGAGCCGCCGGCCCTCCGCGCTGCCGAGCAAGGGCGTGATGGCGGCGGCCAGCGCGGCCGGATCGCCCTCCGGGACGAGGCGGCCGGTCACCCCGTCCTGAACCGTGGTGGTCAGCCCGCCGACGCGCGTGGCGACCACCGGACTGCCGCAGGCCATGGCCTCGAGCGCCACCATGCCGAAGGATTCGTAATGGGACGGCATCACGGTGACGTCCGCGGCGGCGTAGAAGAGCCGGAGCCGCCGCTGGGGCTGCGCGCGCAGGAAGCGCACGCGCCGGTCCAGGCCGAGCGCGGCCACCTGCGCCCGCAGCGCGGCGGCGTGCCCCCCGTCGCGCTCGTCGTGCTCGCCGCCCACGACCAGGAGATCGGCGGGCTCGGGGACCGCGACCATGGCCTCCAGCAGCGTGTCGAGGCCCTTGATGGGCGTGAGCCGCCCCACGTAGAGCAGCAGAGGGTCCGGCGGCAGCTCGAGCAGATCCTTGGCCTTGGCCGGGTCCATCGGCTGGAACAGCTCCGTGTCCACGCCGCACGGGATCACCGCGACCCGCTCGCTGCGCGCGCCGTAGTACCAGACGAGGTGCGCCCGCTCCACCACGTTGGCGGCCACGAGACGATCGGCCTGCGCCACGATGCGGGTCTCCTCGTCGATGCGCAGCGCGGGCTCCAGCTCGTCGGGGGTCTGCGCGACCTCGTTCTTGAGGCGGCCCAGGGTATGGAACATGTGCACGAGGGGCGCCCCCCAGCGCTCGCGCAGCCGCAGCCCCGCCACGCCCGACAGCCAGTAGTGCGAGTGGATGAGGTCGTAGCGGAGGCCCTGCTCGCGCGCGAACCCCTCCGCCCCCGCCGCGAACTCGTCGAGGTGGCGATGCAGCGCCTCGCGGGGCATCGGCGCCTCGGGGCCCGCGGGCAGGTGGATGACGCGGGCCCCCGGGCCCAGCTCGACGATCCGGGGAATCGTCGCGTTCTGCGAGCGCGTGAAGACATCCACGTGCACGCCCATGAGGCCCAGCTCGCGCGCGGTCTGCCGCACGTAGACGTTCATGCCACCCGTCTGCTTGCCGCCGAGGGCGGCGAGCGGGCAGGTGTGCACCGAGAGGATCGCGACGGAGAGGTTCACGGGGTGATCCGCCCGGTTATACGAATATTGAAGACGTCCTCCGGCGACGGGCCGAAGCCGTACTTGTACGGCTCCTCGCCGCGCAGGAAGTCGAAGGTGGGGAGACCGCGCTCGATGGCGTCCCGGATGACGTGGGCGAGCAGCACGATGCCGGGCGCGAGCTGGGCGCGCGCCGGGTCGAAGCCCGAGTTGTAGAGGCCGACGCTCCCCGCGTACTCGAGGCAGATGAACGCGGCCACCGCCGCGCCCTCGTATTCGAGGAACCAGAGCCGCGCCCAGCCCTCAGCGGCGAGGATGCCGGTGACGGAGCGGAAGAAGCGCTCCATGCGCTCGTCCATGAAGCGCGCCTTGCCGACCTTGGAGAGGCGATGGAGCGTGAGGAAGCGCGTCATGGCCTCGTCCCAGCCGGCGGGCTCCCCGTGCGCGCGCACCGTCGCCCCGGGCAGCTCCCGCTCGAGGCGGCGCATCTTGCGCCGGAGCTCGTGCCGGTCCTTGCCGGAGAGCCGCGCGAGGTATTCGTCCCAGGTCTTGGGCAGTGCCAGCACCGGACATCGGTCCTGCCGCTCCACCGTGGCCCGCAGCCCGTGGCCCGGCGCGAGCGCGGGCAGCACGGTGGCGGTGGCCGAAGCCGCGCGGATGCCGTGCAGATCCCACTCGCCGGGCTGACCGGCGCGGTGCTGGAGCAACGCCTGCCAGATCTCCTCTTCCCGTCCCGCCACCGCGATCAGGTCGAGGTAGTCGGACACCTCCACCCCGCCGATGATCCGCTGCCGGCCGGGCCCGTCCTCGTAGAGCGGCAGCACGCCGGCCAGGCTGCCGTCGGCGTCCGTCGCGGTCAGGATCTGCTGGGGGCGGTCAGCCGCGAAGGCCCGGCTCCATTCGGTCTGCCACGGCCAGGTGAGGAAGAGCGAGGGCAGGCGCGAGCGGTCGAGCAGCGCGTTCCAGCGCCCCTCGTCGAGGGCCGCGAGGCCGGGCAGCGCGTCGATCTTCATGCCGGCGGCTCCCCCGCGTCGTCCCCGCCACCGCCCGGGTCCATGAGCGCGCCGTCGTCGCCCCCGGGCTCATCGCCCTCGGTCATCGCCTCGTCCATGGCGGCGTCGAGGTCCTCGCCGAGGTCCTCCCCCATCTCGTGGCCCATCTTCTTGACGAACCGGGCCACGCTCTGGGGATCGTTCTCGTCGAGGTCGCCGAAGCTGGAGGGGTCGGAGAGGGAGTCGAGGCGGGAGTCTTCGGACTTGACGGTGGCGAAACGGGACATCAGGCGGGACAGGGCGGCGTTGCCGCAGCGCGGACATCGGGGCGCCTCGGCCGCGGACAGGGTGCGGATCAGAAGGCTGACCCGCCGGTGACACCCCTGGCACTCGTACTCGTAGATCGGCACGCGCCTGCCCTCCGCCCCGTTTGGATGCGCCATTCTATCATGTGGATTCCGGGGCTTCAGGGGCGGGTCGGGCCCGCGCGGCGCCGGCTCCGCCACTCCTCCAGGACCGCAGCGCGATCGGCGGTCTCGAGCCCCAGCAGCGCCTTGATGTCCTCGCCGTTGATGGCGGGAGCGTCCCCGACGTTGTTATTCAGCTTGAAGTAGACGCGGCGGGCCTGCCCCGCCAGCGCGCGCCCGCGGGCCACGATCCCGGCCAGCTCGGCGCGGTCGTAGAGGTAGCCGTACTTCTCGGCCACGCTGGGGGCCCGGCCCTGGAGCTGCTTCATGAAGCCCTCCCGGTTGCGTCCGTGCAGCCGGATGACCGCGGTGGGCGCGGTGAGCGCCACCGTCGTGTCCACGGAGGCGGGCGTCCGCGGCGCGTCCACCGAGACGTAGGTCAGCCCGCGCTCGCTCAAGACCTTCAAGGTCTCCTCGGTATGCCGCGGCAGCCAGGAGGCGTCGCGGAACTCCACCGCGATCGTCGTCCCGGGCAGGCGGGCGGGCAGCCCCGCGAGATACTCGAGCGCCCGGTCCCCGTACTTCACCCACGGCGCCATCTGAAAGAGCACGTAGCCGAGCTTGCCCGCGTCCGCCAACGGCTGCAGCCCCTCCCGGAACGCGGCGAAGGCCCACTCGCGCGCGTCCTCGCCGAAGACGCCGTTCTCCCACTGGCCCCGGGCGTTGGCCCGCGCGGAGGCGGGCAGCAGCGCGGCGAGCGGCGGCGGCAGCCGGCCCGCGTCCAGGTGATGCCCGGTGAGCAGCGCGTAGGCCTTCACACTGAAGAGAAAGCCGGGCGGCGTCCGCTTCGTCCAGAGCACCGCGTTCTGGGCGGAGAGCGGCGCGTAGAACGTGGAGTTGACCTCGACCGCGTCGAAGAAGCGGCTGTACCACCAGAGCCGCTCCTCCGCCTTCATGCTCTTGATCGGGTAGAACGACCCCTCCTCCAGCATGCTCTTGTCCTGCCACGCGCAGAGGCCGACGCGGTACTCCGTGGCGACGGGGCCGTCGGGGTGGTAGCGGATCAGCGGGGGGGAAGCCGGAGGACTAGGAGTCTGTCCCGCCAACACCGGACGACCCCCGGGCGGCGGCCTGGTCCACGTTCGAGCGCGGGCTCCGCCCGCGCTTCCCGTCTGCGGGGGGAGGTTCGGAAGGGGGGCGGAGCCCCCCTCCGAGTTGTTCGGCATCGGCGCTGCGCTCGGCCAGCCCCAGGCGGCGATGGAGCGAGACCAGCGGCGCGGGCGCCCACCAGTTCCACCGCCCCATGAGCCGCATGGTGGCGGGCACCAGCAGGGCGCGCACGATGGTGGCGTCGATCACCACCGCGAGCCCGATGCCGATGCCCACCGCCTGGATGATCACCGAGCGCGCGGTCGCGAAGCCGAAGAACACCGCGGCCATGATGGCGGCCGCGCCGGTGATGAGCCGCCCGGTGGACTCGAGCGCCTCGGCCACCGCCCGCGTGGTGTCCCCGGTGCGCTCGTACTCCTCCTTCACCCGGCTCAGCAGCAGGACCTCGTAGTCCATCGAGAGGCCGAACACGAAGCAGAACATGATGAGCGGCGTGGCGGTCTGGATCGGGCCCGGGGTGAAGTGGAGCCAGCTCGCGAAGTGCCCCTCCTGGAAGATCCAGACCAGCGCGCCGTAGGAGGCGCTGATGGACAGGAGGTTCATGATCACCGCCTTGAGCGGCAGCAGCACCGAGCCCAGCAGCAGGAAGAGCACGACATAGGTCGCGACCATGACGAGGCCGACCGTCAGCGGCGCGTGGCGCGTGACCAGGTCGATGATGTCGAGATCGAAGGCGGTCTGCCCCGTCACGAGCACCTCGCCTTCGAGCCTCGGATGGGACGCGCGGATCTCCTCGACCAGGGCGCGCGCCTCCGGGCTCGACGGCTTCAGCGGGCTCGAGACCACCAGCAGGGCCAGGCGGCCGCCGACGGTCTGCCGCAGCACCTGGGCCACGCCGGGCGGGCGCATCTCCGCGGGCGCGGTGGCGAGCTGCTGGTACTGCTCGCGGGTGACGCTCGGATCGAGATCCACCAGGCTCTCCACCCGCGCCACGTTGGGCCGCGCGGCGAGCCAGCGGCTCAGGTCGTGGAGGCCGCCCACGCGGGGGGCGGTCAGCGGGGTGCCGTCCGGGTAGCGCACCACCACCAGGATGCGGTTGCTGTCGGCGCCCGGGAAGTGCTCGCGCAGCACCAGGTCGCCGCGGCGCGAGACCGCCTCGGGCGGCAGCGCGTTGACGTCGCCCGAGCCCACCTTGAGGTGCAGGAACGGCAGCCCGAGGAGGAGCAGCAGCGCCGAGACCGAGATGAAGACCGCCCACGGATGGGCCATCACCGTGACGGCGATCCGGTGCCAGATCCCGCGCCCGGTGGCCCGGCGCTCGGGATGGATGAACGGCAGCCGGAGCGCGTTGACGCGCGGCCCCAGAACGGCCAGCAGCGCGGGCAGGAGCGTGAGCGCGTAGAGCACGGCCAGCGAGACGACCACGGTGCCGGCCCAGCCGATCGAGCCGATATTGCCGAGCCCGAGGAAGACCATGCCGAGCAGCCCGATGGCGACGGTGAGCCCCGAGAAGAGGATGGCCCGCCCGGCGGTGGCCATCGTGCGCTCCAGCGACTCCGGGCCGTCGTGGTCCCGGATCTCCTGGCGGAAGCGGCTCACGATGAAGAGCGAGTAGTCGATGGCCACCCCGAGGCCGATCATGGTCACGATGTTCGGGGCGTACACCGAGACCGACGTGTAGCGGGCCATGAGCAGCGTGGCCGCGATCGCCCCCGCCATCGAGAGCGCGCCCACTGCCAGCGGCAGCAGCGCGGCCACCACCGAGCCGAACACCATCAGGAGCAGCACCACCACCACGGGCAGGATCACCAGCTCGGCCCGCCGCAGGTCGGTGCGCGTCACCTCGGTGAAGTCGTGGTTGAGCGGGATGTTCCCGACCGGGAGCACCTCGAGGGTCTCGGTCTTCACCTGGGCCCGCAGCGAGGGGTACACGTCGGGAGGCAGCACCGAGAACTCGAGCGAGGAGAACGCGGCCGCCTCGCCCTTCAGCTCCACCACCACGAGCACCCGGCGGCCGTCGCGCGACACGAGCTGCGCGGCGGGCACCGAGACGTCGTACACCGGCGGGTCGTACGCGGTGAGGACGCGGGCGACGCGCTCGTCGCGGCGGAGCGGCGCCACCGCCCGCTCCACTTCCTGGCGGAACGCGGGGTCCTGGGCGGAGCGCGTGGGGCTGCTGAAGATGAAGCTGAACGAGGGCGGCCGCCCGGGCAGCTCACGCCCGATCAGGTCGAGCGCGCGGCCCGACTCCGTGGTCGTCGGGATGTCGGTGGTGGCGAGGCGGCCACCGTGGAAGATCAGCCACAGCGACGGGACCAGGCTCAGCAGGGACAGCGCGATGATCACGAGCCGGAAGCGATGAACGAGGCGGCCCCATCCCGCGAGCATAGGACCCTATCGTACCGCGAACCGATAGTGGGCCCGGCGGTTTACGCTCCGGGGGCGGCCGCGGGCGCCCGCGCCTCGCGCGCGGCCACCGCCACCACCGCCCCCACCACCACCAGCGCGCCCGCCAGGGTCCAGAAGACGGGCCGGTAGCCGCCGAGCGCCACGTACAGCAGCGAGGCGCCGAGCGGCCCGGCCGCGCGCGCGCCGTTGGCGCCCAGGGCGACCGCGCCGCCGATGCTCGCGTAGTGGCCGGAGCCGAAGACCTCGGCGAGCGTGGTGGCGCGCGCGAGCGTGCCCATCCCGTTGGCGGCGCCGAGCACGACGATCATCAGGAACAGACCGCCCGGCAGCGACGGCGCGAGCGCGACGAGCGCGAGCCCCACCGCCTGCGCCAGGAACACCGCCATCGTCACCCCGAGGGCGCCGAAGCGCCCGCTCACCGCCACGAACAGCAGGCGCCCCGGGATCTGCATGGCCCCGATCCAGCCGATCGCGGCGGCCATCGTGACCGCCGACCAGCCGTGCGCCACCATGTACGGGATCAGGTGCAGGGTGACCGCGGTCGTCGCGAAGTTGGCGACCGCGAACGCCACCGCCAGCGCCCAGAAGATCGGGGTTTGGCGGGCCGCACTCAAGGTGGCGCCGGGGGCACGCGGTGCGCGCTTCTGCGCGGGATCGAAGTGCGGCGGCTGGCGCCGGAGCACGATCGCGTGCAGGGGAATGGTCAGGACCGCCAGGATGACGGCCAGCGCGAGCAGCGCCTGCCGCCAGCCGCCGTGCTCCACCAGCCAGGCCGCGATCGGCATGAAGATGGTGCTGGCGAGCGCCCCCGCCAGCGTCACGGTGGTGAGCGCGCGGTCGCGGTTCTCGGTGGGGAACCAGCGCACCACCGCCCCGAATGCGGGCTCGTAGAGTGTGGCGGCCAGCGCCAGGCCCATCAGCGTCCAGATCACGTAGAGCCCGGTGAGGCTCTCCACGTGAGACCAGGTGATCAGCAGCGCGGTGCCCAGACACGAGCCCAGGGTCATCAGCCCCCACGGTCCATGGCGGTCGAGCCAGCGGCCCACCGGCAGGGCGGCGAGCGCCGCGATGCCCATGCCGATCGTGAAGGCGCCGGTGACCGCGGCGCGGGAGGCGCCCAGGTCGCGCTCCATCGAGGCGAGGAAGACGGGGAAGCCGTAGTAGAGGATGCCCCAGGAGACGGTCTCGGTGACGGAGAGCGTCGCGACGACGCGCCAGCCGTGGGTCAGAGGAGCTGCTCCATGATCAGGACGTCCACCCAGCGGCCATCGAGCTGGCCCTGCTCGTGGTAGACGCCGACCGGAGAGAAGCCGAGGCGCCGGTAGAGCGCGAGGCCGGCGTCGTTGTAGGGAAAGGTGGCCAGCACCATCTTGTGATACCCGATCTGGCGCGCGAGTCCCAGCAAATGCGGCAGGAGCGCCTTCCCCACTCCGCGGCCCCGCCAGGCCCGCTCGACGTAGACCGAGAGGTCCACCACGTTGTCGTAGGCGGGGCGCGCGTTGAACGCGTTGAGGCTGCCCCACCCGACGACCTGACCGTCGGTGATCGCGACGACCACCGGATGACGCAGGCCGCGCGTCGCCATCCACTGCCGCCGCTCCTCCGGGGTGCGTAGCTCGGTCTCGAGCGTGGCGATGCGGTCCTCGATGCCCTGGTTGTAGATCCTGCAGATGGCCGCGGCGTCGTCCGGCGTCGCGGGGCGTACCGAGACGTCCCCCATGAGGATTGCTCCTTGCCCCGCAGTCTGCCCGCCCGGCCGCGATAAGGGAAATAGATTGTTCTCATACCGACGATGAGAAATACTTCTGGATCGTGGACCTCAATCCCGCCCACGTGCGGACTCTCCGAGAGATTGCACGCCATGGGAGCTTCTCGCGCGCGGCGGAGAGCCTGCACCTGAGCCAGCCCGCGGTGAGCCTGCACATGCGTCAGCTCGAGGCCCGCTGCGGCACCGCGCTGCTCGAGCGGGTGGGCAAGCGCGCCTTCCCCACCCCGGCGGGGGCGGTGCTGCTGGAGCACGCCGGACGCGCCTTCGCGGAGCTCGAGGCCGCGCAGGAGGCGCTCCGCCAGCTCCGGGGCGTGGTGGCGGGGCGGCTGCGGCTCGGCACCGGCGCCACCGCCAGCATCCACCTGCTGCCGCCGCTCCTGGGGCGGATGCGGGCGCGCTATCCGGAGCTCGAGCTCATCGTGGTGACGGGCAACGCCCCCGAGATCGCGGCCGCCGTCTCCGCCAACGAGCTGGACGTGGCCCTCGTGACCCTGCCGGTCACCGGCCGTCAGCTCCAGGTGACGCCGCTCTTGCTCGACCCGCTGGTGGCGGTGGGCCCGCCCGGCCAGGCGTGGCCGGGGCGCGGCGCGCTCACCGCGGCCGTGCTGGCGCGCCATCCGCTCATCGTCTACGAGCGCGGCGGGACCATCCGGCGCGTGATCGACGGGTGGTTCCGACGCGGGGGGGTACGGCCGCGGATCGTGATGGAGCTGGGCAACGAGGAGGCCATCAAGAAGCTGGTGGGCGCCGGCCTCGGCGTCTCGGTGAGCCCGGCCATGGCGGTGCGAGACGAGGTGCGCTCGGGCGCGCTCTCCATGCGGCCGCTCTCGCCCGCCCTGGGGCGCCGCCTCGGCCTCGTGCGGCGGCGCGACAAGCCCGAGACCCCAGCGCTCCGCGCATTCCTGGCCGCCGTTACTGGCCTGGCTAGTGAAAGTCGTGGGAAGGCACGCTCGCCAGGCGGTGGCGCAGCGGGGCGAGCCGCTCGGCGCGCACCGAGGTGACATTGTCCTGCCGCTGCAACGTGCCCTCGATCAAGAGGAAGGGCTCGTTGACCAGGGCCAGCCGGTGGCGATGGAAGAGCGCCGGCCGCACGATGACGTTGATCAGGCCCGTCTCGTCCTCGAGGTTCAGGAAGACGAAGCCCTTAGCAGTGCCCGGCCGCTGGCGCACCACCACCGCCCCCGCCACCTTCACCCACGCCCCGTGACGGAAGGCGGCCAGGTCGGCCGCGCGCGACACGCCCATCCGCCCGAGCGGGCCGCGCCGGAAGGCCATGGGATGCGGTCCGAGGGTGAGGCCGGTGCCGTCATAGTCGGCGAGTAGCCGCTCCTCGGCGCTCATCGGCCGTAACGGCGAGGGCTCCCGCGACGCGGGCAGCTCCTCGTAGAGCGCCCCCGCGGGACGCCCCGCGCGCTCGGCCTCCCACAGCGCGGCCCGCCGCTCCGGCTGGAGGCTCGTGAGCGCCCCCACCCGGGCGAGCTGGGCCAGCTCGTCACGACGCAGCTCCCCGCGCTTCACCACGTCCTCCACCGAGGCGAAGGGCCGCCGCCGGCGCTCTGACTCCAGGCGCAAGCCGGCCTCCTCCCGCAGCCCGCGCACGTAGCGCAGCCCGAGCCGCACGACTCCGTCCGGCTCGATGGCGCAGAGCCAGCCCGAGAAGTTCACGTCGGCGGGCCGGATCCCCTGCCCGTGCCGGCCCGCGTCGCCGATGATGGTGGCCGGATCGTAGAAGCCCATCGGCTGGTTGTTGAGCAGCGCCGCGTAGAAGGCGGCCGCGTGATGCGCCTTGAGATACGCGCTCGCGTACGCGAGCAGGGCGAAGCTCGCCGCGTGCGACTCCGGGAAACCATAGAGGGCGAAGGCGGTGATGGAGTGGATGATGGCCTCCGCGGCGGCGCCCGAGATGCCCTGGCGGGCCATGCCCGCGCGGAGCTTCACCTCCACCTCTCGCATGGCCCGCTCCGAGCGCTTGAAGCCGAAGGCGCGGCGCAGCTCCTCCGCCTCGCCGCCGGTGAAGCCGGCGGTGGCCATCGCCATGCGGAGCAGCTGCTCCTGGAAGAGCGGCACCCCGAGCGTGCGACGGAGAATGGGCTCGAGATCGGGATGGGGCACCGTGATCTCTTCACGCCCCGCGCGGCGGCGCAAATACGGATGCACCATGTCGCCCACGATGGGACCCGGCCGGATGATGGCCACCTGCACCACCAGGTCGTAGAAGCACGTGGGGCGCAGGCGCGGCAGGGTCGCCATCTGGGCGCGGCTCTCCACCTGGAAAACCCCGATGGTGTCGGCCTGCTGGAGCATGGCGTACACCTTCGGATCGTTCTGGGGGAGATGGGCCAGGTCCACCCGGCCGCCGCGGCGCCGGATCATCTCGAGCGCGTCCTGGAGCAGCGACATCATGCCGAGCCCCAGGAGATCCACCTTGACGATGCCGAGCGCGGCGCAGTCGTCCTTGTCCCACTGCACCACGCTGCGGCCGGGCATGGTGGCGGGCTCTAGCGGCACCACGCCGTCGAGGCGCCCCTGAGCGATCACCATGCCGCCCGAGTGCTGGCCCAGGTGCCGCGGCAGATCCTGGATGCCGCTCCAGAGCCGGGCGAAGTGCTGGATGCGCGGCTCCGCGGGATCGCAGCCGGCTTCGCCCAGATGCGCGAGCAGGCTGTCGCCCGGATCCGTGTACTCCCAGTTGCTCACGAGCTGGGAGAGCCGCTCGATCGTGTCGGCGGGCAGCCCCAGGGTCTTGCCGACTTCCCGCGCCGCGCTGCGCCCGCGATAGGTGATCACGTTGGCGGTCATGGCCGCGCCGAGGCGCCCGTAGCGCTCGTAGACGTACTGGATCACCCGCTCGCGCCGGTCGCCGCTCGGCAGGTCGAGGTCGATGTCGGGCCACTCGCCGCGCTCCTCGGAAAGGAAGCGCTCGAAGAGCAGCTCCATGCCCACCGGGTCCACCGCGGTGAGGCCGAGCGCGTAGCACACCGCGCTGTTGGCCGCCGAGCCGCGCCCTTGCACCAGCACGTCGTGGGCACGGCAGTACTGGACGAGGTCCCAGACGATGAGGAAATACCCGGCCAGGTCGAGGCGGCCGATCAGGGCCAGCTCGTGCTCGATCTGCCGCCGTGCCTTCTCGGCGAGCGGCCCCGAGCCGTAGCGGGTGCGCGCGCCCGCGTGGGCGAGCTCACGCAGGAAGCCGATCGGGGTCTCCCCGCGCGGCAGCGGGTAGTCCGGGAAGCGGTAGCCCAGGTCCTTCAGGGTGAAGCCGAGCCGCATGGCCAGTTCGCCGGTGTTCGCCACCGCCTCCGGGCAGTCGGAGAAGAGCCGCTCCATGGTGGCCCCGCTCTTCATGAAGTGCTCGCTGTTGCGCGCGAGCCGCCGGCCCGCCGCCTCGAGCGTGACGTGCTCGCGGATGCACGTGAGCGCGTCGAGCAGCGGCCGGTCCCGTCGCGCGATCAGGCGGGGCTCGTTGGTGGCGAGCGGGCCCAGGCGCAGGCGCCGGGCCTCGGCGCGCAGCCACTCGTTGCGCGCTTCTTCCGGACGGCTCAGGTGCCGCTGCAGCTCCGCGAAGACGTTGAAGCGGCCGTAGATCGAGACGAGGCGCTCGAGCAGACGCCGGCCCGCGGGCGCGCCCTCGCGCTCGAGCACCGTCGCCACCGGCCCCCGCCCGCCGCCGGTGAGACAGACGAGCCCGCCCGCGAACTCGGCGAGCTCGTCGAGGGTGGCCGCGCCCTCGCCCTTCGCGGCCCGCATCTTGATCCGGGTGAGCAGGCGGCAGAGGTTCTGGTAGCCCTCGCGGTCCTCCACCAGCAGCGGCAGCCGGCTGCCGTCGGCCAGGGTGACCTCCGCGCCCACCCGCGCGGTGATGCCGAGCCGGGTGCAGGCGCGATAGAGCCGGGGCGCGCCGTACACGCCGTCGGCGTCCAGGAGCGCGATGCTCGACTGGCCGAGCGCGGCCGCCCGCTCGGCCAGCGCCTCCGGCAGGGCGGCCGCCTCGAGAAAGCTGAAGGCGCTCCGGGCGTGTAGCTCGACGAACATCGCTCAGAAGCGGCGGAAGTCGATGAGCCCGAGCAGCTCGGCGAAGCCGCCGGACAGGACGTGAGTCGGCCGGACGTCGGCCTCGCGGATCCCCTCCGAGCGGGCCATCATCACGGCCGACCAGTGCGTCACCCGGCGCAGCAGGGCGTAGCCCGGCCGGCTCCGGACGTCGCCGTATCGAGCGAAGACGTCCATCACGGAAGCGGCCTGGGCCATCGCGACGTCCTTGACGAGGCTGTCGCCCACGTAGCCCGCCCGGGCGGGCTCGGCGCCGACCTCGCGCAGGATCTCGAGCAGGACGGAGGCGTCGGGCTTCCACGCCCCTTCGCGCGTGTGGCGGTGGACCGTCTCGTGGAGGCGGTAGTGCTCGGGCGGGTAGCGCCGGATCCGCGACGGCGTCAGGCCCTCGGGGAGGGCGTGGTCGGGCAGCGAG
>DASQAL010000292.1:0-8301 GCA_035635775.1 Candidatus Acidiferrum sp.
GACTTGAAGACGTCCTCGCCGCCGTCTCGGCTGATGGGGTGCAGGCGCCCGTCCTCGAGGCGGATCAGGCCGTGGAACGAGCCCTGGGAGATCAGGTGCGTCATCTTGAGCTTCCACCCGAGCGGGCCGGCCGGCGCGTCCTCGTCGCGCTCCACCGCGCGCGCCACGTCGGTCACGTCGCCCACCAGGTGGAGCACCCGCACCGGGCCCTCGGCGCACCGCAGGCCGAGCACGATCTTGTAGGCGAGCCCCTGGCGGAAGGTCTCCACCGTCATCTCCCCGGGGTGCAGGAGATGGGGCACCGCCTCCGGCATCGTGGCGAGGAAGAAGTCACGGGGCGACGGGTGCACGTAGTAGAAGTGCCAGCGGCCGGCCGCGAAGATCCAGAGCTTGGTGTACTCGCCGAGCGCGCCCGAGAGGCAGCGGCCCCCCTCGATGAACACGGGGCCCGACGGGCCCAGCTCCGGCAGCCGGATGCGCGGGCTCGGGAACCACAGCTCGCGAAACTCGGTGAGGCCGGACGGGCTCCCGCTCATGGGCGACTAGCCCAGGTCGGCCAGCACCTTGTCGAGGGCACCCTTGACCCGCTCGAGGTCCTTCTCGTGCTTCACGAGCAGGGTGAGCGTGGACTCCACCAGGTCACGGTCGAGCGTCTCCGCGTTGAGGATGACGAGCGAGCGCGCCCAGTCGAGGCTCTCCGAGATCGAGGGGGCCTTGCGCAGCTCGAGCCCGCGAATGCGCTGCACCGCGGTGACCACGGTCTGGGCCAGGCGCTCGGAGACCTCCGGAACTTTCAGACGAATGATCGCGAGTTCTTCGTCGGCGGGCGGGAAGTCGATGAAGAGGTGCAGGCACCGCCGCTTGAGGCCGTCGGACAGCTCCCGCGCGTTGTTGGAGGTGAGGACCACCAGCGGGATCTGGGTGGCCCGGATCGTGCCGAGCTCGGGCACCGAGACCTGGAAGTCGGACAGGACCTCGAGGAGAAACGCCTCGAACTCCGGCTCCGCCTTGTCGATCTCGTCCACCAGCAGCACCACCGGATCGACGGACTCGATCGCCTGCAGCAGCGGGCGCGGCGCCAGGAAGCGATGGGAGAAGAAGGCGTCGTCCTGGCCCGAGATGCGCGCGACCGCGTCGGGCAGCGACGGCGCGTCCGCGATCAGCTCGCCGATCCGCTCCTTCAGGAGCTGGGTGTAGAGGAGCTGCTTGGCGTACTTCCACTCGTAGAGCGCCTTGCCCTCGTCGAGCCCCTCGTAGCACTGGAGCCGGATGAGATGCCGCCCCGTCACCTCGGCGAGGGTCTTGGCCAGCTCCGTCTTGCCCACGCCGGCCGGCCCCTCGATGAGCACGGGGCGTCCCATGCGCGCGGCGAGGAAGACCACGGTGGAGATGCGGCGGTTGGCGATGTAGCGGGCGTTCTTGAACTGCTGCTGGACGTCCTCGACGGACTGAAACATGTCGGCTCCCTGAGTGTGAATTGGCGGCCAGTGTAGCACAATGGACACGGCGGTTGGCGGCGCCTCCCCGTCGGTGGGACACTCGGGTCATGGCCCTGACCCCGGCGCCCGAGGAGGGCGCCCGCGCGCGCATCTACCACCGGCGCCAGCTCGCCCTCTCCCTGCTCGGGCTGGCCCTCTCCGTCACCTACCTGCTCGTCCTCATCGAGACACGGGCGGCGACGCATCTCACCGAGTACGTCGCGCGGTGGACCACCATGTGGTGGCTCGAGCTCGGCATCGTCCTGCTCGTCCTGGCCGGCGCGTACCGCCTCGTCACCCTGCCCCTTCACTGGCTCGGCGGGTACTGGCTGCCGCGCCGCTTCGGGCTGCTGCACCAGCCGTTCCGACGCTGGCTCTGGGACGCGGTGAAGGCGGGGCTGATCGGCGGCATGCTGGGCCTGCTCGCCGTCCTGATCATCTACGCGCTGCTGCGGGTGACACCCTGGTGGTGGCTCTGGGGCGCCGCCATCTTCCTCGCGGGCTACGCCCTGCTCGCCCTGGTCGCGCCGATCTGGCTGGTGCCGCTCTTCTATCGCCTCACCCCGCTCCCCGACGGCCTACTGCTGACGCGGCTGCTCGCGCTCGCCCGCCGGGTCGGCGTGCCGGTTTCCGGCGTGTTCGTGGTGGACCAGTCGCGCAAGAGCCGCACCGCGAACGCGGCGGTGACCGGCCTCGGACGCACCCGGCGGATCCTGCTCTTCGACACCTTGCTCGACGAGTTCACCCCGGAGGAGGTCGAAGCGGTGCTCGCCCACGAGCTGGCTCACCAGCTCCACGGCGACATCCGCCGCGGGCTCCTGGTCCAGGGCGCCCTGACTCTCGTCACCTTCTGGATCGCCGATCTAGCGTTGCGGTGCGGTGTAGGGTGGCTCGGCCTCGACGGGCCCGCGGACATCGCGGGGCTGCCACTCTTCGGCCTGATCCTGATGCTCGTGAGCCTGGCCGCCCTGCCCGTCGCCAACGGCTGGTCGCGCCGGGTCGAGTGGCAGGCCGACCGCTTTGCGCTCCAGACCATCCCGGATCCGCGCGCCTTCATCCGGTCCATGGAGCGGCTGGCCACGCTCAATCTGGCCGAGCGCGAGCCCCACCGCCTCGAGGAGCTCTTCCTCTACTCCCACCCCGCGATCGAGCGCCGAATCGCCCACGCGCGGCAGTTTCCCCATGGTCTGACCTGACAGTGTGTCGGGACCGTATCGGTGGCCGTTCCCGGGCCTGTCGAAGCAGAGTGTAAATAGTTAGAATACATGGTATTATTCAATCGCTCTCTGTGGCACTTGGCTTGCTTGGTACGCAGAAACGCCATCAACGCATACCAGCAATGGGGAGCCGAGACGATCTCACAATGGCCCGAGTCAACAGTCGCGGACTAGGCGGCGCGTCGTCGCTGATCCGTCACCTGCAGATCCTTCGCACGGTGACCGAGGCGGTGAGCCGCTCGCTCGATCTCAACGAGGTCATCCAGAAGTCTCTGGGCGCCCTCACGCACGTCACCGGCCACGAGATCGCGAGCCTTCACCTCGTCTCCTCCGACGGCAAGATGCTCCTGCTGCGCGGTGAGCGCGGCCTCTCGGATCGCCTGCGCGAGGTCAACGAGATGCTGCCCATCGGCCAGGGCCTCATCGGCCGGGTGGCCGCCGCGGGCCGCGTGCGCCGCGTGGACGAGGCCGGGCGCGCGCCCGATCTCCTGCCCGCCGCGCGGGCCGCGGTGACCGCCGACGGCATCCGCGGTTTCCTGTGCGTGCCGATCCGGGCGCGTCACCGCATCCTGGGCACGCTCTCGCTCGGCCGGCAGACCGAGGAGCGCTTCTCCAACGAGGAGGTCGCACTGCTCGAGTCGAGCGCCGACCAGATCGGGCTGGCGCTCGACAATGCGCGCCTCTACACGGAGACGCGCCTGCAACTCGAGGAGCTGCGGCGCTCCCACACCGACGTGGTGCGGGCCGAGCGGCTGGCCGCGGTCGGGGAGCTGGCGGGCGGCGTCGCGCACGAGATCAACAACCCGCTCATGATCATCCTGGGTCAGGTGCACCTGCTGCTGCAGTCCCAGGACCACGACGCGGTACTCACCGGGCTCAAGGTCATCGATGGAGCCACCAAGCGAGCCGCCAATATCGTGCGGGAGCTGGTGCTCTTCGCCGAGCGCTCGCCGCTACGCCGCGCGCGCTGCAAGGTCAGCGACCAGATCTACAAGGTGCTCTCCTTGCACCAGTCACGGCTCGAGGGCGCCCACATCACGGTGCAGACCGAGTTCGAGGAAGTCTCCGAGATCTCGGCCGACAGCAACCAGCTCCAGGAGGCCCTCTTCCACTTGGTGCAGAACGCCGAGCAGGCCATGTCCGCCTCCCGCGGCTCCGGCATCCTCGCGATCCGGGTGCGGCCGGCCGGCGACGGTGTGCGGATCGAGGTCGCCGACGACGGGCCGGGCGTGGCTCCCGACGACCTCGCCCGCGTCTTCAACCCGTTCTTCACCACCAAGGCGCCCGGCGAAGGCCGCGGCCTGGGGCTGTCGGTCGCCCACAGCGTGGTGGCCGAGCACGAGGGGCGCCTCTGGGCCGAGAACCGCCCCGGCGGCGGCGCGATGTTCGTGATCGAGCTCCCGGGCGGCGTCCCGGCCGGCGACCCCGCCCTCACGCCGTCCAGCTGAGTCGTCCGCTCCCGTCGTCCGCTCCCGCGGGGTCGTGGTACCCTTCTCCCCCGTGCGCTCCATCGTCCCCGTGCGAACCGCCATCGCGCTCGGTGCCGCCCTTACCCTGGCGGCCTGCGCCACCGTCGATTCCCCGCGCCGCTCCTCGGATTCGCCGACCGTCCGCTGCCTGAACGAGCCGGGCCGCGGCGGGTCGCTCGACGCCACCCGGCCGCTCTTCTTTCTCTTCTGCGCTCAATCGCCCTGAGTGCCGCCCGGGCGCGGCGCGGGGCCGGCTACCGCCGACGCGGCCAGTAGCGGGCGAC
This sequence comes from Candidatus Acidiferrum sp., assembly GCA_035635775.1. Classification (GTDB taxonomy): domain Bacteria; phylum Methylomirabilota; class Methylomirabilia; order Rokubacteriales; family CSP1-6; genus CAMLFJ01. The sequence continues at coordinate 4,449 of DASQAL010000292.1, forward strand.
CCCCAGGCGCAGGGCGAGGATCCAAGCCAGCGCGCCCATAATCAGCCAGAAGAGCGCGGCGACCAGCTCGCCGGTCAACTGCATCCGCTCGAAATGGGGCCAGACCCACCAGAGACCGAAGAGCAGGGCTCCGAGCCAGACCAGCATCAGGAGGGCCCACAGGTAGGCGAGCATCGGGATGGACCTCCCGGACGGCCCCTGATCCGGGCCGCCCGGGAGGAAGGCTCCTATCCGCCGAATCGCTTGGCGATCTCGCCCGGCAGCACCGTGACCGCCCAGATGCCGACGCCGCCGAGGCCGGTGACGACGGTGATCCAGAGCAGCCACGTATTGAGCTTGCTCACCTTGAATCCGTCCGGCAGACGCCGGTTGTTCAGCAAGAGAATCTGCCAGGCGCCGATCGACCGGTAGACCAGCGCGGAGATCGCGACGCCGATCCACAAGATGAACGGCTGCGCCACCGTGATCAGGTAGAACCCGGCCGCGACCGCGACCGTCACCACCACGAAATAGTAGAAGCGGTACGGACGGCGGGCCCGCCCGGTCACCGCGATGGCGTCGCAGGTCGTGCGTCCGATGAACGTGTCGTAGAAGGGGAACTGCGCGTCGTACAGCGTCACCATGATGAACAGCAGCATGAGCCAGCCCGCCATGGCCCCATCACGCCCTGGGCGATGGTGGCCATCTGGATGGGCACCTCAACGCCGGAGGGGACCTTCCCGGTCTTCCCTGCCCAAGACCGACGCGCTGGCGCTCTTCAACCAGCCCGGCGGCAGCCTCATGTGGGTGAGCTTCTGGGTGATCGCGGCGGGCTTCGGGATGGGCAAGTACCCGAAGGGCTTCAGGTCGTTGGTGGCCGCGAAGAATGAGCGCCCGGTGCAGACGCTGTACTTGATGCACTCGTAGACGAGCGCGGTCTCGAGCACCACCGAGATCGTCATCAGCCAGTGCATGTGCAGCGTGCCGCGGGCGGAGACGTTCGGGAGCAGGTAGGCCTCGCCGCCTCCGAGATGCCGAAGTTGATGGCCTGCGGGCCGAGGGCAGCCAACATGCCCGCGAGGGTCAGGGGAAAGGGATCCGGAACCTTGTGGATCGGGCGATCATCGGTGGCGGCCGCACCCGCCCTGTCCATTACTCGTGCCATCGAGTCCTCCCTTCCTGGGACACTGGTGCGCTCCGGGCGCGAGCGTCATTGCTCGCGCCGGGCAGACACACACGGAAGGCTCGGAGGGAGGAGCGCGAGACACATACTTCGGCGGGCCGCCATCGAGGTGGCGGGCGGGGGGGCGAGGGGAACTGTCCGAGGACCCGATACCGGAGCATGGTCGACTCCCCCGGGGGGCCGGATGGTCTCGCCGAGTTCGCGGCGAGTCTAGGAGCGGGTCCGCGCCTTGTCAAGGACGCGCGGGGAGGGTATGCTCGCGCCGGTTCCGATTCCATCGTGGAGGCCCTCATGACCACCATCAAGGATTCCATCGCGCTGGCGGTCGACCGCCTCGGCGACGAGCTCGAAGCCCTCTCCCGCCAGATCCACGATCATCCCGAGCTGGCCTACCAGGAGGTGAAGGCCTGCGGCTGGCTCAGCGACTTCCTGGCCAAGCAGGGCTACAAGGTCGAGAAGGGGGTGGGCGGGGTGGACACCGCGTTCCGCGCCACCATCGAGACCGGCGAGGGCCCCACCATCGCGATCCTGTGCGAGTACGACGCGCTGCCCGGCATCGGGCACGCGTGCGGGCACAACGTGATCGCCACCTCGGGCGCGGGAGCGGGCGCGGCGCTGGCCGCGGTGCGAGCCCAGCTCCCCAAGGGCCGCATCCAGGTGATCGGGACGCCCGCCGAGGAGGGCGGCGGCGGCAAGGTGAAGCTGATCAAGGCGGGCGTGTTCCGAGACGTGGACTGCGCGATGATGATCCACGGCTTCGACCGCACCATCCTGCACCAGGACCTCCTCGGGATCGCCCGCGGCACCTTCGAGTTCACCGGCAAGGCCTCCCACGCCTCCGCCGATCCGTGGGAGGGCGTGAATGCCCTCGACGCGGTCATCCAGATGTACAACTCGGTCAGCATGCTGCGGCAGCAGGTGCGACCGGACTGCCGCATCCACGGCATCATCACCAACGGCGGCGCCGCGGCCAACATCATCCCGGAGTACGCCTCCGCGATCTTCTACGTGCGGGCCCCCCGGATCGACACGATGTGGGATCTCTTCAAGCGCGTCACCGCCGCCGCCGAGGGCGCGGCCCGGGCCACCGGCTGCTCCCTCAAGGTCACCCCGCACGACAGCGTCTACGAGCCGATGAAGTCGAGCCGCGTGATGCTCGATCTCTTCGCGGCCAACATGAAGACGGCCGGCCTCACCGAGGGCGCGCCCATTCCCGATCGTCTGGGCTCCTCCGACATCGGCAACGTGAGCCAGATGATCCCGGCGATCCAGCCCATGGTGGCGATCGCCCCCACCGGGATGGCCATCCACACCCGCGAGTTCGCGGACGCGGCGGTGAAGCCGCTGGCCCGCGCGGGTATGATCGCGGCGGCCAAGACCATGGCGCTCACCACCTTCGATCTGCTCGCCGAGCCCGCCCGCGTCAAGGCCGCGAAGGAGGAGTTCGCGAGGACACCCCGATGAGCGCTTGCGCGAAGAGGCCCTACCGTGACGCGATGTCCTCCCCCACGAAGAGCTAAGAATGAGCCTTCACGCTAGCCCCAGTCCGCTTGAGCACGCCAAGACCCGGGTCGCCGAGACGGTCGACCGGCTCGCCGACGAGCTCGAGCAGATCAGCCATCAGATCCACGCCAACCCCGAGCTGTGCTTCGAGGAGCACAAGGCGTCGGCCTGGCTCGCCGATTTCCTCGCGAAGCAGGGGGCCGCGGTCGAGCGGGGCGTCGGCGGGCTGCCCACCGCGTTCCGCGCCACCATCGCCGGTCGGGGTCCCGGGCCGACCATCGCGATCATGGCGGAGTACGACGCGCTGCCGAACATCGGCCACGCCTGCGGCCACAACGTGATCGCGACCGCGGGCACCGGCGCGGGCGCCGCCATCGCGGCCGCGCTGACCACGCTGCCCTTCGCGGGCCGCATCCAGGTGATCGGCACGCCCGCCGAGGAGGGCGGCGCGGGCAAGGTGCGGCTGATGGACGCGGGCGTGTTCCGAGACGTGGACGCGGCCATGATGATCCATGGCCGCTGCGGCACGCAAGTCTGGCGGCCGAGCCTGGGGATCATCAAGGCCACGTGCGAGTTCTTCGGCCGGGCCTCCCACGCCTCCTCCTGGCCCTGGCGCGGGGTGAACGCGCTGAACGCGATGATCCAGCTCTTCGTCTCGCTGGACGCCATGCGGCAGCAGCTCCGCCCCGACGCGCGCGTGCACGGGATCATCACCAAGGGCGGCGACCAGGCCAATATCATCCCCGAGCACACCGCGTCGGAGTTCTACCTGCGCGCCCCCACCAAGGACTACTGCCGCGAGCTGCTGCGCCGCTTCGAGGCGGCCGCGGAGGGCGCGGCCACCGCCACCGGCTGCACGGTCAAGGTGACCGCGGACGCGATCATCCACGACCCGCTGAAGGCCAATTCCGCGATGGCCGAGCTCTTCGCCCGGAACCTCGAGCGGATCGCCTTCCCGGTGGATCCGGACGACGGCGAGGCGGGGTACGGCTCGACCGACTGCGGCAACGTGAGCCAGGCGCTCCCGACGATCCACCCCTACATCCGCATCTCCCCCGACGGGGTGCCGGGCCACTCGCGCGAGTTCGCGGAGTGGGCCAAGTCGCCGCTCGCGCGGACCGGGATGGTGGCGGCGGCGAAGGCGCTGGCGATGACCGCGCTCGACCTGCTGGCCGAGCCGGAGCAGCT
>DASQAL010000293.1:0-10349 GCA_035635775.1 Candidatus Acidiferrum sp.
CGCCGCGTGTACGCCCGGCCGACCTTGGAGATCACCTCGAAGCGGCCCGCCTCGTTGCGCGTGTCGAGCGAGCGCGGAAACTTGTAGTCGCTCCGGCTGTGGGTCAGGACCTGGCCGGTGGTGACCGCCTCGGCCTTCTCCGGATCGCCCGTGAAGCTCTCATAGACCCAGTAGTATTGCGGACCCGCGTCCAGCTCGAAGCGATGGGTGATGCCCTTGGGCACGATCAGGAAATCGCCCTTGCCGTAGGCGAGGGGGCCGAACGTCGTCTCGAGCGTCCCCGAGCCTTCATGGATGAAGAAGACGAGGGTGGCCGAGTGATGCTCGAAGAAGTAGTCCATGGGCGCGGTGGGCGCGGTCACGTTCATGGCCACGGTGGCGTTGGCCACCAGGCGGGCCATGCCCCGGTAGACGTCGCTCGGCTCCGGCGGGCGCGCGACGCCCAGAGCGTGGTGCACGCCGCCCAGCGGGCGCAGCGGCGACTCCCAGTGCGGGGCCCAGCCCTCGAGCACGAGGGTCTCGCCGGGCAGCCAATTGTTCGGCGGATACAGATGATACGTGTGGCTGACCCGGCCCGCGAAGCCGCCGCGGCCGTGCTCCTGCTCGTGGACGTGCTGGAGCAGCGGGCCCACGTGCGGGGCCCGCGGGACGATCCCCACCTCGGGCACGCCGGTGAAGTACTCGAACTTGTCCATACGTTTCAGCTCCGTCGCTGCGGGTGTCGCAGCCACCGTAACTTCTCTCTTGTATCCGCTCGGCCCGCCTTCGGCTGCACCTCGCCAAGCCACTGCCGGCATTCTACCGCTTCCGACTTGGGTGGTGTATATGACCTGGGTGCGCGTGGAGTTCGTGCTGACCGCGGTGGTGGGCCTCGGCGCTCTGTCCATCGACATGTTCCTGCCGTCGCTGCCCACCATCGCCGCCGTGTTCGGCGCCGAGGCCGCGACCGCGCAGCTCACCGTGACCCTGTTCCTGATGGCCTTCGCGGCCTCCCAGCTCGTGTACGGGCCGCTCTCCGACCGCTTCGGCCGCCGCTGGGTGCTGATCGGCGGCCTCGGCCTCTATGCGGTGGCCGGCCTCGCCTGCGCGCTCGCCCCCACCATCGGCGTGCTGATCGGCGCCCGCGTGCTCCAGGCGCTTGGCGGCGGCAGCGGGCCGGTGGTGGCGCGCGCGGTGATCCGGGACCTCTACGACCGGGAGCGTGCCGCGCGCGTCTTCTCCTACATGGGCACGGCCCAGGCCCTCAACCCGATGCTTGCGCCGATCGTGGGCGGCTACGTGCACGAGGCCTTCGGCTGGCGCGCGATCTTCTTCGTGCTGGCGGGCGCGGGCGCCCTCTTCGTGGCCCTGATGATCGCGGGCGTGCGCGAGACCAATGTCCGCCTCGATCCCACCGCGCTGCAGCCGGGGCAGATGGGCCGCAACGTGACGGAGCTGCTCACCGACCGGAGCTACGTGGCCTACGTGCTGGTGAACGCGCTGATGTTCGGCGGCCAGTTCGCCTTCATCTCCGGCTCGGCCTTCGTCCTGATCGGGGTGCTCGGCGTCTCGCCGAGCGTGTTCGGGCTCTGCTTCGGTTCGGTCGCGGTCGGGATCATGACCGGCACCTTCCTCTCCGGCCGGTTCGGCGCGCGGCTCGGGCTCGATCGCACCATCCTCTCCGGCACCGCGCTCGGCGCCGCGGCCGGGCTGACCCTGGCGGGGCTGGCCTGGAGCGGCATCCTGACGGTGGCGGCGGTGATCGGCCCGATGTTCGTCTTCGCGGTCGGCCTCGGGCTCACCCTGCCCAACGGCATGGCCGGCGCGGTCGGCCCGTTCCCGCGCATGGCCGGGCTCGCCGCCGCGGTGGCCGGCTTCCTCCAGATGACGGGCTCGGCGCTCTACAGCGTGGCGGTGGGCCACTTCTACGACGGCACCGCGCGCCCGATGACCGCCGCGATCGCGCTGGCCGGCGTCGCCGCGCTGGTCTGCTTCTGGCGCCTCCGCGGGAGGCACTCGCCCGGCGTGCTAGCATGAGCGGCATGGCCGCGCGCCGGGCGAAGATCATCCGCTTCCCGACACCTCCCCCGAAGGCGCCCGCACCCGATCGCGCCGCCGCGGAGCTGGTGGAGGCGCGGCGCTGCCGCGATCAGACGGAGGCGCTGGTGGTCCGCGGGCTGCTCGAGAGCGAGGGCATCCAGGTCGTGCCGCGGAGCCGCCTCGCGCCCTCGGTCTATCCCTTCAGCGTGGGCCACCAGGCCGAGGTGGTGCTGCTGGTCGCCGCCGCGGATCTGCCGCGGGCCCTGGCCGTGCTCGCGCGGCGGGCGTAGGGCCGGGACCACCCCTCGCCCTCGACCACCCCTCAGCCTCGACCACCCCTCACCCTACCCTCTCCCCTGAGGGGAGAGGGTAGGCGGATTGAATTCCTTATAGTGCCTCCGTGAGGCGACTAGCGTTTCCCGAGAAGCGTCGGGCGGATATCGTGTTCCAGGAAGTCGATCACCGCCTCGGAGAACGCGTCATTTTGGTCGCCCGCCACCATGTGGGCGGCGCCGCCAACGTCGACCATCTTCGCGCCGGGGATCTGGCGCAGGAACTCCCGCACGCCCTCCTCGGTCACCACGTCGCTGAGCCTGCCGCGCACGAGGAGCGTGGGCACCGCGATGTTGCGCATGGCGGCCTCGAAGAGCGCCTCGGACTCACGGCGAGGCACCTCGGTGCGACCATGGTCGAGGAACTTCGGATCCCAGTGCCAGTACCAGCGCCGGTCGCGCTTCTGGCGCAGTACCTTCATGAGCCCGGCCGGGTTCACGCGCTTGGGCCGGTGCGGCGTGTAGTCGGCGATGGCGTCGGCCGCCTCCTCCAGCGTGGCGAAGCCGTGCACGCCCGAGGCCATGAAGTCGCGGATGCGCTGCACGCCCGCCGGATTGGTGCGATGCGTGACGTCCACGATGACCAGGCCGCTCGACACGACGCGGTCGGAGCCGCCCTCGGCGAGCATGGCGGTGATTCCGCCGAGCGACGCCCCCACGAGTACCGGCGGCCGACCGAGCTGGTCGACGACGGCCACGCAGTCCGCCCCGTAGGCGGTGAACGAGTAGTCGCCGTTCAGGGCCCACTCGCTGTCGCCGTGTCCGCGGAGATCGAGCGACACGGCTCTCCACCCGTTGCGCGCGAGGGTCTCCGCGGTATTGCCCCAGGCGTGACGCGTCTGGCCTCCGCCGTGCATGAGCAGCACGGGCCAGTCGCCGTCGTCACCCCAGACGTCGGCCACGAGGTGAATCCGCTCGAACCCTTCGAACCGCACGAGCCTCGGCTCCATCGCTCCTCCGCTCAGAACATACCACCCCTCACCCTGCCCTCTCCCCTGAGGGGAGAGGGGTATGGGGATAGAGTTACTTGTAGAACTTGTCGGGGTCGGGGTCCTGCTTGTTGTTGAAGGCCCGGCCCATCTCCTTGGCCTCCTCGGTGTGGTAGTAGTTCGCGACCAGGTGGTCGATCGACACGCGCGAGAGGCCGGTCACGCCGTTGTGGCGGGCGTGGAAGGCGGCCTTCAGCGCGCCGAGCGCCTGCGGCCCCCGCTTCTTCAGCTCCTCGCACATCGCCTCGGTGCGCGCGCGCAGTAGGGCGTGGGGCGCCACCTCGTTGACGAGGCCCATCGCCTGCGCCTCCTTCGCGCTGTACTTGCGGTTGAGATACCAGATCTCCCGGGCGCGCTTGCGGCCCACCGAGTCCTCCAGATACCACGTGCCGAACCCGGCGTCGTAGGAGCCCATGGCGGGGCCCACCTGCCGGAACGTGGCCTGCTCGCTCGCCACCGTGAGATCGCACATATTGGCGAGCACGTTGCCGCCGCCCACCGAAAAGCCGTTGACCATCGCGATGACCGGCACCGGCATCATGTCGATCAGGGTGTAGAGGTCTACCACCGGCGGCACGTTGTGGTAGTGGAGCAGCCCGTCGTTGGGCTCCTTCTCGCCGCCGATGCAGAAGAAGCGGTCGCCCGCCCCGGTGATCACCACCACCCGCACGCCCGCGTCGTTGCGCGCCTCGTTCAGCGCCTGGATCATCTCCAGAACCGTCTGGCGCCGGAACGTGTTGCCCTGGTCGGGCCGGTTGATGGTGAGCCACGCGATCTGGTTACGGACCTCGAAGAGGATGTCCGAGTAGGCCATGACGCGACTCCTTCGTTCGTCGGGGTTCGCTGGGGGGTTAGCGGGTCGGGATGCGGAAGAGCCGGTGCGCGTTCTGGGTGACGATCTCGCCGAACGCCTCGGGCGCGACGCCGCGCAGCTCGGCCACGTGGGCGGCGGTGATGGCCACCCAGGCGGGCTCGTTGCGCTGCCCGCGATGGGGATGCGGCGGCAGGAAGGGGCAGTCGGTCTCCACCACCAGGCGGTCGGCGGGCACGAAGCGGGCGACGTCGGGGAGCACCCGCGCGTTCTTGTAGGTCACCGGCCCGGCCAGCGAGATCGCCAGGCCCAGGTCGAGGCAGCGCTTGGCCACCTCCACGTCGGCCGAGAAGCAGTGCATCACCCCGCCCACCTCGCCCACGCGCTCTTCGGAAAGGATCGTGAGGACCTGCGGGTGCGCGTCGCGGCAGTGGATGACCACCGGCTTGCGGAGCCGTCGCGCCATCTCGAGCTGGCGGCGCAGCACCGTCTCCTGCACGTCGCGGGGCGAGAGATCGCGGAAGAAATCGAGCCCCATCTCGCCCAGCGCCACCACCTTGGCCGACCCGCGGGCCAGCCGCTCCATCGCCTCGAAGTCCGCGTCGGTGGCCTCCCCCGCGTCGTGGGGATGGATGCCCACGGTGGCGTAGACGTCGGGCAGGCGCTCGGCCAGTGCCACCGCGGCCGGATTGGTCTCGCGATCGGTGCCGATGGTCACCATCCCGGTCACCCCGGCGGCCCGCGCGCGCTCCAGCACCGCGTCGAGGTCCGCGAGCAGCTCGGGGAAGTGCAGATGCGCGTGCGTGTCGAAGAGCGGCATCAGGCCCGCTCCGGCTCGGCCTTCACCTTCATGATCCGCGGGCCTTCCATGTCCACCACGGTCCAGCGATGGCCGGCCGCGTGGAGCGTCGCGCCCGGCCGCGGCACCACGCCGAGCCGGTGCAGGATGAAGCCGGCGATCGTCTGGTAGTCCGGCGAGTCGTCGATCGGCAGTCCGACCTGCTCGCGGAGATCGCGGATCGTCGCCGTGCCGTCTATGATATAGGAGCCGTCGGGCAGCCGGGTGACCGATTCGAGCCGCGGGCTGTCTCGCTCATCGCGGATCTCCCCCACGATCTCTTCGAGCAGGTCCTCGGTGGTCACCAGCCCGACGACCTGGCCGTACTCGTCCACCACCAATGCCAGATGCAGCCGGCTCCGCTGGAACATCCGCAGCACGTCGCTGACCTGGGTCACCTCCGGCACGAAGATCGGCGCGTGGAGGAGCTGCTCCACCACCGGGGTGGTGCCCTCGGCCGCGCAGCGGAAGAGATCCTTGATCACCACCACCCCCACCGTCTCCTCCAGCGTGCCGCGGTGGACGGGTAGCCGGGTGTGGCCGAGCTCGGCCGCCCGCTTCAGCACCTCCTCCGGCGGCGTCGTGATGTCGAGCGCCCGGATATTCGGCCGCGGCACCATGACGTGGCGCACCGCGGTGTCGGTGAACTGGAACACGCGGTGGACGAGATCGCTCTCCTGCGTCTCGAACACGCCCTGGGACGCGCCCTCGCGGACCAGGTACTTCACCTCCTCCTCGGAGACCAGCGGCGCCGGCGGGGTGTCGCGCTGCCCGATCAGGGTGAGCACGATCCGGGTGGACCAGGTGAGCATCCGGCCGGGCGCGTCGAGCGCGCGCACCAGCCAGGCGACGGGCCGGGCCACGAGCGCCGCCCAGGCCTCGGGATTGCGCAGGGCCAGCGCCTTCGGCGTCAGCTCGCCCAGGACGAGAGAGAAGAAGGTGATGAGCAGGACCACGCTGCCGAGGGCCGCCGGCCCGCTCCACCGCGGGGCCCCCGGCAAGCCCAGGCTCGCGAGCCAGGGCTGGAGCGCGGCCACCGCGGCCGCGCCGCCGACCGCCGAGGCCAGCGTCCCCACCAGGGTGATGGCGATCTGGAGGGTGGCCAGGAAGCGCTCGGGCTGCCGCTTGAGCGCTTCCGCCGCCGCCGCGCCCGAGACCCCCTCGGCGCGCAGCTCGGCGAGGCGGCTCGAGCGGGCCGATACCAATGCGAGCTCCGAGCCGGCGAAGAAGCCGTTGGCGATGATCGACACGCCGATCAGGATCACCTCGATCCAGATGCCGTCCATGGCAACCTCTCAGGGGGTGACGGTGAAGCGCAGGCGCCCGATCAGCTGGCCGGACGCCGTGACCACGTCCACCCGATAGCGGCCCGCGACGGGGGGCTTGAGATCCGTGAAACGCGAAAAGGTGCGGAAACCCTCCCGGCGTCCGCCCATCACCGGCGTGGGCAGGGCCACGCGGGCGAGCCGCCCCCCGTCCCGCCACCAGACGTGCGCGATGGGCTGCCGCACGCCGGCCGGCGCATAGACCGCGGTGTAGGCGGCCAGCTCGGTCCATTCGAGCACGGTGGCCGCGGCCACCACGCCGTGCTCCACCGGCTCCACCGGCTCCAGCTCGGCGACGCCGCGCGCGGCCACCGCACGGGCGAGGAAGAGCGGCGCGGGCGGCACGAGCCCGCGCCCGAACCAGACCAGGACCAGCGCGAGCGCGGCCGCGGCCAGGGCCAGGGCGTGGGCCCGGAGCCAGCCGAAAGCCCCTTCGCGCCGGAAGGCGGGCGCGAGCGCGAGCGCGGCCAGCGCCGCGCTGGCCAGGAGCGCCAGGATGGGCTGGACGCCGACCAGCGGGAGGGCGACATTCAGCGCGGAGAAGATGGAGAACGCCAGTAGCGCGTGACTGAGCCAGGGCCGCGGCTGCACGAGCCGGCGGTAGACGGGGTCGAGGGTGGTGACGAGCGCGCCGGCCGCGACGAGCGCCGGGAACACCACGTTCGGCGAGTCGAGCGTGGCCGCCGCGTAGTAGGCGGGGAGCACGAAGAGCAGCAGGTTGTGGTAGAGCGTCTGGATCGTGTAGTCCGCGGCGGTGAGCACGAGGCGCTGGCCCCGCTCGGTGAGCGGCGCCCGGAGCTCGGTGATCAGGACGAAGAGCAGCCACAGGAGCAGCAGGTAGCCCACGATCCAGCCCACGTGCGGCAGCCCGCGGCGGAAAACGAGCAGCGCGGCCAGGCCCAGGCCCAGCGAGACGATCGAGATCGGCCAGCCGCCGAGCCAGCCGATGATCGGCAGGCGCGGCGCGGTAGCAGAGCGAAGGTCCGTCACGTCGCGGCGGGCACAGCCGGCGCGGGGATCCCCTGCTTTCGCCAGTAGAAAAGGAAGAGCGCGATCGTGAAGAGGGACTGCGCCACCGCCAGGATGCAGTCGAAGAGCACCCGGGCCACGAAGTGGTTGGCGCCGGGCACCGTCCGGAAGGCCTGGCCGCCCGCGACCGCGACCCCGAAGATCAGCACGAAGAGCGCGGCGGCGGTCCAGAGAATGCTCCAGCGCTGGCCCGCGGTGAGCTCGGCGGCCTGCCGCCAGGCGCTGAACGGGGAGGCCCCGCCCAGCACCACCGCCGAGTCCACGAGGGCGAAGCGCACGAGGAGCGCGAGGATGAGCAGAGTCAGCCCGATGAGGGCCAGGCTCCCCACGAGCCGGAGCGCGGGCCCCGCCTGGTAGACGGCCAGCCAGCCGAGCGAGGGCAGCAGCAGCACCCAGATCACGACGAAGCGCACCAGCATGAGGCGGGGCCAGGCGCTGAAGCCTTCGGCGAGGGCCTGCCAGTAGGTCACCGCCACGCCGTGCTTGATGCGCGCCAGCGCGGACAGCAGCGCGCTCACCACGAACGGATCGAGCACCACTTGCGCGGTGAGAACTATTCGTAGCGCGCGGCCGGCTGAGTCTTCGCCCGGGTCGAAGAACTCGAGATAGTTGAGCAGGAGGTGGGTGGGCAGCCACACCGTCAGCGAGATCAGCGTGAAGAGGTGCAGGTGGCTCACGAGGAGGCGGACCGTCTCCCCGAGCACGGCACGCACTACTTGACCTTGGCGCCCGAGGGCAGGTCCTTGTCGAGGGTGAGCAGCGACAGCGTGCCGTCGTGCTCGGCGGCGAGCACCATGCCGTTCGACTCCACCCCCATGAGGGTGGCCGGCTGCAGGTTGGCCACGATGACCACCTTGCGGCCGACGAGATCACCGGGCTCGTAGTGCTCCGCCACTCCCGCCACCAGCGTGCGGGTCTCCTCGCCCACCCGGATCGTGAGCTTGAGCAGCTTCTTGGACTTCGGTACCCGCTCGGCCGTGAGCACCTCGGCCACCCGCAGCTCCACCTTCTGGAAGTCCGTGATCGGGATCTTCCCCGCGGCCCCGGACCCCTCACCCTGCCCTCTCCCCTCAGGGGAGAGGGTGCTCACGGACTCCCTCTCCCCTCTGGGGAGAGGGCCGGGGTGAGGGGCCGTTCCCGCCTTCGTGTCGATGCGCGGGAAGAGGCCGGAGATCTTGCTCACCCGCGGCACCGCGGTCAGGCGGCCCACCACCGCGGCCTCGAGCGTCAGCGGCGCGCTCTGTCCGAGCGCCTCGCGGATCTTGCGGGCCGCGTCCGGCAGGAAGGGATCGAGCACGATGCCGAGGAAGCCGAGCGAGTCGGCGAGGGTGCACAGCACGCGCTCGAGCCGCGGCCGCTTGACGGGATCCTTAGCCAGCGCCCACGGCGCGCTCGCGTCCACGTAGCGGTTCACGGCGCCGATGAAGGCCCAGATCGCGCCGAGCGCCTTCTGGAACGCGAACTCCTGCATGGCCTGCGCGACTGCGGCCCGCGCCTCCGCCGCGGCGGTCGCGATATCGCGGTCGGCGGCCTCGACCGGCGCGGTCACCTGCGCGACCGGACCGGCGGCGGCGATCAGCGTGGTGGCGCGGCTCGCCAGGTTGCCCAGGTCGTTGGCCAGGTCCGCGTTGAGGCGATCCACGAAGGCCTCCTCGCTGAAGCTGGCGTCGAGGCCGAAGTTCATCTCGCGGAGGAGGAAGTAGCGGAAGGCGTCGTGGCCGTACTTGTCGGTGAGCTGGAAGGCCTCCACCACGTTGCCGATGGACTTGGACATCTTGCTGCCGCCCAGCGACCAGTAGCCGTGGACGTTGAGCCGCCGGTAGAGCGGGATGCCCGCCGCCTTCAGCATGGTGGGCCAGTAGACCCCGTGGGGCTTCAGGATGTCCTTGCCGATCACGTGCTCGACGTGCTCCCAGAGCCCGCGCGTCTTCGGATTCGACGGATCCGAGACCGCCGAGTAGTAGTTGAGCAGCGCGTCGAACCAGACGTAGGTCACGTACTGGTCGTCGAAGGGCAGCGGGATGCCCCACACGACGCGGGACTTGGGCCGGCTGATCGACAGGTCTTGAAGCGGCTCGCGCAGGAATCCCAGCACCTCGTTGCGGTACCGCTCGGGCTGGATGAACCCCGGATTGTCCTCGAGGTGCTTGATCAGCCACGCCTGGTACTTCGACATCTTGAAGAAGTAGTTCTTCTCCTTGACGAAGGTGAGCGCGGTCTGGTGATCGGGGCACTTGCCGTCCACGATCTCCTTCTCGGTATAGAAGCGCTCGCACCCGTAGCAGTACCAGCCGCCGTACTCGCCGAAGTAGATCTCGCCCGCGTCGTGGAGGCGCTGCAGGACTTCCTGCACGACCTTCTGGTGCCGCGGCTCGGTGGTGCGGATGAAGTCGTCGTTGGTGATGCCGAGGCGCCGCCAGGTCTCCTGGAAGACGGCCGCGATCTCGTCCGCGTAGGCCTGGGGGGACTTCCCGGCCGCGGCCGCCACCTGGGCGATCCGCTCACCGTGCTCGTCGGTGCCGGTGAGGAAGTAGACGCGGTCGCCCGCGAGCCGGCGGTAGCGGCACATCGCGTCGGCCATGATGGTGGTGCACGCGTGCCCGAGATGCGGGCGCGCGTTGACGTAGTAGATCGGGGTGGTGAGGTAGAAGGTACTCATGCGTCGGGGTGGACGACCGCCTCAGGCCGGCTTGATGTGGTCGCGCCCTTCCCAGGTGAGCTGGTCGAGCGGAACTTCCGCCTCGGTGCCGTCCGGGAAGCCGACCACCACCGACTGCTTGAGCACGCGAAGAGACCGCACCTTGCCGGTCATGCAGCCGCCCCCGCCGCAATCGGCGGAGCAGGCGCTGTTCACCCGCGGCAGCCGCGAGCGCAGCTCCTCGTAGGTCGAGAACTCGTAGAGCAGGCAGCACTTGAGGCGCCCGCAATTGCCGAGGAGCCGGCTGTCGGTCAGCGGCATGTCCTGCGCCTTGGCCATCTTCACCGAGATCGGATCGAACTTGCGCA
>DASQAL010000294.1:0-4777 GCA_035635775.1 Candidatus Acidiferrum sp.
CGCGCCGCGTCCCGGATCTGCTCGCGGGTGACGCGCCGGAGCCGATCCACGTAGCGCAGCTCGGCGTCGAGCGTCCAGGTGGTCTCGGCGAGGCCGTAGGCGTAGGCCAGGCCCTCGGAGGTCTCGGTGTCGAAGGCGTGCTGCGCCTCGAACTTGGTGACCGCGAGGCGGCGCTCCTCCTCGGTGGGCCCGCTCTCCTGGATCCGCGCGATCTCCTCCAGGATGATGCGCTCCACCCGCTCCAGGTCCTTGGCCTCGAGCTCCGCCCGCAGGCTCACGATGCCGCCGCCCACGAGCGCCGAGTAGCTCATGGTCACGGTCGAGACCAGCCGCTCCCGATCGCGCAGCCGCTGGGCGAGCCGGGAGCTCTCGGTGCCCGCGAGAATCGTGGTGAGCAGGTCCACCGCGTCGCCGTTGGGGTCGTCCGAGCGGGGGGCCTGCCAGCCGAGGGCCAGGTGGGCCTGCTGCTCGTCGCGCTCCACGGTGCGGCGTACCCCGCCGGTGAGGGGCCGCGGCGCCGGCGCCGGGGCGGGCTTGTAGCCGGTGGCCGGCATGCCCCCGAACGTGCGGTCCACGATGCCGCGCACGGTGACCGGACTCACCGGCCCCGCCACCACCAGGGTCATGTTCTCCGGCACGTAGTAGCGGCGGTTGAAGGCGCGCAGCCGCTCCTGGGTGGCCGCCTGCATCGTCTCGCGGGTGCCCAGCACGGGACGGCCGTAGGGATTGCCCGCGAAGACCAGGCCGTAGAGCTGGCGCACCACCGCCGACCGTGGGGTGTCCTGCTCGATGCGCGCCTCCTCGAAGATGACCTCACGCTCGCGGCCGATCTCGTCGGGGACGAAGCTGGACCGGAACGCCATGTCGGCGAGGAGCTCGATGCCCGTCGCGGTCGCGTCGCTCGGCAGCACGAGGTAGAACGACGTGTAGTCGAACGAGGTCACCGCGTTCGAGCGGCCGCCCACGCCTTCCACCGTCCGGTCCACGTAGCCCGGGCCGAAGCGGTCCGTGCCCTTGAAGAGCATGTGCTCCTGGAAGTGGGCGTAGCCGAGCTGGTCGGGCGTCTCGAGACGCACCCCGACCCCCACGAAGAGGTAGATCGCCACGATGTCGGAGGCGCGGTGGTCCTGCACGATGAGCCGCATCCCGTTACGTAGCACCTGGCGCGCCGGCGGGGGCAGCTCGGCCTCGGCGGCGCCCGGGGCCGGCGAGGAGGATCGCGCGCCGGATCCGGCGCAGGCGGAGACGACCAGGGCGACGGCCAGCCACGGCACCGCGCGCCGCGAGGCGGATCGGATCACGGGCGCGATTCTACTACGCCGGCGCCCTCGACGGGCCGGGCGCCCGCGCCCGGCTCGGGCCCGAAGGCCTTGATCAGCCGCTCGGTCCGGCTCGGATGCACCGAGATCTGGGTCTCCACCAGGGATGCGGGCACCCGCGAGCGGATGGCGAGCGCGCAGAGCTGGATCAGGTCCTCCGCGGCGGGTGAGACCATCTGGGCGCCGACGAGCCGCTGGGAGACCTGGTCGAAGACGAGCTTGAAGTAGCCCCCGTCTTCACCGGTGGCGAGGCTGTGGCTGCTGCCCCGCGCGTCGTGGCGGGCCACCGCGGCGTGGACGCCGTGCGCGGGCGCCTCGCCGTAGGCGACGCCCACCAGGCCGACCTCGGGGGTGGTGAAGATCACCTGGGGGATCACCGCCTCGTCGGTCCGCTCGGTGTCGCCCCGCAGGGCGTTGGTCGCGGCGATGCGCCCCTCGTGGGCGGCGACCGTGGTGAGCTGTCGGTTGCCCGCTGCGTCGCCCGCCGCGTAGATATGCGGGACCGAGGTGGCGAGGTACGGGCTCGTGCGCAGACCGAGCCGTCCGATCTCGAGGCCGATGCGGGCGGCCCCGATGGTCCGCGGGTGGAAGCGGCGCCCCACCGCCGCGCACACGTGCCGGCTCGTCATCTCGTTCGCCATCCCGGCGCTGTCGAAAGCGACGCGCACGCCGTCCGCCGCCGGGGTGAGGCTGGTCACGGTCGTCTGCAGCCGGAACGTCACCCCGCGCTCCTCCATGCGCTTGCGCAGGTTCCGGGCGATGTCCGCGTCCACGCCAGGCAGGATCTCCGCGTCGCGCGCCAGCACGGTCACGCGGGTACCGAAGTCGTTGAAGGCCCCCGCCAGCTCCAGGGCCACCGGCCCGGCGCCGATGAAGGTGAGTGAGGCCGGGAAGACGGGCAGGAAGAGGACGAGGTCGGAGGTGATGAGCAGCTCACGGCCCGGCAGGTCCGGGATGACCGGCTGCGAGCCCGCCGCGATGACGAAGCGCTCGGCCCCGAGGGGCCGGCCGTTCACCTCGACGATGTGCGGGTCGGTGAAGCGCGCCTCCCCGATCGCCACCCGGATGCCGCGCTTCTCGAGATCGACGGCGGCGGGGCGGTGCGCGTCCACGATCTCGTTCTGGCGATATTGGACGGCGTCCCAGTCGAGCCGGACCGCGCCCGAGAAGGTCCCGAACCCGCCCGCCTCGCGCACCAGCCGGTGCACGCGACCCGCGGTCACCAGCGCCTTCTTCGGGATGCACCCGCGGTTGACGCAGAGCCCGCCGAGGGGGCCGCGGTCGGCGAGCGCCACCCGCGCGCCCAGGCCCACCGCGGTCTTGGCGGCGGTGATGCCGGCGGCGCCGGCGCCGATCACCACGAGATCGAAGCGATCCATGGCGCGGCTCCGCTCAGACGGTGAGGGAGGCGCCGGTGACCGCGGCGGCCCGCTCGGAGAGCAGGAAGGCCACCACGTGGGCGACGTCCTCGGTGCGGACCCACTCCGAGCGATCCGCGTCGGGCATGGCGCGGCGATTGCCCGGCGTGTCCATGGTGCTCGGCAGCACCGCGTTGACGGTGACCCGGTGCTTCTTCACCTCCTGGGCGAGCGCCTGGGTGAGCGTGATCACGCCCGCCTTCGACACCGTGTAGGCGATGAAGCCGCCCTGGGGGGCGAGCACCGCCCGCGAGGCGATGTTGACGATGCGGCCGCCGCCGCCCGCGATCATGACCGGCAGCACCGCGCGGCAGGCGATGACCGCGGACGTGAGGTTGAGGGCCATCATGCGCTCCCACTCCGCCAATGGCGTGGCGAGCAGGTCGCCGCCCGCGAAGCCGCCCACCGCGTTGACGAGGCCGTCCACCCGGCCGTGCCGGTCCCGCACCGCCTGGACGAACTTGCCCATCGCGTCCTCGCGGGTCACGTCGGCGGGCAGGGCGAGCAGGCGCGCGCGCAGCTCCCGCGTGAGCCGCGACTCGAGCCCCTCGAGCTCCTCCGGCACCGCGTAGGGAATGGCCACGCTCCCGCCGGCCTCGAGCAGGTTGGTGGTGATCGCCTGGCCGAGCGCGCCGGTGCCTCCGGTGACGACGGCGACGCGGCCCGTCACGGCGCGGGGCGCGCGCGGCCGCGGGCCAGGTCCTCGGCCCGCCGCGCCAGCTCGAAGTCGAGCGTGGTGATGCCGGCGGCGTCGTGGGTGGCGAGATCGATGACCACGCGGTTGTACACGTTGAACCACTCCGGATGGTGATCGAGCGCGTCCGCTTCGCGGGCCACGTCGGTCATGAAGGCAAAGGCCTGGGTGAAGTCCGGGAAGGTGAGCTCGCGGTGGAGCTTGCCGTCCTTCACCGTCCACGCGGGCAGGGCGGCCAGGCGCTGTGTCACGTCCGCGTCGGCGAGCTTGGGGGGCCGGGCCATGCTGGAGTGTCTAGCCCGCGGCGGGCGCCCCCATGATGGCGGAGCGCTGGATGTCCTCGTAGCGCACCTTGGCGACGTCGAAGGCTTCGATGTTCTCGACAAGCTTCTTGAAGGTCTGCTCGAAGCCGGGCAGCGTCTTGCGCTGGCGCGTCAGCGGAGTGGTGCGCGCGAGGACGAAGTTCTTCACGTAGGGGTGGTTGATGCCGCGCTTCTTGATCCGGGCGACCGCGACGCCCAGGGCCTCGTCGGCGTCGCGCACGAGCGCGGCCCGCTCCTCGCGCTCCTTGAGGGTCTTCGGGAAGTGGCCCTTCAGGAACTTGTCCACCCGGCGCAGGATCGGGGCGAAGGCGCCGCCCGCGAAGCGCTTGTTCTGCTCGTAGAGCAGTCCGAGCGTGATGAAGTGGGCCGACTCGAACTGGAAGGTGTAGCCCTCCTCGCCCGACTGCGGCGCTTCTTCCACGAGGCCGCGGTACATGCGGATCACCTCGAGGGACTTCTCCTTGAGGTTGTGGGCCTTCTCGGTGTTGAGCGCCAGGATCTGGAAGGCTACCTCGGGCTCGGGAACCAGGATGACCGGGATGACCTTGGCCTTGAGCTTGGTCAGCACCGTGCGCCGGTGGTTGCCATTGGGCGTCCAGTAGACCCCGGGCCGGGGCGACATGACCACCACCGGATCCACGAAGCGGTCGATCTTCTTGACCACCTCCTGCAGGCGCTTGGCGTGGGTGGGCGAGAGATCGCGCTGGTAGGGGGTGGGCTCCACCCGGTCCAACGGCAGGAGGCAGAAGATCTGCCAGTGGTCACCCACCGGCTCGCGATAGATGGCGAGCACCGAGCCGCCGTCGCGCTCGACCTGGTCGGCCAGCACCAGCACCGGCTTGGCCGGCTCCTCGTCCGGGAACACCCGCCACTTCGCCATGCCGGGGATTATGATCCGTGGCCGCTCGTGTTGCAAGCAACTGCGCGACGTGACGGAGAAAACTCCGCTTCGCGCGCGCTCAGTATCAGCGGGCTCGCGCCCCCTTTGCCTCAGCCACGATAGTCGGGAACACCGGTCGTTTC
>DASQAL010000295.1:0-30431 GCA_035635775.1 Candidatus Acidiferrum sp.
GCCAGCGGGTGCACCTGCGCTTGCTCGCACACCGCGTACTCGGCGTAGGCGCCCGTGGCCGTGCCGCCCACGTAGACGCGGTCGCCCGGCTTCACCGCGGTGACGCCGGAGCCCACCGCCTCGATGACGCCGGCCGCATCCCCGCCCGGGGTGTAGGGCAGCTTGGGCCCGCGGTTATCGGTATTGCTCCGCAGGTAGGTGTCCACCGGATTGATGCCGACGGCGTGGTTGCGCACCAGCACCTGGTTGGGCCCCGGCTGGGGCGTGGGAATCTCCTCGAGCTTCAGGACGGCCGGACCGCCGTACTCCGAGACGCGGATCGCTTTCATGGGATGGGCTCCTTTCGGCCCCAGAGTCTACCTCATCAGGACACGGGAGGGTCCGGGGTTCCCATCCAGAACGGCGAGGTCTTGCCGATCCGCTCGAGATAGGCGCGGCGCTCCGCGGCGCGGCGTGGATACCACGACGAGAGATAGTCGCCGTCCAGCATGTGCCGGCGGCTCTCGGTGCCGAAGAAGCCGGCCAGCTCCGTCAGGGAAATGAAGCCTTCCTCGGACCGCGGCTCGAACTGGCTCCAGCGCCGTGCATGCTCTTCCGACCGGAAGAGATTCATGCCGGTTCAGAGATGGTACGATCGCCCCCGCGACGGCCCGAACCCGAAGGCGAGATGGCCGACGACGGAGGGCGGATCCACCCAGGTGATGCGCCCGTCGCGCATCTCCACCGTGACCGGATCGCCGCAGTCCAGGCACGGCGCGTCCACGCGGACGGTCTCGCCCGGGAACAGCCACGTCGCGGACGTGGCCTCGAACCCGCACTGGGCGAACCAGCGCTGCTCGCCCCGCACCGTGATCCGGTACTGGGTGGGCAGGTTGTTCAGCGGCGGGAACGAGGCGATGTACTCGGTCTCGGGATGGAGCCAGCCGATCGGGTACGCCTGCATGACGTCACGGAGCAGCCCGCGTCCTTCCTCGGCGGCCAGCCCGAGGGCCCGCGCCAGCTCGGCGTAGTGCGGCGCGCGGCCCGTGTCCACCAGAGCCCGCATGATGCGCTGGAACGCTTGATCCATCAGTCGCGCGTCGGCCATGGATTCCTCCCCCTCACCCTGCCCTCTCCCTAGAGGGGAGAGGGTTGTCGGGTAGCACGGCAATGGCCGAGATCTCGATGAGCGCGCCCTCGCGCAGGAGCCCGGCCACGATGACGCCGGTGGCGGTCGGGAAGCGCCCCTTGAAGAGCTCGCGGCGCACCTCGGCGGTCTTGCCGTAGTTCTCGGTGGTGGTGACGTACTCCGTGGTCTGGACGATGTGCTCGAAACCGCCGCCCGCCGCGGCCAGGAGCTTGGCGAACTTCTCGAAGATGTACCGGGTCTGGGCCACGATGTCGCCGGGCCCGACGATCTTCCCGCTCTCGTCTCCCGCGGTCATCCCCGAGATGAAGAGCAGGTTGCCCGCGCGGACGGCGGGCGAGAACGTGTAGCGGGCGGGCCAGGGGCTCGGCCCCGTGATCACCTCGTGAGGGGCCATCATGCTCTCCTCGGCCGTGGGCCCACCATCATGAATGGTCACCGCCCCCGCAGCAGAAACCGCTGGATCTTGCCGGTTTCGGTCTTCGGGAGCTGATCGAGAAACTCGATCTCCCGCGGGTACTGGTGCCGGCCCACGTGGGTCTTCACCACGTCCACGATCTCCGCCTCGAGCCCGCGCTGCGCCGTCCGGCCCGGCTTGAGCACGACGTAGGCCTTGACGATCTGTCCCCGCAGCGCGTCGGGCTTGCCCACCACCGCGGCCTCGGCCACCGCCGGGTGCTTCAGGATCGCACTCTCGACCTCGAAGGGGCCGATCCGATACCCCGCGCTCTTGATCACGTCGTCGGCGCGGCCCTCGAACCAGAAGTAGCCCTCCGCGTCGCGCCGGGCCAGGTCGCCGCAGGTCATCCACTCGCCGCGGTACGTCTCGCGGTCCCGGTCCTGGTCGTTCCAGTACCCGAGGGCATAGTAGCCCTTCGGGTGCGACTTCATCCCGACGTGGCCGACCACGTCCGGACCGACCTCGTGGCCTCCGTCGTCCACCACCGCCATCGTGCAGCCCGGCAGCGGGAGCCCCATCGAGCCCGGCTTGACCGTCATCGCGACGGTGGCGAAGTTGCCGATCGGGAGCCCGAACTCGCTCGAGCCGTACTGGTCGCGGACCGTGACGCCCCACTGCTCGCGGAAGAAGCGGACGACCTCCGCGTTCAGGGGCTCGCCGCAGCTACTGGCAGTGCGCACGCGAAGGGCTCCGCCGCCCGCCGCGGGGGAGCCGAGCGCCATCACGCCGCGCAGGAGCGTCGGAGTGGTCGCGAGGTTGGTCACCCCCTGCTCGCGCAGCCGCGCCAGGCAGAGCTCGGGTGTCGGCGCGGCCTCGTGCGAGAGCACCGGCACGCCCAGGGCCAACGCGCCCATGTAGCAGACCAGCCCGTAGCCCCAGCCGGGATCGCCGGTCGGCCAGAAGACGTCGTCGGGCTGCAGATCGGCGCCATGGACGAGATGGGGATGGATCGCGACGAGGAAATTCGCGGCGATCTTCACGCCCTTCGGCGGGCCGGTCGAGCCCGAGGTATAGAGCAGCACCGCGGGATCTTCTCGACGGACGTCGGTCAATCGGGCCACGTCCGACTGCCCGTGCATGACCCGCCAGAAGTCCACATCGCCCGGGGCGCCCCCGGCCCCGCCGGCCACCGTGATGACGGTGACCCCGTCCGGGAGGGGCTCGGGGAGCCGCCCGCGATGCTCCCACTGCGTGACGAGCACCCGGGCCCCGCTGTGGCGCACCCGGAACTCGATCGCGTCGGGCCCGAAGCCGGTGAAGATCGGCACGTAGACCGCGCCCACCTTCCACGTTCCGATCATCGCGATCAGCATCTCCGGAATGCGGGGCAGGAAGCCCGCGACCCGGTCACCGGGGTCGACGCCGCGCGCCCGCAGCACGTTGGCGAACCGGGCGGTCAGCCGGGCGAGCTCGTCGAACGTGTAGGTCCGGGCCTCCCCGCGCTTGCCGAACCACCGCAGCGCGGGGCGCCCGGAGCCGGCGTGGCGGTCCACGATCGCGCGCCCGAGATTCACCGGCGCGCCCGCGCTGAAGCCCATGGTCCGGGCGCTCTCCTCCCAGCGGAAGGCCTGGCACGCGTCGCGATGGGTCGGGCGGCTCATGGGTCGAAGGGTGCGGCGACCGAGGATACCCCACTTGGGCATACCGCACTTGCGCGAAACGGGCGGACGGGATACACCAGTGGGCGCCGGCACCCCGAGACCAGGAGAGACCGCCCATGAGCGAGACCGTGACGAGCCAGGCCGAGACGCTGCTGATGGAGAAGGACGGCCCGATCGGCTGGATCACCTTCAACCAGCCGCACAAGCGCAACGCGGTGAGCCAGGAGATGTGGCAGCGCATGCCCGAGTACGTGCGCGACCTCTCCGCCGACACCGCGATCCGGGTGGTCATCCTGCGCGGGGCGGGCGACACCGCCTTCGTGGCCGGGGCCGACATCTCCCAGTTCAAGGACCGCCGGCGCAACGCGGCCGACGAGGAGGAGTACCGGCGTATCTCGGCGGCCGGCTCGGAGTCGCTGGCCACGCTCGGCAAGCCGCTGCTCGCCATGATCCACGGCTTCTGCATCGGCGGCGGCGTCAGCATCGCGATCACCTGCGACCTGCGCATCGCGGCCGACGACGCCCGCTTCGGGATCCCGGCCGCCCGGCTGGGCCTGGGCTACCACTACCGCGGCATGGAGAAGCTGATGGGCCTGATCGGCCCCGCCTACACCAAGGAGCTGTTCTTCACCGCCCGCACCGACTTCACCGCCCAGGACGCCCTGCGCATGGGGCTGGTGAACCAGGTGGTGCCGAAGGCGGAGCTGGAGCGGTTCACGCGGGACTACGCGCTGATGATGTCGCGCAACGCCCCGCTCACCCTGCGCTCGGCCAAGGCCAGCGTGGAGCAGCTCCTGCGCCCCGCCGCCGACCGCGACCTGGCCATGCTGGACCGGCTGATCACGGACTGCTTCAACAGCCAGGACTACCAGGAGGGCGTGCGGGCCTTCTCGGAGAAGCGCCGGCCCCAGTTCCAGGGCCGCTGACCGGGAGCGGCCCCGATGCTCGTCGAGGCGAAGCTCGCCACGCTCGGCCTGTCCCTGCCCGATCTCGATCAGCTCTACCGCGGCAATGCCTCCGGCGCGCGCTTCATCTCGCACCTGGCGGTCAACAACCTGCTCTACCTCTCCGGCACCACGCCGCTCCAGGACGGCCGGCCGTACCTTCCCGGGATCGTCGGCGGGGACCTCTCGATCGAGCAGGGCTACGAGGCCGCGCGCTACGCCGCGATCACGAGCCTGGCCGCCATCAAGTACGCGCTCGGGGATCTCGACCGCGTCCAGCAGGCGGTGCAGCTCATCGGCTTCGTCAACTCCGCGCCCGGCTTCAGCCAGCAGCCGCGCGTGATCAACGGCGCCACCGATCTGCTGGTCGAGCTCTACGGGGACCGGGGCAAGCCGACGCGGGCGGCCATCGGCTGCCAGGGCCTCGCCATCAACCACTCGGTGGAGATCGTGCTCACCGTGCTCTTCAGCGGCGAGGGCACCAAGCCGCCGCTCGCCCGCGACCACTACGCCTCCTAGAAGGGGGTCAGGTCTTGAATTACGACATTTCGGGCGCCTCGCGACTCACCGCAACGCTGAGAATGTCGTATTTCAAGACCTGACCCCATGCGGCCGGCGAGCCGGACACTTCCCGATCTGCTGGACGAGCTGACCGCGCGCCAGCCCGATCACGAGCTGATCGTAGGTGGCGGGGAGCGGCTGAGCTACGCGGAGACGCGCGAGCGGGCCCGGCGGCTCGCCAAGGGACTGCGCCGGCTCGGGGTCACCGCGGGCGATCGGGTCGCGCTGGTCATGACCAACCGGCCGGAGTGGCTGCTGATCGACTTCGCGGTCATGATGCTGGGCGCCACCCTGGTGCCGATCAGCACGTGGTCGCGGCCGCGCGAGCTCGAGTACGTGCTCGCCCACTGCGGCGTCACCACCCTGGTCACGATCCCGCGCCTGGGCGCCCAGCGCTTCCTCGACGCGGTGGGCGAGATGGGCGGCCCCGGTGGGGCCCGGCTCCCGGACCTGCGCCGCGTGGTGGTCGCGGGCAGCGAGCGCCCGCCGGGGGCGATCACGCTGGATGATCTGGGGGAGCTGGGCCGGGACGTGCCGGACGCGGAGATCGACGCGGCGCAGCGGGCGGTGACGCCGGAGGACGTGGCGTGCATCCTCTACACCTCCGGCACCACCTCGACGCCCAAGGGCGTGCAGCTCTGCCACGGTGGACTCATCGAGAACATGTGGAATATCGGCGAGCGACAGCACCTGACCCCAGCCGATCGCATGTGGATGGGGATCTCGCTCTTCTGGAGCTTCGGCTGCGCCAACGCGCTGGTCGCGGTGATGAGCCACGGCGGGACCCTGGTGCTGCAGGAGCAGCTCGACGCCGGCCTAGCCCTGGCCCTGATCGAGCGCGAGCGTTGCACGGTGTACTACGGCACGCCGAATATCGCGCTGGCGCTCACCGAGCATCCCGACCGGCCGCGGCGCGATCTCTCCTCGCTGCGCACCGGCGCGGCCATCGGCCCGCCCGTGGCCATGCAGATGGTGATGGACCTGGGTGCCCGCGAGATCTGCAATGTCTACGGGCTCACCGAGTGCTACGGCAACTGCTCGGTCACCGACGCGCACGATGCTCCCGAGGTGCGGCGGACCACGGTGGGCTATCCCCTGCCCGGCATGGAGATCCGCGTGGTGGACCGCGAGAGCCGGCGGCCGCTGCCCGCGGGCGAGATCGGCGAGATCCTCGTGCGCGGGCTTCTCACCCCCGGCTACTACCGCGATCCCGAGAAGAACGCGGCGGCCTTCGACGGCGACGGCTTCCTGCTCACCGGGGACCTGGGGTTCCTCGGCGACGACGGGCGGCTCCACTTCCGCGGGCGCATCAAGGAGATGGTCAAGACCGGCGGCATCAACGTGGCCCCGCTCGAGGTCGAGGAGGTGCTGCTCGGGCACCCGGCCGTCGAGCAGGCCTACGTGGTCGGGCTCCCCGATCCGAAGAAGGAGGAGATCCTGGTCGCGGTGGTGGTCCCGAAGCCGGGCCAGGCCGCCGATCCCGCCGCGCTCCGCGCGCTCTGCCGCGACGCCCTCGCCGCCTACAAGGTGCCGCACGCTATCCACGTCATGCGGCGCGAAGACCTCCCGCTCACCAGCACCGGCAAGGTCCAGAAGTTCCGCCTCGCCGAGATCCTCGCCGCCACCCGCACTTAGCGGAGCTTGGCGGCGGCGAGGCGGGGGAAGACGACGTCGCGGAACGCGGCGATCTCGCGTGTGGGCGGGGTGAAGGTCTCGAGCGGCATCAGGTAGAGGTTCTGCACGCCCAGCTTGGTGAGCTCCGCGATTCGGGCGGCACAGTCCTCCGCGGTGCCGATCAGCCCCATCGCCTCGCAGAGCTGGGCCACCACCTCGTCGGGGACGAAGGCGGTCGCGGCGATGGCCGCCTCCCAGTCGTGGGCATGGGAGAGGTCGGGGTAGATCTTCCACACCGCGTCCGGGATCGTGAGCGGCGGGAGCTTCAGGCCCGCGGGCTCGAGCCAGTAGCCGCCCCAGCGCAGGATGCCCCAGTGCACCGAGGTCGGCCGCGCCTGGCGCAGGGCCTCCGCGGCGGTCGGCAGGG
The DNA here is from genome assembly GCA_035635775.1 of Candidatus Acidiferrum sp. Taxonomy (GTDB): domain Bacteria; phylum Methylomirabilota; class Methylomirabilia; order Rokubacteriales; family CSP1-6; genus CAMLFJ01. The sequence goes on from DASQAL010000295.1 coordinate 6,734, forward strand.
CCGCGGTGCGCACCGCCCAGATGACCTCGAGGTCCTCGACCTTCCGGCCCGCGCGCCGGGCGCCGCGCTCGAGGAGCTCGAGCGCGCGCTGCACGATGCCGCGGTTCGCCCCCACCAGCAGCAGCACGCCGTCGGCGACCTCGCCCGCGACCTCGATGGCCTTGGGCCCGGAGGCGGCCATCAGCACCGGGATGCGCCGCCCGCCCGCGTAGCCCAGGCGCCCGGCGGTCTCCCCGAACCGCACGCTCTCGCCGGCCAGCAGGGTCTTGATGGTGGCGATGGACTCCCGCATCTCGGCCAGCGTGGCCGCCTTCCGCCCGATGGTGGTGGCCGAGGTATAGCCGGTGCCCATCACGAACTTCACCCGGCCCGGGGCCAGCTCCTCCACCGTCTGGATCGCGCCGGCCAGCACCGAGGCGTGGCGGGTGAACGGGTTGGTGACCGCGGGGAAGAGCTGCATCCGCGTGGTGTGGGTCGCGGCCTGGCCGAGCGTGACGAAGGTGTCGCGGGAGATCATCTGGCTGTCGAGGATGCCGGCGCCGTCGAATCCCGCCGATTCGATCGACTGGATCAGGCGCATCAGCTCGGGCATGGGCGCGGTGCCCGGCACCCGGATATGGACGCGAACCGGCGTGGTCATCGGGGACTCCTCACTGGGGGGCCTTCTCACTTGGGGGACTCCTCATTCGGGGGGCTCGATCATTCGTAGCGCGGCCGCCGCTTCTCGCGGAATGCGGCCACTCCTTCGGCGAAATGCACGCTCCGCCGCACCTGGTCGCCCAGCTCCTGCTCGAGCGCCTCACGGCCGCGCGCGTGATCGGCGATGGTCGAGCTGATCTGGCGCTTCACCGCCTGCACCGCGGACGGGCTATTGGCCGCGATCACCTCGGCGGTCTCGAGCGCCCACGCCATCAGGCCGTCGGCGGGGACGACGCGGTTGATCAGCCCGAGCCGGGCCGCCTCCACCGCGTCGATCAGCCGCCCGGTGAGGAGCAGATCCATCGCGTGCACGTGGCCGATCTGCTGGGGGAGCTTGAGGGTGGCGCCGCCGAACGGGTAGATGGACCACTTCACCTCGGGCAGGCCGAAGCGGGCGTGCGGGGCCGCCGCCCGGATATCCGTGGAGAGCAGCAGCTCCACGCCGCCGCCCACGCAGTCCCCGTTGACCGCGGCCACGATCGGCTTCGTGTACGCGTCCTGCTTGAGGAGCGCGTGACCCACCACCCGCGCGGTGTCCGGGGAGGCGCTGAGATCGCCGCTGATGTCGGCCCCCGCGCAGAAGGCCCGCGGGCCCGCGCCGGTGAGCACGATCGCGCGGCAGCTCCCGCGCTCGAGCTCGTCCCAGACTCGTCCCAGGTCCGCCATCATCGCCCGCGACATCGCGTTGAGCCGCGGCTGGTTGTCGATGGTGACGACCATCACGTGGGGGCCGTGCGCGGCGACGCGGATCTCCACCGGCTCAGGCTCCGAGCGTGACGACGACCTTGCCGAGCGCTCGGCGATCGGTCAGCAGGCGGATCGCCTCGACGCTCCGCTCGAGCGGCAGCCGGTGGCTCACGTGGGGCTTGAGCTTGCCCGCCGCGTACCAGCCCATGAGGGCCTCCACGGAGCGACGCAGCTTGTCCGGCGCGTAACTGCGGTAGTAGCGCAGCGAGCAGCCGAGCGCCGAGCGGTTCTTGACCAGCAGCCGGTTCGCCGGGATCTGCTGCACGCCGCCCACGAAGCCGACCAGGAGCATGCGTCCGCCCCAGCCGAGGGAGGACAGCGCGGCGTCGGCGAGCTCGCCGCCGATCGGGTCGAAGCAGACGTCGGCGCCCCGGTCCCCGGTGAGCGCCATCACGCGCTCGGTCAGGTTCTCGGATGTGTAGTTGATCCCGTCGTCCGCGCCGTGCTCCCGCGCCAGCGCGAGCTTCTCGGCGGTGCTCGCGCCCGCGATCACGCGCGCGCCCATCGCCTTGCCGATCTCCACCGCGGTGAGCCCGACCCCGCCGGCCGCGCCCAGCACCAGCAGGGTCTCGCCCGCCTCGAGCCGGCCCTGCCAGCGGATCGCCACGTCGCTCGAGATGTAGGCGATCGGAAAGGCGCCCGCCTCCTCGAAGGACATGCCGGCCGGAATCGCGAAGGTCTCGGACTCCTTCGCCACCGCCTGCTCGGCGAGCCCGCCCCACGCGAGCGTGGCCATCACGCGGTCGCCCGGCGTGAAGCGCGTGACGCCGGCGCCGCCGCGCGCCACCACGCCCGCGGTCTCGAGCCCCGGACTGAACGGGAACGGCGGGCGCGTCTGGTACTTGCCCGCCACCATGATGGAGTCCGCGTAGTTCACCGAGGTGGCGCGCACGTCGATGAGGACCTCGTCGGCGGCGGGCGCGGGCGGGGCGATCTCCTCCACGGTCAGGTCGTCGATCGATCCCCACGCACGACAGATCAGGGCGCGCATCGCGCTGAAGTATAACTCAGCGTGTTAGAGGAATGTGCCGCGAGACAGGACCGATTGCAGGATCGCTAGGGCCGAGGGCTTGGCGGTACGAGGTGCATCCGGAACCTCAGGCAGATTGCCGCGTGCGCGCGGCGCGCGCAAGGTCGAGCAGCTCTTTGTGGAGACCGGGAGTGGCGCTGGCAAGGAGCGAGTCCGAGCGGATGGTCCAAGGACGGCCGTCGATATCCGACACGGTGCCGCCCGCTTCGGTAACGAGGAGACTCCCTGGCCCAGCGTGGATGGCCGAGACGCAGAAGACCACGTATGCCGAGATGCGGCCGGCGGCCAAGTAAGGCGAGGCCAACGTGGTCCCGAGCGACCGGAAGTCCCATCGATCTGCCCGGATGGCTGCGGCGGTGAACTGCGCGGCTTGCTCACGACGCCTGCCCTTCGACTTGCCGTCTTCGACGACGATGGTCAGACTCCCGTCGCTGGTAGTCAGCTGGTGTCGGGTGCCGTGCTTCAAACCCCAGGCACCGCGGCCCCGCTCCGCGACATGCATCTCGCCCGTTGATGGATCGCCAACGACGGCGACGGTGATCGCGTCGCCCTCCACGAGGGCCAGGTTCACGCAGTAGAGTGGGATTCCCGAAGCAAAGTTTCGAGTCCCGCAGATGGGATCGACTAGCCAGTACGGCGAACCATCGGCCGCCGCCTCGCCACCACGCTCCTCGCCTACTACCGAGAAGCCCAGCGCATCGGCCACCATGCCGCGAATCGCGTCCTCAACGGCGACATCTCTCACCGTCACCAGATCGCGCCCGTCTTTCACGGTGATGTCTCCCGATTCGACGCTACGCCGCGCGATCGTGAGCGCTCGCTTCACCGCGTTTACGGCTACGAGGGTCTCGGGACGGAACTCGTCAGCGGACTGCGGCATCGTGCGCGCTCCGTTCTAGCCGGTGGAAGTCGCGCCGAGCGTAGCCCGGTGGGCTCCGTGAGGCAATGTATCAGATCACAGTGCAGCGGACCGGGCGGAGAGGTGACTTCGATCAGCCGGAGCTCCGCGTCCAGCATGCCGACGAAGCCCCCTGTCTCAGCGTGCTATAGTAGGCGCCGCTCGTTCCGCGACTCTCACGCACTCCAACGCCGGAGGATCAGCCGATGAGCCGTCTCACCCGTTCCCTCGCTCTCACCCTCGTCCTCGTGCTCCTCGCTCCCATGGTCGCGGTCGCCGCGGAGGACGTGAAGATCGCGCTGGTGGCGCCGCTCTCCGGCCGCTGGGCCCGGCAGGGCCAGCTCAAGAAGATGGGCGCGGAGATGGCCATCGAGGAGATCAACAGCCAGGGGGGCATCAAGGCGCTCGGCGGGGCCAAGATCGTCCTGCGCGAGGCCGACGCGGGCGACAGCGTGGAGAAGGCGGTGAGCGCGGCGCAGCGCGTGCTCACCCGCGAGAAGATCAGCGCGGGCATCGGCTCCTGGCTCAGCTCGTTCACGCTCGGTGTCACCGAGGTGGCCGAGCGGCTGCAGGTGCCGTGGCTGACGCTCTCCTACGCCGACAGCATCACCGAGCGCGGGTTCAAGTACACGTTCCAGAGCTCGCCGGTCTCCTCGGCCCAGGCCGAGCAGGCCCTCGATCTCGTCGTCGAGCTCGCCAAGCGGAACAACCGGCAGATCCGGAAAGCGGCGGTGGTGGGCGACAACACCGCGGCCACCGTCTTCTTCTTCAAGCCGCTGCGCGAGAAGCTGCTCGCGGCCAAGGGCATCGAGCTGGTGGTCGACGAGGTGTGGACGCCGCCCCTGGCCGACGCCACGTCCATCGTGCAGAAGATCCGCGCCACCCAGCCCGACCTCGTCTTCTACGGCGCCACCAACTTCCCCGACTCGATCCAGGTCCTGCAGAAGGTGAAGGAGTTCGGGTTGAAGATACACATCCAGGGCGTGGGCGCGTGGCTGGTCACCCCGGAATACGTGAAGACGGTCGGGAAGGAGCTGCTCGACAACATCCAGACCGTCGTCGCCGCCCATCCCGTGAAGGGCCAGGAAGAGCTGGTGAAGAAGTTCGTGCAGCGGACGGGCGAGCCCTTCATGACCCAGGACCCGCTCTGCACCTACGCCCACGTCTGGCTGATCAAGGAAGCCATCGAGCAGGCGAAGTCGGCCGATCCCAAGGCCATCCGGGACGCGCTGGCCAAGATCGATCTGACGACGGGGCCGGCGGCGACCTCGCTCGCTCCCGGCCACATCCGGTTCGACGAGCGGGGCCGGCGCATCGGCGCGGTCCCCCTCATCGTCCAGTGGCAGAACGGTGAGCCCTTCACGGTGGTGCCGGCTAGCCTCGCGACGCGCCCCGTGGTCTGGCAGAAGTAGCGCGGCCCCCGGCTCGCCGTGGTCGCGAGCGAGCTCGCCCAGTACGTGGCGACGGGCCTGCTCGTGGGGGGCGTCTACGCCCTCATGAGCATCGGCCTGGCGCTCATTTTTGGCGTCATGCGCGTAGTCAACTTCGCGCAGGGCGACTTCATGATGCTCGGGATGTACCTCACGTACTATTACGCGCTCGCGGGAAACCTCGATCCACTCCTGGGCGCGCTGTTGACCATCCCGCCCTTCTTCGTGCTCGGGCTCCTGGTGCACCGCCTCTTCCTCGCGCGCGTCACCGGCGGCGGCGATCCCAACCGCGAGATGGACGCCCAGCTCATCCTGACCCTCGGCCTGTCGCTCGTCATCACCAACGCCACCACCATGATCCTCTCGCCCATGCCGCGCGGCATCAACGCGCCCTACGCCACGAAGGCTTTCGCGGCGGGCCCGCTGCTGCTCAACCAGGCGCGCTCGTACGCATTCCTGATGGCGCTGCTGCTGGCGGCGGCGGTGTACGTGCTGCTGACCCGGACCGATCTCGGGAAGGCCCTGCGCGCGGCCGCCGACGACCCGGAGGCGGCCGGCTACCAGGGCATCGACGTGCGCACCATGCACGGCATGGCCTTCGGCATCGGCATCGCGCTGGTGGCGGCGGCGGGTGGCCTGCTCGCGACCTACCACCCGATCGAGCCGAACGTCGCCGTCAACTTCATCGTGCTGATGTTCGTGGCGGTGGTGCTGGGCGGCCTCGGCAGTGTCCCGGGCGCCTTCGTGGGCGGCATCGTGATCGGGCTCGTGCAGTCGCTGACCCTGCTGCTCCTGCCGCTGCAGCTGCAGAACGTGGGCGTGTTCGTGACATTCCTGGTCGTGCTGTACGTGAGGCCGCAGGGCCTCTTCGGCCGGCGGGCGCGGGCGGTCTAGGGTGACCGCGTCCTCGCCATGACGGCTCGCGCGCGCGGCTGGGTCGGCATCGCCGCCGTCATCGCGATCGGGCTCGGGCTGTCGCTCGCGCTGACCGAGCGCTACCACCACCGCATCCTGACCCTCGTGTTCCTGTGGGCGGCCATGGGGCTCGCCTGGAACATCATCAGCGGCTACGCCGGCCAGATCTCGTTCGGCCACCAGGCCTTCTTCGGAATCGGGGCGTACGTCACGGTGCTGCTCGCCGCCAAGCTCCAGCTCACCCCGTGGCTCGGCATGTGGGCGGGGGTGGGTGTCGCGGTGCTGGCCGCCCTGCTCATCGGCACGCCGACCTTCCGGCTGGCCGGCATCTACTTCGGCCTGGCCACGCTGGCGTATCCGCTCATCTTCAGGATCGTCATGGACTACCTGGGCTACCAGGAAGTGGCCATCCCGATGGTGCGCGATCGGCCCGCGCTCTTCATGCAGTTCGAGGAGCCGCGCTCCTTCGACCTGCTGGCCTTGGCATTGCTCGCAGCCACGCTCGTGCTGTCGCGGCTGATCGAGGGATCGCGGCTGGGCTACTCGCTTCGCGCGATCAAGGAGAACGAGCAGGCCGCCGAGGCGATGGGGGTGGACGCCTTCCGCTCCAAGATGCTGGCGTACGCGCTGAGCGCGGCGCCCGCGGCCCTGGCCGGCGCGATCTACGCGCACGCGATCCTCTTCGTCGTGACGCCGGACGCGGTCTTCGGGGTGATCGTGATCGTGCAGACCCTGGTGGTGTGCCTGGTGGGCGGCGCCGGCACGCTCTGGGGCCCGGTGATCGGCGCCGCCATCATGATCCCGGTGAGCGAGATCCTCGACACCACCGTGGGCGACCGCCTGCCCGGCATCCAGGGCGTGGTCTACGGCGCCGCCCTCATGGCCATCATGATGTGGGCGCCCGAGGGCCTGTTCTGGCACCTGCGCCGGCGGCCCGCGGCCGTCGCGCGCGCGACCCCCACCGCCGCCGCGGCGGGGACGGCGGAGGCGCCCGCGGCCGCGCCCGGGCCCATCCTGCTCGAAGTCCGCGGGATCGACAAGGCCTTCATCGGCCTGCAGGCGCTCTCCGAGGTGGGCTTCGACGTGCGCGAGGGCGAGATCCTCGGGATCATCGGCCCGAACGGCGCGGGCAAGACCACGCTCTTCAACGTGCTAAACGGCTTCCTGCTGCCCGACCGCGGCGAGGTGCGCTGGCTGGGCGCGCCGATCACCGGCCTGCGCCCCCACCTGGTCTGCCGGCGCGGCATCGGCCGCACCTTCCAGGTGGTGCGGGTCTTCCCGCACCTCACCGTGCTGGAAAACGTCATGGTGGGCGCCTTCGCCCACGGCGACGCGCCGGGCGCCGCGCGGGAGCGCGCGCAGGCCGCGCTCGGCCGCGTGAGCCTCGTCGAACAGGCGGGCGCCCTGCCCGCCGGGCTCACCACCCTCGAGCTGCGACTCATGGAGCTGGCGCGCTGCCTGGCCACGTCGCCCCGGCTCGTGCTGCTCGACGAGCCGCTCGCCGGCCTGTCGGCCGAAGGCGTCGAGCTGATGGCGGTCATGATCGGGCGTACCCGGGCCGCCGGTGTGACGGTGGTGATCATCGAGCACACCATCCAGGCCCTCGTGAAGCTCGCCGACCGGCTGGTGGTGCTGGACCACGGCCGGCGGCTCGCCGAGGGCCCTCCCGGCGAGGTCACCCGCAACCCGGCCGTGATCGAGGCCTATCTGGGCAAGCGCTGGCTCGCCCGCCATGGAGCCGACCATGCTGCGAATCTCCGGCCTTAGCGTCTCCTACGGCGGCCTCCGCGCCCTCGAGGACGTCTCGCTCGAGGTCAACGAGGGCGAGTTCGTGGCCATCGTGGGCCCGAACGGCGCGGGGAAGACCACCCTGCTCAAGGCCATCTCGGGCTCGGTGCGCGTGGGCGGCGGCCGCCTCGAGTACCGCGGGCGGGACATGACGCCGCTCTACCCGCACCAGCGCGCCGCCCTCGGCATCGCGCACGTGCCGGAGGGCCGGCGCATCTTCCCGTCGCTCACCGTGCTGGAGAACCTGGAGCTCGGCTCCTACCGCCGGGCCGCGCGCGGCCGCCGCGCGGAGGGGCTCGAGTCGGTGATGGCCCTCTTCCCGGTGCTCCGCGATCGGCGCCAGCAGGCCGCCGGTTCGCTCTCGGGCGGCGAGCAGCAGATGCTGGCCCTCGGGCGCGGGCTCATGGCCGCGCCCGAGCTGCTGCTGCTCGACGAGCCCTCGCAAGGCCTGGCCCCGCGCATCGTCGAGCAGATCTTCGAGACCGTCGACCGCATCCGCCGCGAGCGGCGGTTGACCATTCTTCTGGTAGAGCAGCGGGTGGTCGAGGCGCTCGAGCTCTGCGACCGCGGCTACGTGCTGGAGACGGGTCGGGTCGCCCTCGAGGGCACCCACACCACCCTGCTCGCCGACCCGCGCGTGCAGCGCGCCTATCTCGGGGCCTAATACTCGGTCGAGACCGTGTATACTGGGCCCCTCGGTCGCAACACCCGCGAGGAAAGGATCCCCGTGCCCCGGACTCCCACGAAGTCGTACAACTGCAGTGTCGTCTCGGAAACCGTTTCCATCTCGCTGCGCCGGCGCCAGTCGCTCGGTGGCCACGGCAAGCTCTTCGTCCGTTGCAGCGAGACCGAGTGCCAGTACATCGACACCAACGCGCCGCCCTGCCCGCTCACCCTCCAGCTCTTCGAGGCGGAGATCGCGGAGCGGATGGCCCAGCGGACGGAGTAACGCCCGGCGTTATTTCTAGGCGTCGGCCGCCGGCCGCGTGTATGCTGTAACCACTGCAACATCGCAGACCGCGTTTCCCGTCCTCTTCCGCATCGTGGGGCGCGTCAAGACATCCGCGGAAGACTGTACGGGCCCGGTTGTGCCCGCAAGAGGTTACTCGCTCCATGTCCTTCTCCGAATTCCAGCTTCACCCCGATCTGCTCCGCGGCATCGAGGCCCTGGGCTTCCAGGCCCCGACCCCCATCCAGCTTGACGCCATTCCCCCGGCTATGGCCGGGCGCGACGTGGTCGCCTGCGCCATGACCGGCAGCGGCAAGACCGCGGCGTTCCTGCTGCCCATCATGCAAAAGCTCATCGGGCTGCCCCGCGGCACCACGCGCGCATTGATCATCGCCCCCACCCGCGAGCTCGCGGCCCAGATCGACGAGCATCGCGGCCAGCTCGCCCGGCACACGCGGCTGACCGGCGCGGCCATCTTCGGCGGCGTGGGCATGGGCCCGCAGGAGTCGGCGCTCCGCCGGGGTGCAGACATCCTCGTGGCCACGCCCGGCCGGCTGCTCGATCACATGCGCATGCCCTATGCCCGGCTCGACGGCCTCCAGGTGCTGGTGCTGGACGAGGCCGACCGCATGCTCGACATGGGCTTCCTGCCGGATATCCAGCGCATCCTGAAACAGCTCCCGGCGCGGCGGCAGACCCTGCTGCTCTCCGCGACCATACCCGGCCCCATCGCGGCGCTCGCGAAGCAGATCCTCCGCGATCCGGTGGCCATCCAGATCGAGCGGCCCTCCGCGCCCGCGGTCGGCATCACCCACACCGTCTACCCGGTGCCGCAGGAGCTGAAGTCGGCGCTGCTGGTCGAGCTGCTCAAGCAGCCCGGCACGCGCAGCGTGCTCGCCTTCACGCGCACCAAGCACCGGGCCAACCGGCTGGCCGACTACCTGGCCCGGCACGGGGTCAAGGCCGACCGCATCCACGGCAACCGCAGTCAGGCGCAGCGGACGCAGGCGCTCGCCGGCTTCAAGGACGGGCGCTTCCAGGTGCTGGTGGCCACCGACATCGCGGCCCGCGGCATCGACATCGACGCCCTCAGCCACGTGGTGAACTTCGACGTGCCGGGCATGCCCGACGAATACATCCACCGGGTGGGCCGCACCGCGCGAGCCGAGGCGGTGGGCGACGCGCTCACCCTCGTCTCGCCGGACGAGGAGCCCGAGCTGCGCGGCATCGAGCGGGCGGTGGGCTCGCGCTTCACGCGCGCGCAGCTGCCCAGCTTCGACTACACCAAGCGGCCGGCCGACAAGCTGGAGATCCCGCTGGCCGAGCGCATCGCGCAGATCCGCGCCCGCAAGGCCGAAGACCGCCAGCGCGCCCGCGCCAATGCCGAGCGGCGCGCGGCCCACGGCGCCCGCCCCGCCCACATCACCCGCGGCCGCTAGTAGTCCGGGGTCAGGTCTTGAAATACGACAATGTCGTAATTCAAGACCTGACCCCGAAGCGGTCGTAGCGTAAATCCTTCCAGAGTGATTCCAGCGTGTCCCGGCCCAGGGCCAGGCGCGCGAGGATGTCGCCGATCATCGGGCTCAGGGCGAAGCCGTGGCCCGAGAAGCCCGCGGCGACCAGCAATCCGCTGATGCCGGGGACCGGACCGAGGATGGGCAGGTCGTCCGGCGTGAAGGCCTCGAGCCCCGCCCAGCTCCGCGCGAGCGCGCACTCGCCAACCGGCGGAAACACCGCGCGCGCCGTCTCGAGGCTCGCTCTCACGCTCTCGTCCAGCATCTCGTAGCGATTACCCGCGTGGTCTGTGACGCGCGCGGGCCAGCCGCCGCCGATCAGGTAGGCGCCGTCGTCGTGCTGCTTCAGGCTCAGCCGGCGGTCGAAGGCGCCCAGCACCGGCCGGAGCGCGGGCGCGCCCGGCGCGGTGAGCAGCATCTGGAGCGGGCGCGTCTCGATCGGCAGCGTCACGCCGATCCCCCCGAGCAGCGTCGCGCTCCACGCGCCCGCCGCCACGATCGCCACGTCGCAGGCCTCGCGCGCGCCGTCACCGCGCTCGACGCCCACCACCCGGCCGGTCTCGACCACGAGTGCGCGGACGCCGACGCCCTCCTCGACGCGCGCGCCGAGCCGCCGCGCGGCGGCCGCGAATGCCTCCGTCGCGGGCACCGCCTCCGCCTGGCCGTCGTCCGGCGCGTGCACGCCGCCGAGGCAGCCCGGCGCGATGCCGGGCGCGAGCGCGCGCGCCTCCCGCTCGTCCACCACCTCCACCGGCACGCCGGCGGCGCGCTGCTCCGCCACCCAGGGCCCCACCGCCCGCCAGGTCGCCTCGTCGAGCGCGAGCCGCAGACCGCCGCTGCGCCGGTACCGGGTCGGCGCCTCCAGCTCGCGCTCGAGCCCGGGCCAGCGCGCGAGGCTCGCGAGCGCGAGCGCCCGCTCCGCGGGGTCGCGGCCCATCGCCCGCACGCCGGCCGCGCTGGCCCCCGAGGCGGCGGCGCCCACGCGGGCGCGCTCCAGCACGGTGACGCGCGTGCCCGGATCGGCGCGGCACAGGTGGAAGGCGGTGGAGAGCCCCATGAGGCCGCCGCCCACGATCACGACCCGGGTCGCCATGGCGCCCGAGTCTAGCAGACTGGCCTTTCGGGCCGCCCGGCGGTAAGCTCGCGGGAATCCCCATGTCCAAGGCCATCCGTTACGAAGCGCCCCGGCCGGCCGCCGCGCCGGGCGAGACCGTGGTCACCAGCACCTGCGGACACAATTGCGGCGGCCGCTGCGTGGTCAACGCCCACGTGCGCGACGGGCGCATCGTCAAGATCAGCACCGACCCGCGCAAGTGGACCCCGGAGGAAGCCCCGCTCCACGCCTGCGTGCGCGGCTTCGGCCAGCTCGAGCGCCTGAATCATCCAGACCGGCTGATCCACCCGATGAGACGGGTCGGCCCGCGTGGCGCCGGGCAGTTCGAGCGGATCGGCTGGGACGAGGCGCTCGACGAAGTCGCGCGGCAGATGCTCCGCATCCGCGAGGCGCACGGGCCGGCGGCCATTCTCGACTGCTCGCGCACCGGCAGCCTGTCGATGCTGCACAGCCGGTCCACCGTGAAGCGCCTGCTCTACATGTTCGGCGGCTGCACCGAGCTGTGGACGAACATCTCGGCGGAGGCCGAGGTCTTCGCGGTCCGCCAGACCTACGGGGCCAAGGCCGACTACAAGAGCGCGGGCCGCGAGCCGACCGACTACGTGAACTCGCGCCTGATCGTCATGTGGGGCTGGAGCCCGGCCGACGGCACCTTCGGCACCGGCACGCTGCAGTACCTGAAGCTCGCCAAGCAGCGCGGCGTGAAGATCATCTGCGTGGACCCGCGGCGCACCCGCACGAGCTGGCAGCTCGCGGACGAGCACGTGTTCATCCGGCCCGCCACCGACACCGCCGCGCTGATCGCGATGGCCCACGTGATCCTCATCGAGGGGCGGCACGATCAGGCCTATCTCGACCGGCACGTGCTGGGCTTCGACGAGGCGCACCTGCCGCCCGGCGCGCCCGCGGGCGCCTCGTACCGCGCCTATCTCCTCGGCGAGACCGACGGCGTGCCCAAGACGCCCGAGTGGGCGGCCGCGATCACCGGCGTGCCCGCCGAGACCCTGCGGGCTCTCGCGATCGAATACGCCACCACCAAGCCCGCCGCGCTCCAGACCGGTTACGCGCCCGGGCGCACGCTCTACGGCGAGCAGTTCCACCGCGCGGCCTACGCGCTCTGCGCGATGACCGGCAACGTGGGCATCCCGGGCGGCAACGCGGGCACCAGCAATGGGGCCACCGGGCGCTGCGGAATCCAGGCGCTCCCCACCGGCGAGAACCCGGTGGGCGCGCGGGTGTCCTCGCCGCTCCTGGCCGATCTGCTCGAGCGCGGGAAGGCGGGCGGCTACCCGGCCGACGTGAAGATGATCTACTCCTGCGCGGGCGATCTCTTCAACCAGCTCCCCAACGTGAGCCGGATCATCAAGGGCGTGGAGCGGCTCGACTTCGTGGTGGTCCAGGATCACTTCGTCACGCCGACCGCGCGCTACGCCGACATCCTGCTGCCCGCCACCACCTTCTGGGAGCGCAACGATGTCCACACCCCGTGGGCGGGCGCCGGCCACTACGCGATCTTCATGCAGCAGGCGATCGCGCCGGTCGGCGAGTGCCGGAACGATCTCGACATCTGCGCGGCCCTGGCCGAGCGCCTGGGCATCGAGGGCTACAACGACAAGACCGAAGACGAGTGGCTGCGCGAGCTGACCAAGCACGCCATCGACGACTACGAGACGTTCCGGGCGAAGGGCCTGGCGCGACTGCCCGCCCCCGACGACGCGGTGGCTTTCGCCAAGGAGATCCGCGATCCGGACCGGCATCCGTTCACGACGCCGTCGGGCAAGATCGAGATCTATTCGATGAGCCTGGCCGCCAAGCCCGATCCCTACGGCCTCGGGCCCATCCCGCCGATCCCCACGTGGATCCCGGAGGCGATCGACCCGCGCCACCCGCTGCGGCTCGTGACGCCCAAGTCGCGCGCGCGCACGCACTCGATCCACGACAACCAGGCGGTGCTCTCGCGCGCCGACCGCGACGACGTGTGGATCCACCCGGCCGACGCGGCGGCCCGCGGCATCGTGGACGGCCAGCGTGTCCGCGTGTTCAACGGCCGCGGCCGCACCCTGATCCCGGCGCGCGTCACCGATCGGGTGGCCCCGGGCGTGGTCTCGATCAAGGAGGGCGCGTGGTTCGCGCTCGACGCCCAGGGACAGGACACGCGCGGCTGCTCGAACCTCCTGACCGACGACCGCTCGTCACCCGCGGGGGCGACGCCGTTCAACTCCTGCTTCGTGGACGTCGAGCCCGCCGGCTAGCGAGCCGGGATCAGCGTCGGCCATCGCTGACACAGCGGAACTTGGCGAACACGTACGGGTAGTGCGCCTGGAACCAGTTGCGGAAGCTCGGGCGCACCAGGGGGACGCCGGTGGCCCACGAGCCGCCCTTCAGCACGTAGTGCTTGCCGTCGAAGAAGTCGGCGGAGTAGCCCTCGTAGCCCGGGATGTACGTGGTGAAGCCGGGCAGGCCCGCGAACACGGTGCTCGTCCACTCCCAGCCGTCGCCGACGAGATCCTGCACGCCCCAGGCGCTCGCGCTCTCGGGATGCGAGCCCACCGGGGTGGGCGCCCAGTGGCGGAAGCCGACATTGCCGTCCTCCGGCCGGCCGCCCTTCGTCGGCCCGGAGGCCGCCCGATGGAACTCGGCCTCGCTGGGCAGGCGCCCGCCGCGCCAGCGCGCGAAGGCGCGCGCCTCGGCCAGGCTCACGTAGACCGGCCAGTCCGCCACCTGATCGAGCGGCAGCCGGTCGAAGAGCGTGCGATAGACCCAGGCCCCGTCCACCAGCTCCCACACCGCCGGGTGCTCGATCCCGTCGTGACCGCGCCACACCCAGTCCTCGTCGGTCCACAGGTCGGAGCGCCGGTAGCCCCCGTCCTCGACGAAGGCCTGGAACTGGCCATTGGTCACCGCGGTGGCGTCCACGCGGAAGGCGGGCACGTGCACCTCGAGGGCGGAGAACTCGTTGTCCCAGCCGAAGGGCAGCTCGTCGAAGCGGGCGCCGAGGGTCGCCGGGCCCGCCGGGACCTCGACCGGGCCGGCGGGGCGGCCGGGCCCGAGCACGTAGGGCGGCAGCCAGGCCGGTCGCACCTTGCGCTCGAGCGGCAGGCGCTGCAGCATGTACAGCACTGTCTCCTGATGCATGAGCTCGTGCTCGATCACCATGCTGAAGACGCGGCCCTCCCGGGCCATCAGGTGCGCGTCCGCGCGCGCGGCCACCGCGTCCACCGATCCCAGCAGCGCCGCGCGCACGCGATCGCGATAGGCGACGACCTCGGCCACCGCGGGCCAGCGGTCCGGCACCTCGGGATGGTCGTGGCACTGCGTCGGATCGTCCACGTCGGGGTCGATCCCGCGCGAGAACAGCTCGTCGAAGGCCGCGTTGAACGAAGGCCGCTCCAGCACGCCACCGCCCACGTGATTCCAGGCGAAGGCGGGCAAGTGTCCCAGGTAGAAGATGAACGGGTGGCGCAGCGCGATCGGCTGGGCGAGCCAGCTCTGTGGCGCGAGGATCTCGAAGATCCGATCGGTGCGCGTCCACGCGTCGGTCAGCCGGTCCGTGATCGTCTCGACCATGTGACTCCTTTCGGTCCCGGTGGTCTTCTCTTGCGCATCCCCGGGGCCCCTGGTGGCGTCTAGCTTGCAGCAGGACGATGCCATGCGCTACCGGCTAGATATTCATACGGACGAGCGGGCGCAACAGGAGCGCCTGGAAGCGGACGTGCGACGGGGCCTGACCGCGTGGCAGAAGTCCTTGCCCCCGAAGTACTTTTACGACCGCGCGGGGTCGTTGCTGTTCGAGCGGATCACCGAGCTGCCCGAGTACTATCCGACCCGCACCGAGGCGGCCCTGCTGGGGGAAATTGTTCCCGGATTGATCGGGGAAATTCTTCCCGACGACATCGTGGAGATCGGGGCGGGCTCCTCCGAGAAGACGCGCCTCATCCTGAACGCGGCCACCGCGGGCGGGCGGGCGATCCGCTACGTGCCCCTGGACGTGGACCGGCTCACCCTCGAGAGCACCGCCGCCCGGCTCACCCGGGACTACCCGGCGCTCTCCGTTCACGCGGTGGTCGGCGATTTCGAGCGCGACCTCGCCCACGTGCCCCCGCCCCGCGGGCGGCGCCTCGCGCTCTTCCTGGGGAGCACCATCGGCAATCTCGACGCGCCGGAGCGACGGCGGCTGCTCGCGGGTCTGCGCGCGCTCCTGCCCGACCCCGGCGACCGCCTGCTGCTCGGCGTGGACCTGGTCAAGGACGTCAAGGTGCTCAAAGCGGCCTACGACGACGCGGCCGGCGTCACCCGCGATTTCAACCGCAATATCCTGCGGGTGATCAACCACGCGGTGGACGGCAACTTCGAGCCCGAGGCCTTCCGCCATCACGCCTTCTACAACGAGGCGGCCTCCCGCATCGAGATGCATCTGGTGGCCGACACCGCTCAGACCGTGAAGCTCGGGCGCCTGGGGCTCACCGTCCGCTTCCGGGCCGGCGAGGGCATCTGGACCGAGAACTCCTACAAGTTCACGCGCGACGGCGTCGAGGCGATGCTGGCCGCGGCCTCGCTCGATCTCGCGCAGTGGCACGTGGACCCCGCGAACTACTTCGCGCTCGCCCTCGCATCGCCCGCCCTCGCATCGCCCGCCCTCGCATCATCCGCCCTCACATCATCCGGTTGATGTCCGGGGAGGGCGCGACGTACGCGCAGCCCACCCCGCGCCGGCTGTACGTCCACGACGACCTGACCGACGAGGTGGCCCGCCGCGAGGGCGCGGGCTCGCCCGCCGCCACGCTGGCCCGCGATCTGCTCTCGCTGCTCGCCCGCGACGCCGAACGGGTGCGTATCCTCACCCTCGGCGAGCAGGTGGAGCGCGTGGTGGCCCAGGGCGGCCACGCGCCCTTCGCGCTGGCGCTCGGGATCGGCGCGGCCGGGCAGCGCGTGGCCGAGGCCCTGCACGCGCGCGCGGGCTGGTTCCCGCGCGTCCGCCGCATCGGCCTCACCCGCGAGGAAGACGGCCGCGGCGGCTACCGCGTGGTCAGCACCGAGGCGGGCGATCTCCCGGCCCAGCTCGACGGCGCAACGGACTGCGCGTCGCTCGCGGTCGTCGACGACACCGTGTTCTCCGGCCTCACGATGCGGACCTTGATCTCCGCGCTGCCCGAGGCGGCGCGACGGCGCACTCACGCCTTCTGCCTGCGCGGCGTGGCGGAATCCATCGCGGCCGTGGCGGCACTGTGCCCCATCACCGCGGGCATCGCCGCCCCCGGGCGCCGGCTCGACGACGTGAGCTTCATCAACGCGAGCGGCCTGGTACGTCGCGTGGCCATTCGCCGATCCGGTCGCCCGCCGCTGGCGTTCTTCGAGCGGCCTGACTGGATCCGCGCCTGGTTCCCGGCGGTTCATGGCGAAGTGCTCGCGGTCTGTGAACGGCTGAACGCGCTGCTGGAACCGGCCTGAGGAGACGGGACCCCTTCCGGCTGACACGGGGAGTGCTCTTTCTAATTCGCTCGGCTCGCCTTCGGCTCACCTCGCAAGACTTCGGCCGCAGTCAACCCGGCCTGCAGTCGGGCCTCCGCGAGCCCTACCCCCGCAACCCCCGCGGCACCAATACGCGATCTGCCAGCTCGAACAGCGCGTGAAAGGCCAGGGCCATGAGCGCGGCGGGCGCGGCCCCGGCCAGGATGGTGGCGGTGTCGTCGAGCGCGAGGCCGCGCACGATCAGCGCGCCGTAGCCGCCCCCGCCGATGAACGCGGCCAGGGTGGCCGTCCCCACCGTGGTCACCGCCGCGGTCTTGATCCCGGCCATGATCGGAATCGCGGCCAGCGGCAGCTCGATCCGGAGCAGCCGGCGCATCGGGGCCAGGCGCAGCACCCCGGCGATCTCCAGCAGGGTGCGGTCGATCGCGATCAGCCCCGCGTAGGTGTTCCGCGCGATCGGCAGCAGCGCGTAGAGCGAGAGCGCGACCAGCGCGGGCCCCTGGCCGATGCCAAAGAGCGGGATCATGAACATCAGCAGCGCCAGTGCCGGCACGGTCTGCAGCATCGCGATCGCGGAGAGCTCGAGCTGGCCGGCCCGCCGGTAGCGCGCCGCGACGATGCCCATGGGGATGCCGAGCACGATCGCCACGCCCACCGAGATCAGCACCAGCACGAGATGATCGACGGTGAGCGCCGCGAGCTCGGCCAGCATCTCCCGGTGGCGCCCCGCGCCCGCGGGGGCGGCGCCGCCCAGGAAGACCGCGGCCACCTCGGAGACGCGCCGGCCATCCAGATCCGCCATCGCGTTCAGCCGCGCCATGCGCGCGCCGTCGAGGCGGCCCTCCAGGGTCTCGCGCAGCCGCGCCCAGGTGCGCGGGTACCGCTCGGTCATCTCCCGGCGCGCCAGCAGCACCGCGGAGTAGTCCGGGAAGAAGCGCCGGTCATCGTCCAGGAGACGCAGCTTCAGGCGCTCGAGCTGGCCATCGGTCGAGAACACGTCCATGATGTCCACCTCCCCGCTCGCGATCGCGCGGTAGGTGAGCGCGTGCTCCATCACCTCCACCCGGGCCAGGCGCAGCCCGTAGCGCGCCCGCAGGCCGGGCCAGCCGTCCGCGCGCTCGAGAAAGCCCGAGCTGAACGCGGCGCGCAGCTCCGGATGCCGCGCCAGATCGCCGATGGTCCGGAGCTTCAGGCGCTCCGCCGTATCGGCGCGGACCGCGAGGGCATAGGTATTGACGAAGCCGAGCGAGGCGCTGACCGTGAGCCCGCTCGGCCCGAGCCGCTCGCGGATGGCCTCGGGCGTCTCGAGCGAGGCGTCCTTCAGGAGGACCCGCGCGAGCGTGCCGGTGTACTCCGGATAGAGATCGATCGCGCCGGACTCGAGCGCCCGGTAGGTCAGGCCGGTACCGCCCAGGCCCACCCGCCGCTCCGCGCGCGCCTCGCCAACCTGTTCGATGATCTGGGCCGCCACCTCCGCCAGGATGTAGCTCTCGGTGAAGGACTTCGAGCCCACGCGGATGACGCCATCCGGCGCCGCGCCCACTCCCGCGGCGGTCACCAGGAGCGTGCCGAAGGCCAACGAGCCGGTGAGGACCCGCATCGCTCAGCCGCCCGGCCGCGCGCCCGGCGCCTCGAGCGTCTGGGCAGTGAGGAACTGGGTGACGAACGGGCTAGCCGGCCGCTCGGTCAGGTCCGCGAAGGTGCCGTGCTGGACCACGCGCCCGGCGGTGAGCAGGGTGATGGTGTGGCCGAGGCGCGCGGCCTCGCGGATATCGTGGGTGACCAGCACCACCGTCTTGGCCAGGCGCGCGAAGAGCCGCCCGAGCTGCTCCTGCAGCTCCGCGCGCACGATGGGATCCAGCGCGCCGAGCGGCTCGTCGAGGAGCAGGATGGGCGGGTCCAGCACGAGCGCGCGCATCAACCCCACCCGCTGCCGCTGGCCCCCGCTGAGCTCGCGCGGATACCGCCGCAGCATGTCGCCGTCGAGCCCGGCCAGGTCGGCCAGCTCGCCCACCCGCGCCGCGATCCGCGCGCGCGGCCAGCGTTGCGCCTCCGCGGCCAGCGCCACGTTGTCGAAGGCGGTCAGGTGCGGGTAGAGCCCGCCGTCCTGCACCACGTAGCCCATGCGGGCCAGCAGGCCGTCGCGCGTGGCGGGCTCCACCGGGGTGCCGTCCACCCGCACCGAGCCCGTGTCCGGCCAGGTCAGGCCCAGGATGAGCCGGAGCACGGTGGACTTGCCCGAGCCGCTCGAGCCCAGGAGCACGTGGGTGGTGCCGGGGCGCACATCCAGGGACACCGAGTCGAGGGCCGGGGTGGCGCCGAAGCGCTTGGTGACCTCCTGGACCGCGATCACCCCTGCATTCTACCGCCCGGTGCCGGAAGCTTGACAATCGCCTTCGGTCTGGGCACAATCCCGGGCACATGATTCAGCTGGGTACGCTTCTCGAGGCCCTGCTACTGACTTAGGCGCGCGCCTACGCGGCGCGCGCCAAAAGCCTCTCCCGTGTTCCGGGGAGGCTTTTTTGTTTCTATCGAGAGGGAGGCATTCAATGGCACGCAAGGCAGGTCCACCGGCGCCGATGCCGTTCCACCACTACCGTCCGTTCATCCCGATCCCGCTGCCGGATCGCACGTGGCCGTCCCGGGTGATCACTCGCGCGCCCCGCTGGTGCAGCGTGGACCTGCGCGACGGCAACCAGGCCCTGATCGATCCCATGGATCCGGAGCGCAAGCGACGGATGTTCGACCTGCTGGTGCAGTGCGGCTTCAAGGAGATCGAGGTGGGCTTCCCGGCCGCCTCCCAGCCCGACTTCGACTTCATCCGCCAGCTCGTGGAAGAGGACCTGATCCCGGACGACGTGATCATCCAGGTCCTCACCCAGGCGCGGCCGGAGCAGATCGAGCGCAGCTTCGAGTCGCTGCGCGGCGCCCCGCGAGCGGTGATGCACCTCTACAACTCCACCTCCACGCTCCAGCGCCGGGTGGTCTTCGGCCTCGACCGGGCCGGCATCGTGGACATCGCGGTGCGCGCGGCCCGCCTCTGCCGCGAGCTGGCCGGCACGATCCCCGAGTGCGACGTGCACTACCAGTATTCCCCGGAGAGCTTCACCGGCACCGAGCTCGACTTCGCGGTGGAGATCTGCGAGCGGGTCATGGACGTGTGGGAGCCCACGCCCGCCCGGAAGGTGATCCTGAACCTGCCCGCGACGGTGGAGATGGCCACCCCCAACGTCTACGCCGACCAGATCGAGTGGTTCCTGCGCCACGTGAGTCGGCGGGACTCGCTCGTGCTGTCGCTGCATCCGCACAACGACCGCGGCACCGCGGTGGCCGCCACCGAGCTGGCCGTCCAGGCGGGGGCGGACCGCGTGGAGGGCACGCTCTTCGGCAACGGCGAGCGCACCGGCAACGTGGACGTGGTCACCCTCGCGCTCAACCTCTTCAGCCAGGGGGTGGACCCGAAGCTCGATTTCGCCGACATCGACGCGGCCCGGCGCATCACCGAGCACTGCAACCGCCTGCCCGTACACCCGCGGCACCCCTACGTGGGCGACCTGGTCTACACCGCCTTCTCGGGATCGCACCAGGACGCGATCAAGAAGGGCTTCGAGGCCCTCGGCAAGAACTACGACATCTGGGAGGTGCCGTACCTCCCGATCGACCCGCATCATGTGGGCCGGAGCTACGAGGCAGTGATCCGGGTCAACAGCCAGTCCGGCAAGGGCGGCGTGGCCTACATCATGAAGTTCGAGCACGGCTTCGACCTGCCGCGCCGGCTGCAGATCGAGTTCTCGTCCGTGATCCAGAAGATGGTCGAGCAGAGCGGCACCGAGATCAGCGCGGATCAGATCTGGGCCGCCTTCGAGGCGACGTATCTCAAGCCGGACCGGCCGCTCTCCCTGGCCCATCATCCGACTGTCACCACCGCCGGGGAGGCGGGGGAGACCACCATCGAGGCGCCGCTCCGCGTCGCGGACGTGGAACGGCTCGCGAAGGGGGCGGGCAACGGCCCCATCGCGGCCTTCGTCGACGCCCTCCGCCGCGACGCGGGCATCGCGGTGGCGGTGCTCGACTACCACGAGCACGCGATGGGCGGGGGAGCCGACGCCTCCGCGGTCGCCTACGTCGAGG
This sequence comes from Candidatus Acidiferrum sp., assembly GCA_035635775.1. Taxonomy (GTDB): domain Bacteria; phylum Methylomirabilota; class Methylomirabilia; order Rokubacteriales; family CSP1-6; genus CAMLFJ01. The sequence goes on from DASQAL010000295.1 coordinate 27,418, forward strand.
CGAAGGTGGGAGACGGCAAGGTGCGCTGGGGCGTGGGAATCCACGCCAACATCGTGACCGCCTCGCTCCGCGCGGTGGTCAGCGCGGTCAATCGCGCGGCGGGGCCCGATGTGTGAGCGACTAGCGCCAGCCGCCGCTGCTGCTGCCGCGGCCGCCGAACCCGCTGCTGGTGCGGGGCTTGTCGGTCTTCGGCTTCGCGACCTCGACCTTCAGCGAGCGCCCGTCGAGCTGGCGCTCGTTGAGCTGGGAGACCGCCTGCTGGGCCTCATCGGGGGTGGACATCTCGACGAAGCCGAAGCCGCGTGACTGGCCGGAGAACTGGTCCGTCACGATGCTGGCCGAGACGACGGTGCCGGACTGCGTGAAGTGCTGGCGCAGACCTTCGCTGGTGGTCGAGAATGCAATACCGCCGACATAGAGTTTCTGGGACATGTGGGTCTCCTGAACGTGCTTCCGCCCGATTGGAGCGTCTCTGACGCGCGGAAGGAACCGGAGACGCCCGCCTGATGTGGGGAGACTCGAAGGTGAGTCGCTGCCTGGACCAGACGCCCGTAAGTATACCCCCCGGCGGGAGCGGGCGTCAGCCTTTTCCCGGCCGACCCGCATGGTAGGCTACCCGCGGGTGCGGGTGCCATGAGACTCCGGGTCCTCGGGATCGTGCTGGCCGGCGGCAAGGGAACCCGTCTCTATCCCCTCACCAAGGAGCGGGCGAAGCCGGCGGTGCCCTTCGGGGGCAAGTACCGGATCATCGACTTCGTCCTCAGCAACTTCATCAACTCGGGCATCCACTCGATCTACGTCCTGACCCAGTTCAAGAGCCAGTCGCTGCTGCAGCACCTCTCGGACGGCTGGCAGTTCGGCGGCCTGCTCAAGGACCAGTTCATCATCCCGGTGCCCGCCCAGATGCGCTCGGCGGGGGAGTCGTGGTACCGGGGCACCGCCGACGCCATCTACCAGAACGCCAACCTCATCGAGCAGTCCGATCCGCACCTGGTCGCCATCTTCGGAGCCGACCACATCTACCGCATGAACATCTCGAGCATGATCGAGTACCACGAGCAGAAGCGCGCCGAGATCACGGTGGCCGCGGTCCCGGTGGAGCGGCGCTTCGCGTCCGAGTTCGGGGTGATCGAGACCGCGCGGGACGGCCACGTCATCGGCTTCCACGAGAAGCGCGCGGACGCGCCCACCATCCCGGGCGACCCGGATCGCGTCTACGCCTCGATGGGCAACTACATCTTCTCGACCCGGACGCTTCTGCGCGAGCTCTACGCGGACGCGGCCCGCGAGCACAGCTCCCATGACTTCGGGCGGGACGTGCTGCCCTCGCTGGTGAATCGCCTCGACATGTTCGCCTACGACTTCCAGAGCAACCAGATCCCCGGGGAGGCCTCGGGCGCGGCCGTCTACTGGCGCGACGTGGGCACCCTGGAGGCCTACTACGAGGCCCACATGGACCTGCGCGCGGTGAGCCCGGCGCTGAACCTCTACAACCGCCAGTGGCCGCTGCGGACCGCCAGCTACGCCGACCCGCCCGCCAAGTTCACCTTCGACGACGAAGGCCGGCGCGGCCAGGCCATCGACTCGACGGTCTCGGGGGGCTGCATCCTCTCGGGGGGCATGGTGCGCAACTCGGTGCTGGGGCGGCACGTGCGGGTGCACACCGGCGCGGTGGTGGAGGACTCGGTGATCCTCGACAACTGCGACATCGGCCGGCGGGCGATGATCCGCCGGGCCATCCTCGACAAGAACGTGCGCATCCCCGAGGGGGCGACGGTCGGCTACGACCTCGAGCTGGACAAGCGGCGGCACCACGTGACCGAGTCCGGCATCGTGGTGGTGGAGGGCCTCCGCTCCTCGGTCGACATCTCCTCCGTCGTCATCTAGCGTCGTCGCCGGCCGGACGGAGCGGCCGGGGCGGGGGGCGGGGGTGGGCCTCTGACCACGACCCGCTTTCTGGTCTTCTGCTGGTAGGAGTTCCCAATCTGTACGAGGCAGGTTCCTGGCTTGCGTTGGTGGGGAACGGGTCACCCGGCCCACCCCCGCCCCCCGCCCCGGCCGCTCCGCCGCGAGGTTCCTCTAGAGTCTAGAAGCCCTTCTAGTAGCCCTTTTGCTTGTCGATTAGGGCTATCAGGGGACGGCCTTCTCGGCGGCGGCGGAGGTTTTCGCAGAAGGTGGCGATCACGCGGCCGGCGCGGCGGGGGGAGCCGCCGGCGGTGTGCGGGGTGATGATTGCGCGGGGGTGGGTCCAGAGTGGGTGGTCCTTGGGTAGGGGTTCGGGGTCGGTGACGTCGAGGCCGACGGCCCAGATCAGGCCCTCTTCCAGGGCGGCGAGGACGTCTTCGCCGCGGATGATCTCGCCGCGGGTCACGTTGATCAGGATCGCGTGGCGGCGCATCTGGAGGAAGCGCTCGCGGGTGAAGAGGTGGTGGGTGGCCTTGGTGAGGGGTAGGCCGATCACCACTGCGTCGGAGGCGGCGAGGAGGTCGGCCAGGCGGTCAGCGGGCCAGATCGCCTCCACGCCGGGCTCGGGATCGACGCGCTCGATGTCCACGCCGAGGACGCGCATGCCGAAGCCGACCGCGCGACGGGCCACCGCGCGGCCGGTGCCGCCGAATCCCACGATGCCCAGGGTCTGCTCGTAGAGCTCGCGCTGGTGGACACGGATGGGCTCGCGCAGCTCGTAGTCGGGCGTGCGCACCGCGGTGTGGAGCCCGCGGGTCAGCGCCAGCAGCAACGCGAAGGCGTGCTCGGCCAGGTGGATGCCGACCTCGCCCTTCTCGCTGGCCAGCGGCACGTCGTGATTGATCAGCTCGGGGGTGAGGATGCTGTCCACCCCCGCCCCGATCGAGTGGTAGTAGACGAGCCGGGTGGCGAGGGAGAACAGCTCGGGATGCGCGCGCCCGAAGATGACGTCGGTATCGGGCAGCTCGCGTCGCTGGGCCGCCTTGTCCTTCGCTTCCACGATGCGCGCGCCGGGGCCCGCCGCCTCCAGGATACGGGCTCGGTCCGCG
>DASQAL010000296.1:0-5272 GCA_035635775.1 Candidatus Acidiferrum sp.
GCGCGGCTCTACTTCAAGTACCGCCCCGCGCGGGTGCTGCTCACCGCGGACCCCGAGGCGGAGACGCACCGGGCGTTTCGGGTGCCCGCGGGGACTCTCGTCGAGAACGAATCGGAAGCCTCGTGGTCCCAGGGGACGGTCACGATGGGTCAGTTTCAGGCAGCACGGATCAATCCCACCGGAGAGCTGCCGGAGCCGCAGAATCCCTTCGTGGCGATGGAGACCCTGAACAAGCGGGACGGGTTCGAGGTGACCGAGATCGATGGGCAGATCGCGGCCGCGCACGGCACGCAGCTGGCTGGGCACTTCCTCATCGACCGGGACGGGATCATCCGCTGGGTGCAGATCGAGGCCCTGGAGCGGATCGGGGACCTCTCCAAGTTCCCGAGCGACGAGGAGATCGTGGCCGCAGCCCGCGGCCTCTAGGAGATCACCCCATGGACATCGCCATCCCCCTCTTCGAGGGCATCACCGCGCTCGACGCCATCGGCCCCTACGAGGTGCTCTCGCGCCTGCCCGGCGCCCGGGTGCGCTTCGTCGCGGTGGCGCCGGGCCCGTATCGCACCGACAATCGCCAGCTCACCCTGATGGCCGACGAGCCGCTGTCCGCGGTGCCGCACCCGGAGGTGCTGATGGTGCCGGGCGGCTTCGGCACCCGCGCCCTCGAGAGGCCGAATCCGCTCCTCGACTGGATCCGCGCGGCCCACGAGACGAGCCGCTGGACCACCTCGGTCTGCACCGGCTCGATGCTGCTGGCCGCCGCCGGCATCTTGAAGGGGCTCGAGGCCACCACCCACTGGATGTCGCTCGACCGCCTGGCCGAGTACGGCGCGCGGCCCACGCTCAAGCGGGTGGTGGAGCAGGGCAAGGTGATCACCGCGGCGGGCGTGTCGTCGGGCATCGACATGGCGCTCACGCTGGCCGCCCGCATCGCGGGCGACGATGTGGCCCAGGCCATCCAGCTCGGCATCGAGTACGATCCGCAACCGCCGTTCTCGGCGGGCTCTCCCGCGACCGCGCCCGCGCACATCGTGGAGGGTGTGCGCGCGCGGATGCGGGCGCGCATGGAGCGCGAAGAGCGGGCCGCCGCGCGCTAGGCCCGGTCGAACAGCTTCAGCGCGAGCGCTCCGTGGGTGGTCGCGGCCCCGGCCCTAAGCGCGGCCGCCAGCAACGCGGACTCGATGACTTCCTCCCGGGTGGCGCCGGCCTTCTTCGCGTTGCGTGTGTGCACGTCGAGGCAGTACGGGCATTGCGTGGTGCACGCGACCGCGAGCGCGATCAGCTCGCGGTACTTGCGCGGGATCTTGCCGTCGTCGCGCCCCACGATCGAGTCCAGCTCGACGAAGCCCTTGAACTCCGCCGGGGCGAGCCGCTTGAACTCTGCGAGGGCCTTCAGATCTTCCGTGTCGTGGTAGTGGCTCATGTCGCTCCTTTCGGTGACGTGGGTGGACCGATGTCGTGGCGTCTTGCCTGGAGTATACTCGGCCGCATGCTGTACCGGGTCGGGGACGACGGGCTTTGCCCCGAGCGCCAGGGCGCGCCGTCCCTTCGCGCCTCCTAGCCCGATCCGCAATGGAGCGCCGCCACCTCGGCAAGACCGACATGGACGTGAGCGTGCTCGGCTTCGGGGGCTCCGAGATCGGATACGAGCGCGCGGGCGCGCGCACCGTCGCCCGGCTTCTCGGCAGCGCCCTCGATGCCGGTCTCAACGTGATCGACACCGCCGAGTGCTACGAGGAGAGCGAGACGTTGATCGGTGCCGCCCTCGGCTCGCGGCGGAGTGAGTGCTACCTGCTCACCAAGTGCGGGCACCCGCGCGGCTTCGGGCGCGGGGACTGGCGGCCCGCGTCACTCCTCTCGAGCATCGAGCGAAGCCTGAAGCGCCTCCGCACCGACCGCCTCGACCTGATCCAGCTCCATAGCTGCTCGCTCGCCGATCTCCGGCAGGGCGACGCGATCGTCGCCCTCGAGCGAGCGCGCGAGCGCGGCTGGGCGCGATATATCGGCTACAGCGGCGACGGCGAGGCGGCCCGCTACGCGGTCGAGTGCGGGCGCTTCGACACGCTGCAGACCTCGGTGAGCGTCGCCGACCAGGAGGCGCTCGAGCTGACGCTGCCCCTGGCCGCGAGCCGCCAGATGGGCGTGATCGCCAAGCGGCCGATCGCGAACGTGGCCTGGCGGTACGCGCGGAAGCCGTCCGAGCCGTACTACCAGGCCTACTGGACGCGGCTCCGGGCCCTGGACTATCCGTTCCTGCGCGACGGAACGGACGCGGCGGTGGCCACCGCGCTGCGCTTCACGCTGGCGGCGTCGGGCGTCCACACCGCGATCGTCGGGACCAAGCGGCCGGAGCGCTGGCCGCAGAACGCGCGCATGCTCGACGCCGGCCCTCTGCCGGCGGTCGAGGTGGAGCGGATCCGCGCCCGGTGGCGGAGCGTGGCGGATTCCTCGTGGATCGGGGAGGTGTGAGCCGCGCGCTCCGGCGCGCGCCTCAGCCGACCTGGTAGCGCTTGATCGCGGCCTGATCGAAGGCGAGCCCGAGGCCGGGCTTGTCCGGTACCACGAGCTGGCCGCCCTCGATCTTCGGGGTCTCCTCGTAGAGGCGAAGCGTCCACGGCATGTACTCGACGGTGAGCCCGTTGGGGATCGCCGCGATCAGGTGGACGTGGATCTCGGGAATCAGGTGGCTCACCACCGGCAGGTTGAAGGCCTCGGCCATGCCCGCCACCTTCATCCACTGGGTGATGCCGCCCACGCGCAGGAGATCGATCATCACGATGTCGATCGAGCGCGCCTCCAGCAGGTGCCGGAACGGCACGATGCCGTAGTGGTACTCGCCCGCCGCGATCGGGGTGCTCAGCGCGTCCGCGATCCGCGCGAGCCCCGGGTAGTCGTCGTGGGCAGTCGGGTCTTCCAGCCAGTAGAGCTGATAGGGCTCGATGCGCTTGCCGACCTCGATCGCGTGATGGACGCTCCAGAGCTGATTGATGTCACACATCAGGTCGATATCGGGGCCGACGGCCTCGCGCATGACTCGCACCCGCTCGACGGAGGCGGCGATGGTCGGCTCGCTCCCGCACTGCATCTTCATCTGGCGGAAGCCCATGTCCCGCAGGCGCGGCCCCGCCTTGGCGAGGTAGTCCACGGGGTGTGGTCGCATCAGCGCGCCGCTCGCGTAGGTCGGCGCGCGGTCGCGCAGGCCACCGAGGAGCGCGCAGACCGAGCGGCCCGCCGCCTTGCCCATGAGATCCCAGCAGGCCATATCCACCGCGGAGAGCGCGAGCGCGAAGATACCGCCCGGCCCCGAGCCACCCGCCATGCGCCGGCACTTGGCCGCGATGGCCTCGACCTGGCTCGGGTCCATGCCGATGGTGAGCCGGGCCAGGCCGTCCACCGCGGCCCGCAGCGCGGGCGTCAGCGCGCCGCCGAAAAACGTGAGGCCGATGCCCACCAGCCCCTGGTCGGTGCCGAGCTCCAGCAACACGAACTCGCGCGTGTCGGTGGGCGCGGGCAGGCCGACGACCAGGGGATTATCCGCGGGCGTGGACAGCACGCGGGTGGTGACGTGGGAGATCTTCATTTCTTGTGCTTGCCGGTGAGCTGCGGTGTGGTGCCCTCCTGCCCCTTCTCCTGCCGGTCGAGCCGCGTCTCGCGAGCCCACGTCCGCTTCAGGTCGTCCCGGATATTGAACGGGAGCCTGCCGAGGCCTTCGGTCTCCAGCTCGATGCGATCGCCGTCCTGGAAGCCGGACAGGCCACGGTGGTTGGTGCCGGTGGCCAGGACGTCGCCCGGCTCCAGCGTGTGGATGCTCGTGACCCACTCGATGCAGCGCGGGATCTTGTGGGCCATGTCGCTCGTGTTGAACGCCTGCTTGACCGTGCCGTTCACCGAGAGCCGGATCGCCAGCTTGTGCGGATCCGCGATCTCGTCCGCGGTCACCAGGTACGGCCCCATCGGCGCGAAGGTGTCGCGCGACTTCATCTGGTAGAAGGTGTTGCCGGTGGGCAGGAGGCCGCGGGCCGAGCCGTCGATGAAGTTGCAGTAGCCGAAGACGTACTCCATCGCCCGGGACGCCGGCACCGCGGTGGCCCGCTTGCCGATCACCAGCGCCATCTCGGCCTCGCCCTCGAAGATGGTGGCGGGCACGTCGGGCAGCACCATGGTCTCGCCGGGGCCGATCACCGCGCCGGGCGACTTCATGAAGGCGTTGATCGGCGCCGGCTCGCTGCGGGTGCCGTCCTCCATGTAGTTCACCGCCATGCAGACGATATTGGTCGGCTTGGGCAGGGGCGGCCGGATCCGGACCTGGGCGACCGGCTGAGGCTTGCCGCGGCCGGCCGCGTCCTCGATCTTCTTGCGATAGTCGGCGAAGCGGGCGATCAACCCGCTCATCAGGTCGCCGGGCCCGGTATGCGGGATGTCCTTCACGGTGTCCGAGACGTCCACCACGCCATCGCCACGGAGCACGCCCAGCTTGAAATCGTCGAAGAGCAGTAGTTTCACGGAGTCCTCCTTGTCGTTCGGGAGCTGCGTCGAAAGCCGCCCCATCCTACGCGCGGGCCCGGGTGTTGACAACGGGCCTGGTCGCGGTGACCCTCTCGCTGAATCCATTCCACGGAGGAGCCCAATGAAGGGACGGGTGGCGGTTCTCAAGGCCTACGGGGGCGAGTTCGAGCTGCGCGAGTACCCGGTGCCGGATCCGGAGCCGGGCGCGATCCTGATCAAGCTGACCCGCGCGGGGGTGTGCGGCTCCGATCTGCACATCTGGCGGGGGGAGATGAAGGAAATATACGGCGCGCTGCCCAAGGACCTCACCTTCGGCCACGAGATGTGCGGCAAGGTGGAGCGGCTCGGCGCCGGAGTCACCACCGACTCGATGGGCCGGCCGCTGCGCGAGGGCGACCGGGTGACGTACTGCTACTTCTTCCCCTGCGGCCGCTGCCCGGTGTGCCTGCACGACGAGATGGGAAGCTGCCCGCGCAAGGCGCGGCCGAACCGGGTGGCCGGCACCGCGCCCTACTTCAACAACGCCTACGGCGACTACTACTACCTCCGGGCGGGCCACTTCATCTTCAAGGTGCCCGACGAGATCCCGGAGGACGTGGCCACCCCGATCAACTGCGCGCTCTCGCAGGTGCTCTACGGCCTGCGCAAGGTGGGCTTCCGCGCCGGCCAGTCGCTGGTGGTGCAGGGGGCGGGCGGGCTCGGCCTCAACGCGGTGGCGGTGGCGCGCGACATGGGCGCCGACACCATCATCGTGATCGACCGGCTC
>DASQAL010000297.1:0-10787 GCA_035635775.1 Candidatus Acidiferrum sp.
ATGAGACGCACACCGTAAGCCGGCCGCCGCGGACTGGCGAGCGAGCGCCAGGTGGGAGCGAGGGCCCCGCTCCCGGCCGTCCGATGTTTCGGACGGGGCCACCGCCGGCACCCCGCCCGATTCCTTCACAGCCTCGAAGCCGGCGCTCGAACGGCGGCTAGCCCAACACGCTCCCGGTTCGCGCGGCTCGCATCTCAGGTGCCGCTGGCCTTCTCGATCTTAGCCCACGTATCCCTCAGGCCCACGCTGCGGTTGAAGACCGGGTGCCCGGAGTGGTGGTCCTTCCAGTCCGCCACGAAATAGCCCACGCGCTCGAACTGCACGTGCTCCTCGGGCGCGGCCTCCGCGAGGGCGGGCTCCACCTTGGCGCCGCGCACGATCTCCAGTGACTGGGGGTTGATCACGCTCTTGAAGTCGGGGGCCTCGTCGGGCTTGGGTACCGTGAAGAGCGTGTCGTAGAGTCGCACCTCCGCGTCGACCGCGTGCGGCGCCGAGACCCAGTGGATGGTGGACTTGATCTTGCGGCCCTTGACCTCTCCGCCGCGCGTCTCGGGGTCGTAGGTGGCGCGCACCTCGATGACCTCGCCGGTGGCCGGGTCCTTGGTGAGCCCGGTGCACGTGACCGCGTAGGCCGCGCGCAGCCGTACCTCGACGCCGGGTGAGAGGCGGAAGTACTTGGGCGGCGGCGTCTCGCGGAAATCGTCCTGCTCGATCCAGAGCTCGCGCGAGAAGGGGACCTTGCGGGTGCCCGCGCCCGGGTCCTCGGGATTATTGATCGCCTCCATCTCCTCGGTCTGGCCCTCGGGGTAGTTCTCGATCACCAGGCGGAGCGGCCGCAGCACCGCCATGCGCCGGAGCGCGCGCCGGTTCAGGTCCTCGCGCAGGCAGTGCTCGAGCAGCGCCACCTCGACGAGGTTCGCGGCCTTGGTCACCCCGATGCGCTCGCAGAAGTCGCGGAGGGACTCGGGCGTGTAGCCGCGGCGCCGCAGCCCGGCCAGGGTCGGCATGCGCGGGTCGTCCCAGCCGCTCACCAGGCCGTCCTGGACCAGCGTGAGCAGCTTGCGCTTGGACATCACGGTGTGGCTCAGGTTGAGGCGCGCGAACTCGATCTGGCGCGGGTGGTAGACGCCGAGCGCGTCCAGGTACCAGTCGTAGAGCGGCCGGTGGTCCTCGTACTCGAGCGTGCACAGCGAGTGGGTGACGCCCTCGATCGAGTCGGACTGGCCGTGCGCCCAGTCGTACATCGGGTACACGCACCAGGCGTCGCCGGTGCGGTGGTGCGCGGTCTTGCGGATGCGGTACATGACCGGATCGCGCAGGTTGAGGTTGGGATGGGCCATGTCGATCTTCGCGCGCAGGACCTTGCTCCCGTCCTCGAACTCGCCCGTGCGCATGCGCTGGAACAGGTCGAGGTTCTCCTCCGCCGACCGGTTGCGCCAGCGGCTCTCCCGCCCGGGCTCGGTCAGCGTGCCGCGGTGCTCGCGGATCTCATCGGCCGAGAGGTCGTCCACGTACGCCTTCCCGGCGCGGATCAGCAGGAGAGCCCACTCGTAGAGCCGCTCGAAGTAGTCGCTCGCGAAGTAGAGGTGCTTGCCCCAGTCGAAGCCGAGCCAGTGGACGTCGCGCGTGATGGCGTCCACGTACTCCTGGCTCTCCTTGGTGGGGTTGGTGTCGTCGAAGCGCAGGTGGCAGCGCCCGCCCAGCTCCTCGGCCAGGCCGAAGTCGAGACAGATCGCCTTGGCGTGGCCGATGTGCAGGTAGCCGTTGGGCTCCGGGGGGAAGCGGGTGACCACCGGGCCGGGGAATCGGCCGGCCTGGAGGTCCTCCAGGACGGCATCCCTGATGAAATGGGAGGGCTTGGCCGGCTCGGTCATGGGCCTGATCGTAACATTGGGACGTATCCGGAGGGACGTCTCCGGGGGGAGGGCTCGGGAGGACGTTTCCGGGCCCCAGGCCCGGAGGGCGGGGCGGTCGGCCGGAGTACAATAGGGCTCCATGTCCGAGCCGGTTCGCGTGCGCTTTCCGCCCAGCCCCACGGGACACCTCCACGTGGGCGGCGCCCGCACCGCGCTCTTCAACTGGCTCTTTGCGCGCCACCACCAGGGCGTGTACGTGCTCCGGATCGAGGACACCGACCGCTCCCGCTCCACCGAGGAGTACACCCAGTCGCTCCTCGAGGCGCTGCGCTGGCTCGGGCTCGACTGGGACGAGGGCCCGCCCACGCCCGGCTACCGCCAGACCGAGCGCTTCGATATCTACCGGGCGCATGCCGAGCGGCTGATCGCGGAGGGGAAGGCCTACCGCTGCCGCTGCACGCCGGAGACGCTGGACGCGTTGCGGAAGGCCGCCGAAGCGCGCAAGGAGACCTTCCGCTACCCGGGCACCTGCCGCGAGGCCAACGTGCCCGCCTCGGAGCCCCACGCCCTGCGCCTGGCGATCCCGCGCGAGGGCGAGACCGTGATCGACGACGTGGTACGGGGGCGCGTGACCGTCAGCCACACCGAGCTCGACGACTGGATCCTCGTGCGCACCGACGGCACCCCGACCTACAACTTCTGCGTGGTCGTGGACGACGTGACCATGAAGATCACCCACGTCATCCGCGGCAACGATCACCTCTCGAACACGCCGAAGCAGGTGCTCTGCTACCAGGCCTTGGGCTACCCGCTGCCGGTCTTCGCCCATATCCCGATGATCCTGGCCGCGGACAAGACGCGGCTCTCCAAGCGGCACGGGGCCACCTCGGTGCTGGCCTTCCGCGACCTGGGTATTCTCCCCGAGGCCATGGTGAACTACCTGGCGCGCCTCGGCTGGTCCCACGGCGACCAGGAGATCTTCTCCCGGGACGACCTGATCCGGCACTTCGACCTGGCCCACGTGGGCGCGGCCGACGCGGTCTTCGACCTCGAGAAGTTCACGTGGGTCAACCACCAGTGGATCAAGAGGCTGCCCGCCGCGCGCCTCGCCGCGGACCTGGTGCCCTTCCTCGCGCGGGCCGGCCTGCCCGCCCCGCGCGACCTCGACTGGCTCGCGCGCGTGGTGGACACGTTGAAGGAGCGGGCGCGCACCCTCGTCGAGATGGCCGAGCAGGCCGCGTTCTACCTGCGCCCGCCCGACGCCTACGATCCGCAGGCCACCGCCAAGTTCTGGAAGGAGCAGGCCGCCGAGCGCTACGCGATCCTGATCAAGCGCCTCGAGGCCCAGGCGGCGATGGACCCGCAGGCCCTGGAGGAGCTCTACCGCTTCCTCGCCGCCGACCGCGGGCTCAAGCTCGTGGACCTGGCTCAGCTCACGCGCATCGCGGTCACCGGCAAGACCGCGAGCCCGTCGATCTTCGAGGTGGTGAGCATCCTCGGTAAGGCCGAGACGGTCGCCCGGCTCAAGGCCGCCGCCGCCGCGGTGGAGGCCCGCCGGTGAGGCGGCTCCTGCTCGCGCGCCACGGCCAATCCGTCTCCAACGCGATCCGGCGATTCCAGGGCGCGCAGGACGTGGCGCTATCGCCCCTCGGCATGCGCCAGGCCGAGGCCCTGGGCCAGGCGGTGAGCCGGCGGGCGATCGCCCACGTCTACGTGAGCCCGTTCGAGCGCGCCCGCGACACCGCGGCGATCGCGCTGGCCGGCCTCGGCCTCCCGCTGACCGTGGTGGACGACCTGCGCGAGCTGTCGCTGGGCGAGTGGGAGGGCTGCACAGTCGAGGAGATCCGCACGCGCCCGGGCGATCCGTACGCCCGGTGGGTGCGCGACCCGGTGCAGTGCCCGCCGCCGGGCGGCGAGCCCCTCGCCGACGTGCAGGCGCGCGTGCTCCGGGCGGTCGAGCGGATCACCGCCGCGCATCCGAACGGCGACGACGTGTTGATCGTCTCCCACGGGGGCGTGATCAGCGCGCTGCTCGCCCACTGCTTCGGCCTGCCGCTGTCCTCGATCTGGCGGATCGCGGTCGCCAACTGCTCGCTCTCCGAGATCGCCCCGCCGCGGGTGGTCTCGGTGAACGAGACCGGCCACCTGCGCGACATCGACGTTGCGGTCACCGCTCCGATGAGCCCCTGACATGACGCTGCTGGCGCTCTTCGGCGGCCTGGCCCTGCTGCTCTACGGCATGCAGCTCATCGGCGAAGGGCTGCAGCGCGCGGCGGGCGGCCACCTGCGCCACCTGCTCACCAGCATGACCCGCACCCGCCTCGCCGCGGTGGCCTCGGGCGCACTGGTGACCTCGATCATCCAGTCTTCGTCGGCCACCACGCTGATGCTGATCGGCTTCGTCTCGGCGGGGCTCGTCACGTTCCGCCAGTCGCTCGGGGTGATCCTGGGGGCGGACATCGGCACCACGTTCACGGTGCAGCTCCTCGCCTTCAAGGTCCAGGAGCTGTCGCTCCTCCTGGTCGGCGTCGGCTTCGCGATGACCTTCTTCGCGCGCCGGGGCTTCTTGAAGAGCCTGGGCCAGGTGATCCTGGGCTTCGGCTTCATCTTCCTCGGCATGAAGGTGATGAACGACGGGCTCGCCCCGCTCGCCGAGAACGAGCTCACGCGCCAGGTGCTGGTGGCCCTCGCCGGTAACCAGTTCCTGGCGCTGCTGGTCGGCGCGGTGCTGAGCGCGGGCATGGCCTCCTCGGCGGCGACGATCGGCCTGATGCTCTCGCTCGGGCACCAGGGGCTGCTGCCGCTGGCCGCCGCGATCCCGGTGGTGCTGGGCGCCAACATCGGCACCTGCGCCACCGCGCTCGCCGCGAGCCTGCGCTCGTCCTCCGATGCGCGCCGGGTGGCGGTGGCCCACATCGCGTTCAAGGTCCTCGGGGTGGCGCTCGTCTTTCCAATCGTCGCGCCGCTGACCGTGCTGGTTGCCCAGACCGCGGGGGACGTGGCCCGCCAGATCGCCAACGCCCACACCTTCTTCAACGTGGCGATCAGCGCGCTGTTCCTGCCGTTCGCGCCGTGGGCGGCCCGGGTGATCATCGCGATGGTGCCGGAGGAGGAGCGGGGCGACAATCCCTACCGCACGCGCTACCTCGACGACCGCTACCTGGACCAGCCGGCCCTGGCCATCGGGCAGGCGACGCGCGAGGCCCTGCGCATGGGCGACGTCGCCCAGAACATGCTGCGCGACGCCATGCTGGTGCTCCGCACCGACAACCAGGAGCTGCTGGAGGACGTGGAGCGGCGCGACGACCAGCTCGACTACCTGGACCGCGAGATCAAGCTGTTCATCGCGCGGCTCGGGCGGGAGACCATGAGCGCCGGCATGGCCCAGAAGGAGATCGCCCTGATCTCCTTCATCGGCAACCTCGAGAACATCGGCGACATCATCGACAAGAACCTGATGGAGCTCGCGCGCAAGAAGCTCTACCAGGGCCGCCGCTTCTCGGAGGCGGGCGAGGCCGAGCTGATCGAGTTCCACTCGCTGGTCTCGAAGAACCTGGAGCGGGCCATCGCGGGCTTCGCGGCCAACGACCGGAGCCTCGCCCAGGAGGTGCTGGACATGCGGCCGATGGTGCGGCAGCGGGAGCGCGAGCTGCGCGACTCGCACCTGGCCCGGCTGCGGCGCGGGCTGGCCGAATCGCTCGAGACGTCCGAGATTCACCTCGACGTGCTGACCAACCTCAAGCGCATCTCCTCGCACATCACCGCGCTGGTGTATCCGATCCTGGAGGAGGAGGCCTAGGTGGCCACCCGGCTCCGCATCCTGCTCATCGCCTCCGAGGTCGCGCCCTTCGCCAAGACGGGCGGGCTCGCCGACGTGGCGGGCGCCCTGCCGCGCGCCCTCGCCGCGCTCGGGCACGACGTGCGCATCCTGCTGCCCAAGTACCGGGGCGCGGAGGCCCACGCCACCGAGACGCGGCTCGTGGTGCCGAGCATCCAGGTGCCGCTGGGGGATCGGGTGGCCGAGGGCGCGCTCATCGAGGCGCACGGCCCGTCCGGCGTCCCGGTCTACCTGCTCGAGCACGAGCACTACTACAACCGCGACAGCCTCTACGGCACCGCCGACGGCGACTACTGGGACAACTGCGAGCGGTTCGTCTTCTTCTGCCGGGCCGCGCTCGAGGGGATGGCGCGGCTCGACGCGGCGCGCTCGAGCATCCGCTGGCAGCCGCAGGTCATCCACGCCAACGACTGGGAGACCGGGCTGCTGCCCGTCTACCTGCGCACCCTCTACCGCGATCACCCGCTGCTGGGCCGCCTGGCCAGCGTGTTCACCATCCACAACCTGGCCTACCAGGGCGTGTTCTGGCACTATGACATGCCGATGACCGGGCTCGGATGGGATCTGTTCACGCCCGCCGGCATCGAGTTCTACGGCAAGCTCAACTTCATGAAGGGCGGGCTGATCTTCTCCGACCTCCTGACCACCGTGAGCCGGACCTACGCCCGCGAGATCCGCACGCCCGCCTTCGGCGGCGGCCTCGAGGGCGTGCTGGAGGATCGCAGCCAGGATCTCCACGGAGTGGTCAACGGCATCGACTACGAGATGTGGAACCCCCAGAAGGATCCCGCCATCGCCCACCCCTACTCGGCGGAGGACCCGGAGCCGAAGGCGGTCTGTCGCGAGACGCTGCGGCGCGAGCTCGGGCTCGAGGACGGCGCGGGGCCGGTCATCGGGATCATCGCCCGGCTCGCCGAGCAGAAAGGCATGGACCTCGTGCTCGAGGCCCTGCCCGGCATTCTCGCGGAGGGCGGCCAGCTCGTGGTGCTGGGCTCGGGCGACGCGCGGCTCGAGGAGGCCTTCCGCGCCGCCGCGGCCGCGCACCGCGGCCAGGTGGCGGTGCGCATCGGCCACGACGACGAGCTCTCCCGCCGCATCTACGCGGGGAGCGACGCCTTCCTCATGCCCTCGCGCTACGAGCCCTGCGGGCTGGGCCAGCTCATCGCGCTCCGCTACGGGGGCGCGCCCATCGTGCGGCGCACCGGCGGGCTCGCCGACACCGTCACCGAGTTCGACCCGGCCCGGCGGAGCGGCACCGGCTTCATCTTCGACGCGTTCACCCCGGACGCCCTGCTCGCCGCGGTGCGCCGGGCGGCCTCGACGTACCGGCAGCCCCCGCTGTGGAAGGCGCTGGTCCGCAATGCCATGGCCGAGGACTTCTCCTGGGACGCCTCGGCGCGGGAATACGTTACTCTCTACCGCAAAGCGCTCAGGGCGCGCAGCGCCCGCTAAACACGGAGGCCGGCATGAAGAAGATCGAAGCGGTGATCAAGCCATTCAAGCTCGACGACGTCAAGGAGGCGCTCAACGAGCTGGGCGTCGTCGGCATGACCGTCACCGAGGTGCGCGGCTTCGGGCGCCAGAAGGGCCACACCGAGCTCTACCGCGGCTCGGAGTACACGATCGACTTCCTGCCCAAGGTGAAGGTCGAGGTCGTGGTGCCCGACAGCCTGGTGGACAAGGTGGTGTCGGTCATCTGCCAGTCCGCCAAGACCGGCTCGATCGGCGACGGCAAGGTCTTCGTGCTCTCGCTGGGCGAAGCCATCCGCATCCGCACCGGCGAAAAGGGCGAAGACGCCATCTGAACCCTCCATCACCCTCTCCCCTCTGGGGAGAGGGCAGGGTGAGGGGCCGGGCGGGTGAGGGGCTTCGGGCTCCTGTGCTGGCAACCGTTCCGACGCGTTTTGCCGTTTACTTCTTTAAGCTCTCCATATGCGGGGGCCCAGAAATGGCCCCCGCACTCCCCCAGTCCGCGGACAACCGTCTCGGACTGGCCCCCGCACTCCCCCAGATAGCGAGCAACCCGTGACGAGCCTGCTCGCTGCCGCGCCCGACGATCGGCGCGCGCTGCGCCAGCTCAAGGCGCTGGGCTTCGCCGACCCCGCGGCGGCGCTGCGCAACCTGCACGCGCTGACGCCCACGCCGCGCGAGGCCGAGCTGCTCGCGCCCGCGCTGCCCCGCCTGCTCGCCGAGCTGGCCGCGGCCCCCGATCCGGACATGGCGCTCAACAATCTCGAGCGCCTGGCCTCCCAGGGCGAGCGCGCCACCTTCCTCCGCCTGCTGGGCGCGCATCCGGGCGCCATGCCGCTGCTGGCGCGCCTGGGCGGCACCAGCCAGTTCCTGGCCGACACCCTCCGCCGCTACCCCACGCTGCTGCCCTGGCTGCTCCAGGCGCGGATCATGCGGCAGTGGCTCGCCGATGAGATGGCGGAGGACCTGACCGCGGGCCTCAAGCCCTTCGAGCGGCCGGAGGCGCGGCTCAACGCGCTCCGCCGGTTCAAGTACCGCCAGCTCCTGCGCATCGGCTGCCGCGACATCCTGGGCGACGCCGACCTCACCGTGACCACCGAGGAGCTGTCCCACATGGCCGACGTGTGCCTGACCGCGGCCTGGGACTGGGCCCGGGAGCGGCTCGAGCGGCTCTACGGGGCCCCGATGGGAGCCGACGGCACGCCCACCGGCCTCGCGGTCATCGGCATGGGCAAGCTCGGGGGCGAGGAGCTCAACTACTCCTCGGACATCGATCCGATCTTCGTCTACGGGGAGGACGGCGAGACTGCGGGCGGCGAGTCGGGCCGCATCGCCAACGGCGAGTTCTTCACCCAGGCGGTCCGGTCCATCGTGGACACGCTGGAGTCGGTCACCGAGGAAGGCCACGTCTTCCGCGTGGACCTGCGCCTGCGCCCCGAGGGGCGCTCGGGCGCGCTGATCCGGTCGGTGGACGGCTATCGCAGCTACTTCGCCGACCGCGCCGAGCTCTGGGAGCGCCAGGCCCTCATCAAGGCGCGCGCCTGCGCGGGGGATGAGGCGGTGGCCGCGCGCTTCTTCGAGGCGGTGCGCCCCTTCGTCTACCGGCCCGGGCTCGACCCGGCCATCGTGCGCGCGGTGCGCGACATGAAGGGCCAGATCGACCGGGCGCTCCGGGGCAAGGACGCCTCCCATCGCAACGTCAAGCTCGGCCGCGGCGGCATTCGCGAGGTGGAGTTCCTCATCCAGGCCATGCAGCTCCTCTACGGGGGCGACGACCCGTGGCTGCGGGAGCGCAACAGCCTGCGCGCGATCTTCCGGCTCACCGAGCGGGGCTACCTGCCGCACGCGCTCGGGCGCGAGCTGAGCGACGCGCTCGTGTACCTGCGCACCGTCGAGCACCGGCTGCAGATCCTCCACGAGTTCCAGACCCACACGCTCCCGGAGGAGCCCCGCGCGCTCGGGCTCCTGGCCCGCCGCATGGGCGTCGCGCAGCCCCCCGCGGCGGCGGCGCGGCGCTTCATGGTCGAGCACCGGCGCGTGACCACGCTGGTGCACCGGGCCTTCCGCGACTTCTTCGCCGCGCCGCCCGCCGCGGCGGCGCGCCCGCTGCGCATCCCGAGCTACACCGCGCTCAAGGCGACCGGCTTCTCCGACCCGGACCGGGCCCGCCAGAATCTCCGACTGGTTCTGGAAGGCCGCCCGCTGATCCCGTACCCGGCCGCGGCGGGCCGCGCGGTGGCCCGCCTCTTCCCGGTGCTCCTCGACGCGCTCTGGCAGAGCCCGGACCCCGACGAGGCCCTGAGCCAGTTCGAGCGCTTTGTCTCGGCGGCGGGGCCGCGGACCGCCTATCTCGAGCTCCTGGCCGACCGGCCGGAGCTCCTCACCAACCTGGTCCAGCTCTGCGCGCGGGGCGAGCTGCTGACCGAGCTCCTGATCGCCCAGCCGGAGCTGCTCAACGGGCTGGCGAGCCCGGAGACCTTCGCGGCGCGGAAGCGGGGGCACGACTTCCGGCGCGAGCTGGCGCCTGTCCTCGCGCCGCGCCTGGCGGCCGCCGAGCGCCCGGACGTGCTGCGGCGGCTCAAGCAGGCGCAGGAGCTCGGCATCATCTGGCGCATGCTGCTCGGGGTGACGGACGCGGAGCGCTTCTCGCTCGAGATGACCGCGCTGGCCGAGGCCGCGCTCGCGGTGGCGTGGACCCTGGCCCTCGAGGAGACGGTGGCCCAGTACGGCGTCCCGCGCGACGCGAAGGGCCGGCTCGTGCCCGCGGCCATCATCGGCCTCGGCAAGTTCGGCGGGCGCGAGCTCACCACCGGCTCGGATCTCGACCTCTTCGTGGTCTACGAGGGCGCCGGGTTCACCGACGGGGACCCGCGGGTCGAGGCGCACGTGTTCTACGACCGCGCGGTGGAGGCGCTCAGCGGCCTCCTGAGCGACATCACGGCGGCCGGCGTGGCCTTCGCGGTGGACCTGCGCCTGCGCCCCGGCTCCAAGGGCAGCGGCTTCGCCTCGAGCGACGACGCGCTCGAGCGCTACTACCGCGAGTGGGCGGACCCGTGGGAGCGCCAGACCCTCACCCGCGCCCGGCTGGTGGGCGGCGATCCCCGCCTCGGCCGCGCGGTGCGCCGGCGCATCCGCGGGCTGCTCTACGGGCCCGAGGCGCCGCCGCCCGATCTCAAGGAGATGCGCGCCCTGCGCGAGCGCATGGAGCGCGAGCTGGGCAAGGAGACGCCCGGCCGGTTCCACGTCAAGTTCGGGCGCGGCGGACTGGTGGACGTGGAGTTCATCACCCAGGCCCTGCAGATGCGCCACGGGGCCCGCCAGCCCGGCCTCCGCCGCGCCAATACGCTCCACGCCATCCGCGAGATCGCGGCGGCCGGGCTGCTACCCGCCGCGGACGGCGCCACGCTCGCCGAGCAGTACCGCGTCCTGCGCCGCGTCTCGCTCGGGCTCCGGCTCTTCGGCACGCGGCCGGCGGACACCCTGGAGCTGGCGGGGCCGAATCCGGCCCGGCTCGCCAAGACCCTCGAGTACCCGTCGCGGAAGGACTTCCTCGATGACTACCGCCGCCGCACCGCGTGGGTCCGCGCGCTCTACGATCGCGTCGTGCCGAAGTGAGCCGGCCT
>DASQAL010000298.1:0-4081 GCA_035635775.1 Candidatus Acidiferrum sp.
GCCTCTCCATCCCGGACTTCGCTAGAAGTATGGCGGCCACGCGCGCATCGACCATGTCGGTGCGGGACACGTCCCGATTCAGGTCGTTGCTCATCGGATCCACTCGTCCGACCGCGCCAGCAGCGACTGGGGAATCGTCAGCCCGAGCACCTTGGCCGCGGGCTTGGCGCCCTTGAGGATCATATCGACGACGACGCCTTCAGCAGCGTTCTGCAATGGCTTCGGTCCCGAGTTCGATGAACTGGGCCAGTCCGCCGAGAGTATGGTTGACCTGTTTGAAAAGCGTATCGCTCACGTCAGTTCCTCCGTCTGCCTAAGCGTGCCGCAGCATAGCATCGACCGCTCTAGCTACCACGTAGATCATCGATGAGAATGCGCCGGCCGGGGCCAGGCGCCAAGGGGTGTCCCGCCTGCGCGCCGGAGCTCGCCCGCCTTGACGACGTGAGGGCGCTCGCGCCAGTATCGCGCTCGATGCTCCGTGCCCTCGCCCACCCGCAGCGTCGCGGCTGACCGGCCCGTGCCTCCGAGCGCGCGGCGCCAGGGCCTCCTGGCGCTGGTCATCGTGATCGTGGCCTGGGGCCTCACGTGGCCCGTCAACAAGGTCGTGCTGGCGACGCTGTCGCCGCTCTGGGCGGTGACGTTGCGCTCGGCCATCGCCACCATCGCGCTCTTCGCGCTCACCGCGTGGCGCGGCCGGATCGCGTGGCCCCCGCGACAAGATCTCCCGGTGCTGCTGAGCATCACGCTGCTGCACATGGTCGGCTTCAACCTCCTCGCGAGCTGGGGCCTGGGCCTGGTGCCCACCGGCCGTACCGTGGTGCTCGCCTACACCACCCCGCTCTGGGTCACGCCGGGCGCGGCGCTTTTCCTGCGGGAGCCCCTCACCGCGCGCCGCGCCGTCGGCGTGCTGATCGGCCTGGCCGGGCTCGTGACGCTCTTCAACCCGCTCGCGCTCGATTGGAGCGACCGCGACGCCGTGCTCGGCAACCTGGCCATCCTGGCCGGGGCGCTCCTGTGGGCCGTCAGCATCCTGCACATCCGGGCCCACCGCTGGGTCTCGACGCCGTTCGCGCTCATTCCCTGGGAGACCCTCCTCGCGACTGTGCTCCTGCTCCCCATCGCATTGGCCACGCCGCCCCCGGCGCCCGCCGACTGGACCCCGTCGTTCATCGTGCTGCTCCTCTACCTGGGCATCATGGGCACCGCGATCGCGTACTGGGCCACCGCGACCGCCAGCCGCAACCTCCCAGCGGTCACGACGTCGCTGGGGCTCCTGGCCACTCCGGTGGTCAGCGTGATCACCGCCACGCTCTGGCTCGGCGAGCCGCTCACCCTCACGCTCGTGATCGCGATCGTGCTGGTGCTGGGCGGCGTGGCCATCGGGAGCAGCGGCCGCGCGGCGACTTGACAGGAAGCCGGGCCTCGATTCACTCTCTCCCCCGTGGCCGACTACCATATGACTGCAGAAGGGCCCACGATCCCCGACACCCCCGCCCCCACGAAGCGCGAGCTGCTCGCCGCGCTCGCGACGAGCCGAGACGAGGTGGTCGCCCTCGTGCGCTCGATGGAGCCCGCGCGGCTCGAGGAAGGCCGCTACGAGAACGGGTGGAACGGCCGCCAGATCCTGGCCCACATCGCCTCGATCGAGTGGAGCTATCCCCGGCTGATCGACATCGCCCGCACCCCGCCCGCGCCGGTGGAGCAGGCGCCGCCCACCCGCACGATGAAGGGCGGCAACGACGCCTACAACGACCGCCAGGTGGCCAAGCGCGAAGGCATGACCGTCGCCGCACTGCTCGCCGAGTTCGAGACGAATCGCGCGGCAACCATCCGGGCGGTGGAGGCCGCGGGCGAGGAGCTGTTCGCGCGCCGTATCCGCTCCGCGGGGGGCGTGGTCGGCCCGCTCGCCACCGTCTTCCACCAGATCGCGGTGGCCCACGTGCTGGGCCACGCGCGCGATATTACGGGAGACAGGAGTGACCCCCCTCACCCTACCCTCTCCCCAGAGGGGAGAGGGTAACGACATGACTGAGAAGAACCCGCGGGGCCCGCTCGACGGCGTGAAGGTGCTCGACATGACCGAGCACATGGCGGGGCCGTTCTGCACCATGATCCTGGCCGACATGGGCGCCGACGTGATCAAGCTCGAGCGGCCCGGCGCGGGCGACTCCTCCCGCGGCATGGGCGACGGCAGCGAGCGCAATCCCTACTTCCGCTACATCAATCGCAACAAGAAGAGCCTGACGCTCGACTACAAGGGCTCGCGTGGCCGCGAGATCTTCCTCAAGCTCATCCCTTCCATGGACGTGCTCGTGGAGAACTACCGCCCCACCGTCATGGACCGCGCCGGGCTCGGCTGGGAGACCTTGAACCGGTTGAACCCACGGTTGATTTACGCCCAGCTCTCCGGCTTCGGCTCCGACGGCCCCTATCGCGAGAAGGGCGGCTTCGACCTCATCGCCCAGGGGATGGGCGGCATCATGCACGTCACCGGCGAGCCCGACGGTCCGCCCACCTCGGTGGGCCTGCCGATCTGCGATCTCGGCACCGGCATGTGGGGCGCCCAGGGCGTCCTCGCCGCGCTCTACGAGCGGCAGCGCACCGGCCGGGGCCAGAAGGTCGAGTGCTCGCTGCTGGAGACCGCGGTCGGCTTCTCCTCGTGGACCAGCGCGGGCTGGCTGGCCGACCACGTCGAGCCCGTCCGCATGGGCTCGCGCCATCGCCAGAACGCGCCGTACCAGCGCTTCGAGACCAAGGACGGCTACATGATGATCGGCGCCGCCGGCCAGGCCATCTGGCAGCGCTGCGCCCGCGCGCTCGGCCACCCCGAGTGGCTCGAGGATCCGCGCTACGCCCGCTCGACGGAGCGGAGGAAGAATCGCTTCCTCCTTGAAAAGGAAATCACGGCCGTGCTGGCGACCGCGCCCACCGCGCACTGGACCAAGGTCCTCGACGACGCGGGCGTGCCGTGCGGGCCCGTCTACAACTACGAGCAGATGTTCGCCGACCCTCAGGTCCAGCACCGGCAGATGGTGGTCCACGCGGAGGACGCGGAGCTGGGTCGCGTGCCCCATATCCGCACCCCGGTGCGGCTGTCGGCCAGCGACGTGGCGGTGCGGCGGACCGCGCCCAAGCTCGGCCAGCACACCGACGAGATCCTGGCCGGCCTCGGCTACGCTCCCGCGGACGTCCAGAGCCTGCGCGGCGAGAGCGTGATCTGATCTTCCTGATCCGGCACGGCGAGACGCTCGGCAATGCCTCGCGCACCGTCCAGCTTCCCGACAACCCGCTCTCGCCGCGCGGCATCGCCCAGGCCGAGCGCCTGGCGCGGCGGCTCGAGCG
The DNA here is from genome assembly GCA_035635775.1 of Candidatus Acidiferrum sp. Taxonomy (GTDB): domain Bacteria; phylum Methylomirabilota; class Methylomirabilia; order Rokubacteriales; family CSP1-6; genus CAMLFJ01. The sequence continues at coordinate 3,343 of DASQAL010000298.1, forward strand.
CGAGGGGATCGGCGCCATCCTCTCGAGCGACTACGCCCGCGCCGCGCAGACCGCCCTACGCCTGGCGCGCGTCACCGGCCTCCCGGTCCGCCACGACCCTCTGCTCCAGGAGCGCAACTTCGGCGATATCCGGGGGACGCCGTACGCCAAGCTCGCCTTCGACATGTTCGCGCTCGACTACGCGCCGCCGAACGGGGAAACCTGGGAGGTCTTCCACGCGCGCGTGGACCGGGCCTGGGCGCTCGTCCAGGAGCGCGCCGCGGCGACCGGCGGGCACCTGGCCGTGGTCACCCACGGACTCGTCTGCCGCTCGCTGGCCGCGCGCCACCTGATCCTGCCCGACGGCGAGGACGTCCCCGAGCGCTGGGAGAACACCGCGCTCACGATCATCGATCCTCCGGTAGCGCGGGGCGCCGGGTGGCGCGTGAGGCTACTCAACTGCGTCACCCATCTCGACGACCCGGCCGCCCAGCCCCTGTCGGAGTCGGGCGCGGTCTGAGGAGGCAGCCATGACGGTACTGATTCGCGGCGGTCGGGTCCTGGCGGGCACACCGGCGGCGCTCCAGCGCGCGGATGTCCTCATCGAAGCCGACCGCATCGCCGCACTGGGCCCGGGGCTGACGGCTCCGGCCGGCGCCCGGGTGATCGACGCCGCGGACCGCATCGTGCTGCCCGGCATGGGCAATGCCCATACCCATGCGCACGGGCACCTGGCCCGGGGCCGGGTCGGGAGCTGGAC
>DASQAL010000299.1:0-2823 GCA_035635775.1 Candidatus Acidiferrum sp.
GGACCGAGCGCTGACCGGCATCCGGGTCGTGGATCTCACGAACAACCAGGCGGGGCCGTCGTGCGGCCAGATGCTGGCCTGGCTGGGCGCCGACGTGATCAAGGTCGAGGAGCCGGGCAAGGGGGACGTGGCCCGGTACTCCCAGAAGGACAAGGACCGGCCGGACGCGGATGCCCTGTTCTTCCTCTCCTTCAACGCCAACAAGCGGAGCCTCACCCTCAACCTCAAGCACGCGGGCGGCCAGGACGCCTTCCGCGCGCTGCTCAAGACGGCCGACGTGCTGCTGGAGAACTTCGGCCCCGGGGTCATCGAGCGCCTGGGCTTCGGCTATGCGGCGGTCCGCGAGCTCAATCCGCGCCTGGTCTACGCGAGCATCAAGGGCTTCGGCTCCTACGGACCCTACCGCGACTACAAGAGCTACGAGCCGATCGCGCAGGCGATGGGTGGGGCCATGAGCGTCACCGGGTTCCCGGACGGGCCACCCACCTTCACGTGGCCGTCCATCGGCGACTCCGGCACCGGCATGCACTGCGTGATCGGCATCCTCGCCGCGCTGATGCAGCGGCACGCCAGCGGCCAGGGGCAGCAGGTCGAGGTGTCCATGCAGGACGCGGTGGTCAACCTCATCCGGGTGAGCCTGCGCGACCACCAGCGCTTCGGCAAGGTCATGGAGCGCACCGGCAACCAGCTCGGGGCGGGCGTGCCGGGCACGACGTACCGCTGCCACCCGGGCGGCCCCAACGACTACGTGTTCATCTTCGTGCAGCAGCAGATGTGGCACCCGCTGCTGCGCGCCATCGGCCGCGAGGATCTGATCGGCGACGCGCGCTACGAGACCCCGGAGGCCCGCGGGCGGCACCGCGCCGAGGTCAACCGGTTGGTGGAAGACTGGACGGCCGAGCGTCCGAAGCACGACGTGATGAAGATCCTGGGCGAGGCCGGGGTGCCGTGCGGGGCCTGTCTCGACACCGGCGAGGTGCTGACCGACCCGCACCTGCTCGCGCGCGAGATGATCGTCGAGGTCGAGCACCCGGTGCGCGGGCGGTACGTGACCGTCGGCAACCCGGTCAAGCTCTCCGCGTCGCCCACGACGATCGGGCCGTCCCCGCTGCTCGGCCAGCACCGCGAGGAGATCCTCGCCGAGCTGGGCTACTCCGACGCCCAGATTCGCGCGCTCGCCGCGGACGGCGCAATCTAGATCAGAAAGGACAGGTTCGGGAGCGGCTCGGCCGCATTGATCAGCACGACCTTCTTGAGACTCATCCGCAGTAGGCCGTCCACGCGCCGCAGGTGGTGGGTGGCGCGCCCCACCCACCAGTGCATCTCGGACTTGGCCTGGATGGACAGCTCGGCCAGGATGAAGTTCGAGCCCGCGACCAGCTCGCCGTCACTCCCCTCCGCCACCTCGATATTGGAGATGAGCCGCCGCATCAGGGAGGCGGGCTCCTGGCTGTAGCGATGGCCGGTCTGCAGGAGCTTGATGCGGGTCTCGAGGCGGGCCCGGTTGTCGTAGATGTGCGAGAGGCGGGTCTCCGGGTCGGCGGCGGGGTCCGTGGTGGCCGGTACCCAGTACACCGCGTCGTCGGTCCACAGCACCAGCCACTCGGCGTAGCGGGCCTCGTCGGCCAGACGCCCTTCCCGGTAGAGGAACTCGACGACCGCCTGGTGGTCCTGGTCGCTGACCATCGGGCGCTTCGCCGACTACGCCTCCGTCATGACCGCGCGGTAGTGCCGCCAGAGCGCCCGGTTCGTCGTCTCGTCGGTGACGTGGGAGACCGCGCGGCCCTCGTCGTCGATGTACTCGCGGTTGAGGCCCCGGCTGAGCAGGAGCCACTCCGGGGTGCGTGCGCGCAGGCCCTGCTGGTTGCGGGTGGCGATGATGAGATCCTCCGGCATGAGGAAGGACGCGGGACCCATGCCCGCCTCGGCCATCCGCAGCAGGCGGCCGTTGAACTGGGGCACGCCCTTCCAGAACATCGGGGTGTGCCAGTGCACGCACTCCTCCACGTCCACCGGCTCGACGATCGCGATATTGGTCTCCCCGAGGAAGAGGTTGGGAAAGATGAGGGCGTGCGCGGGGCCCTGCATGATCCGCCGGCGCGCCAGCTCCGGCCCGTCCCGGCGCTCGAGCGCGGCCACGTAGTCGGCCACGAGCGGGCCCGCCGCCCCGCCGAACCACTCGAACGGGCCCTCGTAGCCGGGCGACCAGTCGATCTCGATGTGGCCGTGCCCCCAGTCGCGCACGACCGCCTTGATGGCCTTCTCGTCGCCGACCACGCGCTGGTACTGCATGCGGACCGTCTTGAACAGGGCCAGGTGCACGAAGCCCAGGTGGTAGCCGTCGCTGTCGTTCTCGGGCAGCGTCTTCCAGTTGGCCGCGCACCGATGCTTCACCCAGCCCGCGGTCAGCTCGATCTCCCCCGCCGGCGAGAGATCGCAGGAGCGGTCGATCAGCCCGGTCGCGGCCCCCAGGTGCTCGGCGAGCGTGATGCCGGTCGCCGCGAAGGACGCGAAGACGAAGCCCCGGTAGCTCGACACCCGTGGGGCCGACTCCAGCCCGTACTCGCTCTTGTCGAGCGCCGCGTAGCCGCCGGGATACGGCACGCCGATCAGGTCGCCCTGGAGATCGTACGTCCAGCCGTGGTACGGACAGGCGAACATCCGGGCGTGGCCGCGCTCGGTCGGGCAGAGCATCGTGCCGCGGTGCCGACAGCGGTTGACGAAGACCGACACGTCCCCGTCCCGGCCGCGGACCATGAGGACGGGCTGGGCGCCGATCCGCCGGGTGACGAAGTCGCCCGGGCGCGGGATCTCGCTGTCGTG
>DASQAL010000300.1:0-1524 GCA_035635775.1 Candidatus Acidiferrum sp.
GGAACGCGAACAGGGCCAGGGTGAGCAGGCCGACACCGAGTCCGAACGGCGTGAGCCAGGGCGCCACGAAGGTGGCGGTGAAGCCGGCGCGCCCCGGCGCGGTGAGCGCCCCCGACGCCAGCGCGCCCACACAGAGGCCGAGCAGCACCGGCGTTCCCGCGCTCGCGATGGCGAAGACCCGGCCCCAGTGCCGGCTCGTGCGCGCGGCCTCACCGGCCTCCTCGCCGTGGCCGGGCCCGTAGTGGCTGCGGAAGGTGAAGGCCGAGCCGCGCAGCACGATGCCGATCAGCATGAGCGACAGCGGGATGTGCAGGGTGATGCCGAGGCGGGCGAACGCGGCCGGGAAGCCGGTGAACAGGAGCACGACCACGAGGATCAGCCAGACGTGGTTGGCCTCCCAGATCGGGCCGATCGCCTCCGCGATCAGCGCGCGCTGCTCCCGCTTGCGCGGGCCGGAGGCGAGCAGGTCCCAGACGCCGCCGCCGAAGTCGGCGCCGCCCAGCAGCACGTAGGCGGTGAGCGCCACCAGCACGATGCCCGCCACCAGCTCGGCGGGGCCGAGGTCGGCCATCACGCCGGGTCCTCCTCCGTCGCCTTCGGGCTCTTGAGCACCTGCTGGTAGAGGAGCCAGGCCACCGCCACGCCGAGGACACAGTAGAGCGCGGTGAAGACGAGGAACGGCACCACCAGCCCGGGCATGGGCGTGACCGCGTCCGCGGTGCGCATCAGGCCGTAGATGATCCACGGCTGGCGCCCGACCTCGGTCACGATCCAGCCCGCCTCGGTGCAGATGAAGCCCATGGGCGCGGCCAGCACGAGGGCGCGCAGCAGCCAGCGGTGCCGCGTGAGGTCGCGCCGGCGCCACATCAGCCACAGCGCGGCCGCGCTCACCAGGGCCAGGTAGGAGCCGAGCGCCACCATCACCTGGAAGGCCACGTGCACGATGGCCACCGGCGGCCAGTGCTCCCGCGGGAACGCCTCGAGCCCCTTCACCTCCGCGTGCGGGTCTTTGAAGGCCAGGAGGGACAGGGCGTAGGGGATCTCGATGGCGTAGCGGGTCTCCCCGGCTGCCTCGTCGGGCCAGCCGCCGATCCGCAGCGGCGCCCCTCGCTCCGTCTTGAACTGGCCCTCCATGGCCGCCAGCTTGGCCGGCTGCCAGTGCGCCACGAAGCGCGCGCTCAGGTCGCCGGAGATGGGCTGGAGCACGGCGGCCGGCGCGCCGATCAGCAGGGCCACCGCGAGCGCGCGGCGGTGGAAAGCGTTGCGCGGCTGGCGCAGCAGCGGCCAGGCGTGGATGCCCGCCACCACGAGCCCGGTGGACGCGTAGGCGGCCAGCGTCATGTGGAGCACCTGCGGGAACGCGGCGGGATTCATCATGGCCGCGATCGGGTCGATGTCCACCGCGCGCCCGTCCACCCAGCGGATGCCAGTGGGCGCGTTCATCCACGCGTTGGCGATGACCACGAAGACGCCCGACAGCATGCCGCTCACCGCCACCGCCCAGCCCGCGGCCAGGTGCGCCCG
>DASQAL010000301.1:0-11395 GCA_035635775.1 Candidatus Acidiferrum sp.
TTACGCGAGGAACTCGCGGGCGAGGGTTTCCCACATCATCGCGGAGAGCTTGAGACTCTCGGTGTCCACGCGCTCGTTGTGGCCGTGGAACATCTGCGGGTAGTCGGTGTAGGGGATGCGGAGCGACTGCAGGCCGAAGCCGTAGGCGGGCACGCCCTGCCAGCGGAAGAACTTGGCGTCGGTTCCGCCGGTGGTCATCTTGGGCACCACGCGGCTACCGGGCATCAGCCGGGACGTCACCCGCTCCATCGCGGCCACCAGCGGGGTGTCGTGGGTGCTGAGCGAGCCTTGCTGGCCGCGCCCCGTCCGGATGGTCACCCGCGGGGCCAGGTCGCCGATCGCCTCCGCCAGCATCACGTCCACCTCCTCGGTGGTTATCCCGGGGAGGGCGCGAATGTCCACGTCGATCTCCACGCGGTCCGGGATGACGTTGGTCTTCACGCCGCCGTGCATGACGTTCGGCGAGAACGTGGTGTGCGTGCAGGCGTGGGCCTCGCGGGCCAGGGTCAGGTTGTCCATCCCGCGCACCGTGTCCAGCACGCGGGCGGGATCGGTGAGCCCTGCCGTCAGCTCGGGTCCGAGGTCCATCGCCTTCACGTACTCGCGCCACACGTCGAGGATGCGCGCTTTCGGCTGGTAGGCCGCGATACGCCGCACGACTTCGGCAGCGGTCACCAGGGCATTGTCCGTGCGGAACGGGCGCGAGCCGTGGCCGGGCGTGCCCGCCACCGTGAGCCGCCGCCAGTTGGCGCCCTTCTCGCCCACCGTCACGCCCAGCACGTGGCCCTTGCTGGTCGGGATCGGCACGCCGCCGCTCTCGGTGATGACGTAGTCCGCCTTCACCGCGTCGGGTCGCCGCTCGACGAGGTGCCCCGCGCCGAGATTGCCGCCGGCCTCCTCGTCCGCCACCGCCAGGTAGATGAGGGTACCGCGCGGACGGAAGCCGTCCTTGGCCAGACGCCGGGTGGCGACCGCCATCGTGCTCGTGAGGTTCAGCATGTCGATGGCGCCTCGGCCCCAGACCACCCCGTCCACCAGCTCGCCGCCGAAGGGATCACGCTTCCAGCCGTCCGGGCTCACCGGCACCACGTCGGTGTGGCCCATCAGGAGCAGGCGCGGGGCCTTGGGGTCCGAGCCCTCGATACGCGCGATGAGGCTCTCGCGCCCGGGCTCGGAGGTGTAGCGCTCGCACGTCACCCCCGCGCCCGCGAAGTAATCCTCCAGCGCCGAGCAGCTCCGCGTCTCCTGGCCGGAGGCCACGGTGCCGTCGTTGACGCACGCGTTGCGGATCAGGGTGCGCAGCAGCTCGGTCGCTTCGGTCTCGATGCTCTGCTCGTCTCGCATGGGTTCCTCGATGGGGTCAAGTCTTACATTCCGACATTGCCCGAGAAGTTGCGGATGATCCAGCCCGCGATGGAGTGGCGGGCGGGGCCCACCGGCATCTCGGTGCGCGGAAACCACCGCGCGTCTTCCAGCTCGTCGCGATCGATGGTGATCTCGCCGCCCGCGTAGCTCGCGATGAAGCCGATCATGATCTGGCTCGGGAAGGGCCAGTTCTGGCTGCCCACGTACTGGATGTCCTTGACGTCCACCCCGACCTCTTCTTTCACCTCGCGCGCCACGCAGCCCTCGAGCGACTCGCCGTTGTCGACGAAGCCCGCGACCAGCGCGTAGCGGCCCGGCGCCCAGATGGCCTTGCGCGCGAGCAGCACGCGGTCGCCGTCGCGCACCAGCACGATGACCGCCGGATGGAGATGCGGGTAGTGCTCGTAGCGGCAGCCCCCGCAGTGCTTGCCCCACTCGCCCTCGAGGCGCTGGGTGGCTGCGCCGCAGCGCGGGCAGTGGCCGCTCGTGGACTCCCAGTAGAGGAGCTGCATCGCCATGCCGCCCAGGGTCAGCAGGTCGTCGGGCAGCCGCGTGCCCTGCATGGGCACGAGCGTCTCCGGCCGCAGCCCGTCCGGCACCGGCGCGCCCTTGGCCAGCGCGGCGACCCAGCAGGGCTCGCCCGCCCAGGTGCCGAGCCAGTGGCGCGGGCCGAGCCCGTCGAGGCCCCGTGGCGGCGCCTCCGGCGTGGCGCCGGCGGGCAGTCGGAAGCCGTCGCCGTCGGGCACCGCCAGGAGCTTCTGATCCTGGACGATGAGCCAGCGGCCGGTGCCGGCGGGCGGCCCGCCCCCGCGCTTGGCGGGAGTGAACTCGCCGCGGAGGCAGTCCATGTTGAAAGGCAGGTAGACGGACAGCGGGGTCATCGGCATCGTCATGGGCGCGGCCGAGTCTATCACGGAGAAAACCCGGTTGCGCTCCGGCCGCGGTCGGGGTAGGACTAGCCCGTGCCTGAGCTACTCTCCGCCCTCGCCGCCTCCGTCGCCGCGCGCCTCCTGGCGCGCAAGGAGACGATCGCGGTCTCCGAGTCCTCGACGGGCGGCCTGATCTCGGCCGCACTGCTGTCGATCCCGGGCGCCTCCGCGTACTTCGTGGGCGGCGGCGTGATCTACACCCAGACCGCGCGCCGCAGCCTGCTGATGCTGCCCGACGACGCGGTACGCGGCATCCGCTCCAGCACCGAGGCCGCCGCGCGACTCAACGCCACGACGGTGCGCGAGCGGCTCGGCACCACGTGGGCGCTCGCCGAGACGGGCGCGGCCGGCCCCACCGGGAATCGCTACGGCGACGCGGCCGGGCACTCGTGCTTCGCGGTCGCGGGCGCGGTGGAGGCGGCCCGCACGCTCGAGACGGGGCGGAGCGACCGCGAAGCCAACATGTGGGCGTTCACCCGGGCCGCCCTCGAGCTGCTCGACACCTGCCTCCAGCAAGCGGGAGAGAAATCATGACCGACTCCAAGATCCGCGTCGGCTTCATCGGCGCCGGCGCCAACACGCGCAAGCACCACATCCCCAAGTTGAAGGCCCAGCCCGGGGTCGAGCTGGTCGCGGTCGCCAACCGGTCGAAGGAATCGGGCGAGCGGGTGGCGCGCGAGTTCGGCATCGGCCGGGTGCACGCGGGCTGGCAGGAGATCGTCAACGCGCCCGACATCGACGCGGTGTGCATCGGCACCTGGCCCTACATGCACTGCGAGATGACGACCGCCGCGCTCGGCGCGGGCAAGCACGTGCTCTGCGAGGCGCGCATGGCCATGAACGCCACCGAGGGCCGGCGCATGCTCGAGGCTTCCCGCAAGGCCCCGAGCCTGATCGCCCAGCTCGTGCCCGCGCCCCACACCTTGGAGCTCGACGCCACCGTCCAGGCGCTGCTCGCCGAGGGCTTCCTGGGTGAGGTGCTGGCGGTCGAGCTGCAGTCCTCGCCGGGCCGCTTCGTGGAGCCGGACGCCCCGCTCCACTGGCGGCACGACGCTTCGCTGAGCGGGCACAATATCCTCAACATGGGGATCTGGTACGAGGCGATGATGCGCTGGCTCGGCCCCGCGCAGCGAGTGACCTCGATGACCAAGGTCGCGGTGCCCCGGCGGAAGGACGCGACGGGCACGGCCCACGAGGTGACCGTCCCGGATCACGTGGACATCCTGGCGCAGCTCCGCCGCGGCGCGGTCGCCCATCTGCGCTTCAGCTCGGTGACCGCGCTGGCGCCCGCCTCCGAGGCGTGGATCTACGGGAGCGAGGGGACTTTGAGGCTGGAAGGCGACGCGCTCCGGCTCACCGGGGCCCGGCGCGGGGAGTCGGCGCTACGCGAGATCCCGGTGCCGCCCAAGACGCGCATCGGCTGGCGGGTGGAGGAAGAGTTCGTCAACGCGATCCGGAGCCGCGAGAAGATCGCGCGCACCACTTTCGAGGACGGCGTGCGCTACATGGAGTTCACGGACGCGGTCACTCGCAGCGCCGCCACCGGCCAGACCGTCGACGTGAAGGACTTGTAAGGCTGGAGGGCCTCCAAACCTATTTCTCTCTCCCCTCAGGGGAGAGGGCAGGGTGAGGGGTGGTCGACGGGTGAGGGGTGGTTCTCAGGGCGCCCGGTACCAGTACGCGATCCGGCCGAAGATGGAGTCCCACGAGTTGAGCTCCACGCCGGCCAGGTTGTTGACGGCGGCGTGGAGCACGTTGCGCCACGTCACCGGAATCACCACCGCCTGCTGCACCACGAGGTCGTTCATCTTGATGAAGAGGGCGGCCCGCTTGACCGGGTCCATCTCGACGTCCGCCTTGCGCCACAGGCGGTCGTAGTCGGCGTTCCGCCACCGCACGATGTTCCGGCCCGTCCACCCGTTCTCCTTGGCGGGCACTTCCCAGGAGGCGAACTGGGCCATGAAGAGCTGGGGGTCGAGGCCGGTGAACACGGTGTAGGTCTGGAGATCCGCGTGGAAGCGGACGTTGGTGTCGACGTTGTTGACGTCCGCCGCGAAGAACACCGAGGCCGGGATCGCCTTGACCTCCATCTCCACGCCCGCACGCGCGGCCGTCTGCTTGACCACCATCTGGACCTTCTGCACCGTCGCGTTGGCGGCGGCCTGGAACAGTAAGCGCAGGCGCCGGCCGTCCTTGGCGCGGACCCCGTCGGCGCCGCGCGGGTAGCCCGCCTGGTCCAGGAGGTCGTTGGCCTTCTCGACGCTGAACTCCCAGGTGCTGTTCCGCGAGCGGAAGCGCTCGGGGGAGTTCAGGAAGTTGGCGGTGATCTGGCCGATCCGCCCCACCAGGTGCTCCTGGATGGCCACGCGGTCCACGAGCAGGCTCAGCGCGGTGCGCACCGGCTGCTCGGTCAGGAGCGGGTGCGGGGCCTTGAGGCTCGAGCGCTCCCCGTCCACCTCGCGCCACGGATCGGTCTGGTTGCACTGGATGAAGCTCACCCCGCTGCTCGGGATGGAGAGGACGCGGCCCTTGCCGCCCTGCTCGATCCGCCGCAGGACCTCCTCCTCCACCAGCACGTAGTAGGCGAAGTCGTACTCGCCGGTCTGCAGCACCGCGCGGGCCGCCCCCACCGCGTCGCCGCCGCACTTGATCTCGAGCCGGTCGAAGAACGGCCGGTTCGGCACGTGGTAGCTTTTGTTGATCTCCGCGCGGATGAAGTCGCCCGGCCGCCACTCCGCGAGCCGGTAGGGCCCGGTGCCGACCGCGGGGAGCATACCGATCGCCTCGCGGGCGCCCGCGCCCTTCGCGCGCTCGAACAGGTGGCGCGGGAGCAGCCCGCCGCCGGTGAACGCGGAGGCCCAGAAGGGCTGCGGCTTCTTGAAGATGAGCTTCACGGTGTGGGAGTCGATCCGCTCGATCCGCGTGATGTCGTCGTAGGCCGCGCGGGTGCCCGCGGCGGTGGCGGGATCGATCGCGAACTCCCAGTTGAAGATCACGTCGTCGGCGGTGAACGGGGTGCCGTCGTGCCAGAGCACGTTGCGCTTGAGCCGCCACGTCACCCACTGGCCGTCCTTGGCCAGCGTGCCCGCCTTGCGGTTGGGCAGCTCCTCGGCCAGGACCGGCACGAAGGTGCCGTCGGCGGCGGGGACGGCCAGCGGTTCGTAGAAGATGCGCTGGACCGTGAAGTCGCGGAGGCCGCGGCCGAAGTGCGGGTGCAGCAGGGTGGGCGCGTCCCACATCAGGATGCGGAGCGTGCCGCCACCGCCGCGCCGGGTGGGGGTGAACTCGGCCTCGCGCGGCTGCGCGGCGGCCACGCCTGCCGCGCCCAGGAGATGGCCGGCCACCGGGACGCCGAGCCCGGCCGCGGCGAGCGCCTGCACGAAGCGCCGGCGCGTGAGGCCGCCGTGCTTCACCTGCGCGAGCATCTCCCGAAGCGCCTGTTCGTCCATGGGTTCCCGGCCGTCCTCCCGGTGGGGGCCGGTGGGGGTCCGACACCGATAACGCGGGGCGCCGGTGAAGTCAAGGGGGCAAGTCGCTTGTCGTCCGGGACAACTTCGAGAACGCGGCGCGCACGTCGTCGCGGGGCTGCGCGTCACAATGTCGTAATGCAAGACCTGACCCCATTTGTCGTGACCCCATTTGTCGCAGTGCGCCGCACGGGCTGCGCAAAGCGTGGCGGGAAATTGCCGGGATTCGGAGCGGGTGTGGCTGACCGGGGACGGCCGCCCCCGGGCCACCGAGGAGCAGACCTTCGACAGCTTCTCCGGCCACGCCTACTACGGCGCGCCCCAGTGGGACGTCTCGGCGTCCTCCACCTACATCACCAGCCGCGACGTGGCGCGGCCGGATCACGAGATGACCATGCTGTACCACGATCTGCGCTTCACGCTGCGGCCGGTCGAGTCGCTGGTAGTGGCGCCGTCGCTGAGCACCGGCCTCGATCGCTACGAATGGTCGGAGACGCGCAGCAATACCAGCTCGGCTTCGCTGCTGCTGGCCTACGGCCCCCCCGCGAGCTGGTGGAAGCTGTGGACGCTCGGCGCCTACCACGCGTCGCAGAGCAGTGACGGCACCGTGGACGGGCGCACCATGAGCCTGAGCGGCGGGCTGTCGTGCGGGCTCGGCCGGCTCCTGGGCGGGCCGACCACGCTCTCCTTCCAGGGCGGTTACGAGCGGTACGACGACTCGGTGTACCGCGGCAGCTCCGCGCGCGGCGTCTTCGGCCTCGTGCGGCTCAGGGTCGTGTCCTTCTAGTCACGCCGCCGATTGCCGCCTCATCCGTGCCGCATGCGCGGGTCGAGGTAGTCCTGCAGCGCGTCGCCCAGGATATTGAGCGACAGCACCACCAGGAAGATGGCCAGCCCCGGCAGCAGCGCCACGTGCGGGCTCAGGATCACGAAGGTGCGCGCGGTCGCGAGCATGCTCCCCCAGTCCGCGGTCGGCGGCTGGGTGCCGAGCCCCAGGAACGAGAGCCCGGCGGTGGCGAGGATCTTGGCCCCGACGTCGAGACTGAACGCCACCACCACGGGGGCCAGCAGGTGGGGGAGCAGATGGCGGCGCAGGATCAGGCGGTCGGTGCTCCCGAGCGCGCGCGCCGCCTCCACGAACTCGCGCTCACGCAGCGAGAGCACGACGCCGCGCGAGAGCCGCGCGTAGATCGGGAAGCCCACGATTGCGATGGCCACCATCGCGTTGGCGAGGCCGGGGCCGAGGCCGGCCACGATGGCGATGGCGAGCAGGATATAGGGGAAGGCCATCAGGATGTCGGTCAGGCGCATCACCACCGTGTCCACCCGCCCGCGCCAGTAGCCCGCGGGCACGCCCAGCAGCACCCCGAGCAGCATCGAGGCGGTGGCGGTGCCCACCCCGGCCAGCAGCGAGATGCGCGCGCCCCAGACCAGGCGGGCCAGCATGTCGCGACCGAACTCGTCGGTGCCGAGCCAGTGCCCGGGGGCGCCGGGTGACCTGAGCCGGTTCGGGGTGTCCACCACGTCGGGATCGATCAGGGGCAGGACGGGCGCGAGCAGGGCGGCCAGCACCGCGGCCGCGATGACGGCGGCGGCCGCCCACGCGAGGCGATTGCGAGGCGCCCGGTGCGTCTGGATCCGGCTCCCACTGCCTAGGAAGACTCGCAGTGGGGTCATTCGTACCGGATGCGGGGATCGAGCACCGCATAGAGCAGATCCACCGCGAGGTTGAAGAAGACGAAGACGAGGGCGATGACCAGCACGCAGCCCTGCACGAGCGGGAAGTCGCGCGCCAGGATGCCCTGGATCATCAGGGTGCCCACGCCCGGCCACGCGAAGACGGTCTCGGTGAAGATGGCGCCGCCCAGCAGATAGCCCGCCTGCACGCCGACCACGGTCACCGTCGGGATCAGCGCGTTGCGGAGGGCGTGACGCAGCACCACCGCGCGCTCGACCAGCCCCTTGGCCCGCGCGGTGCGCACGAAGTCCTGGCGGAGGATGTCGAGCAGGGTGGAACGGGTGAGCCGCGCGATGATGGTCATGGAGGCGGCGGCCAGGGTGATCGCGGGCAGGGCCAGGTGGGCGAGCAGGTCGCCGAGCCCGCCGCCGCCGTGGGCCGAGTACATGCCCGAGGCGGGCAGCCAGCCGAGCCAGAGCGAGAAGCACACCATCAGCACCAGGCCGAGCCAGAAGCTCGGCATGCTGGCGCCGAAGATCGAGCCCACCGTGCTGAGCCGGTCCACCATCGAGTTCGGGCGCGAGGCGGAGAGCACGCCGAGGGTGACGCCGCCCACCGTGGAGAGCAGGAGGGCGGTGGCGGTGAGCAGCAGGGTGGCCCGGAAGCGTATGAGCACCTCGCCCAGCACCGGCTGCCGCATCCGGATGGAGCGGCCGAGGTCGCCCTGCAGCACGTGCCCCATCCAGCGGACGTACTGCATCGGCAACGGCTCGTCGAGGCCGAGGGCCGCGCGCAGACGGGCGACGTCCTCCTGGGTCGCCTGCGAGCCCAGCATGATCTCGGCCGGATCGCCCGGCGAGAGATGCAGAACGAGAAAGACGACCACCGAAACGCCCAGCAGCACCGGCGCCAGCAGGAGCAGGCGACGGAGGAGGTAACGGCCCACCGGGGTGTCCCGGTTACCCGGCTACTTCAGCGAGATCGTCTCCACGCGCAGGTCGAAGCTCGGGTGCAGCTTGAAGCCCTGCACGCGCTTGGCGAAGGCCGCGGTCTGCACCTCGTGGTCGATGAAGATCCACGGCGGATCGTCGTGGAGCAGGCGCTGCGCCTCGCGGTAGAGCTCGGCCCGCTTGGCCTGATCGGTTGTGAGACGCGCCTGGCTGAGCACCTCGTCGAAGCGCGTGTTCTTGTACAGGGCGCGGTTCGGGCCCACCGGCGTCCACTGGCTCGAGTGCAGCAGCGGGTACATCACCAGATCCGGATCCTCCGAGCCCGCCATCCAGGACAGGGCGAACATGTCCTGCTCCTTGGTGCGGAGCTTGGCGAGGAACGTGCCCCACTCCATGGTCTGGAGCGTGACGTTGACGCCCACCGCCTTCAAGTTCGACTGGATGATCGTGCTCATCGCCACCGGCGACTGCATGCCCGAGCCCGACTCCGGCACCCAGAGCGTGGTGGTGAATCCGCTGGCCAGTCCGGCCTCGGCGAGGAGCTTCCTGGCCTTCTCGGGATCGTAGGGGAAGGGCTTGAGCCCGCCCTCGTCGCCCCAGGTGCCGGGCAGCACCGGGCCCTTGGAGACGGCGCCGGTGCCCTTCAGCACGTCGCGCACGATCGCGTCCTTGTTGACCGCGTAGTTCAGCGCCTGGCGGACGCGCTTGTCGTCGAAGGGCTTCTTGGTGTTGTTGAACCCGAGGTACCAGACGTGGGCGCCGACCTGCTTCTGGAGCGTCACCTTCGGATGGTTCTCGAGCTGGGCCACGAAGTCGGGGGGCGTGCCTACGATCAGGTCGAGCCCGCCGGTGAGCAATTCGGTGAGCCGCGCCTGGTCCTCGGTGACGGGCCGGTAGATGACCCGGTCCACCTTGACCGGGTAGCGCCAGTAGCTCGGGTTCTTCTCGAGGACCACGCGCTGGCCGCGGTCCCACGACGCGAACTTGAAGGGGCCCGTGCCGACCGGGCTCACCGCGTAGTCCTGGCCGGACTTCATGGCCGCGGTCGGGCTGACGATGGAGGCGGCCCCCGAGGTCATGATCGCGAGGAACGACGCGCGGGGCTCCTTCAAGACGAAGCGCACGGTGCTGTCGTCCATCGCCTCGACCGCCTTGACGTTGCCGAAGTTGTAGGCGGCGAAGGGATACTTGCCGAGCTTGTTGGCCGGATGTTCCGGGTTGATCTGCCGCTCGATGGAGAACTTGACCGCCGCGGCGTTGAGCGGGGTGCCGTCGTGGAAGGCGATCCCCTTGCGGAGCTTGAAGGTGTAGGTGAGCCCGTCCTTGGATATCGTCCAGGACTCCGCGAGCCCGGGCACGATCTGGGTGGACTCGTCCGCGAAGGCGACCAGGGCCTCCACGACCCGCCGCCCCACGCGGTTGGAGTTGAGGTCGGTGACCTGGGCCGGGTCGAGCGCCACCGGCTCCGCAACCAGCCCGACCACCAGCGTGCTCGCCGACTGCGCGGGCACGGTCGGCGCGCCGGCGGTCAGCACCACGAGAAGCGCCAGGGCCGCACCCGACCAGAATCGTCTCCGTCTCATCGCCATTACCTCCTTGACAACGGGCTCCCGAGCAACCCGGCCGCCTGCATGGCGGCCGCGGGCGCCGCGAGTATATCACCGCGCGCCGCGGCCTTGACATCGCCCGCGCCCGCACCTAGGGTGATGCCCGACTCGAAAGGAGGCCTCATGGCCAAGCTCAAGTTCGGGGCGTGGATCCCCACCTACGCGTGGAGCGGCAAGAAGACGGACCCGAAGAACATGCGCCGCATCCGCGACTCCATCGTGAAGTGCGAGAGGTACGGCATCGACGTGTGGGTGATCGACCACCTGCTGTCCGCGCCCGGCCTCTACGGCAATGCCTGGCTCGAGCCGCTGAGCTCGCTGGCCTACGCGGCGGCGCTGACCTCGAAGGTGGACATCGCCACCGGCATCCTGGTGCTGCCGGTGCGCCACCCGGTGCTGCTGGCCAAGGAGATCTCCACCCTCTGCCACCTCTCCGACAACCGCTACGTCTTCGGAGTGGGCCCCGGCTGGTACGCGCGCGAGTACGAGGTGACCGGCTCCCGCATCCAGGAGCGCGGCAAGCGGACCGATGAGATCATCGAGGCGGTGACCCTGCTGCTCACCAAGCCGAACGCGAGCTACCACGGCAAGTTCTACCACTTCGACGACGTCACCATCGACCCGCGCCCGCCCAAGATGCCGAAGATCTGGGTCTCCGGCGGCTCGCGCGTGCCCGATCCGGGCGAGCACGACGTGCCGGTCATCGCGACCACCGTCATGGACCGCATCGTCAAGGCGGGCAACTGGCTCTCGCGCTGCTCGGGCACGCAGGACTGGGTGAAGCGGGACTGGGGGCTGCTCCAGCAGCATGCGAAGACCCTCGGCCGTGATCCGAAGAAGCTCACCTTCGGGCACTGCAACTTCATCCACCTGGTGGACACCCCGAGCCACGCCAAGGCGGTGGCCGCCTCCAAGGCGCCCTTCATCAAGACCATGGGCACCCACCGGACCTACGAGCACCTGCAGGAGTCGTACATGGTCGGCTCCATCGACCACATCAACGCGCGCATCGACGACCTGGTGAAGGCGGGGCTCAAGTACCTCGTGCTCGGGCCGGTGACGGACGATCCGGCCCAGATCGACCTGATGGCCAAGAAGCTGATGCCGCACTTCAAGTAGGAGCGCCCGAGACATGCGATACGGCTTCTATCTCCCCACGCGCGGCCAGACCGCCTCGCCGGAAGCGCTCGAGACCCTGGTCACGCGCGCGGAGGCACTCGGCTTCTCCTCGGTGGTGATCGCCGACCACATCGTG
This sequence comes from Candidatus Acidiferrum sp., assembly GCA_035635775.1. Lineage (GTDB taxonomy): Bacteria > Methylomirabilota > Methylomirabilia > Rokubacteriales > CSP1-6 > CAMLFJ01. The sequence continues at coordinate 11,252 of DASQAL010000301.1, forward strand.
TTCCCGGTCACGATCACGTCGAAGTATCCGTACACGGTGAGCGGCGCCTTCCCCGGGCAGGGCGACGCGCTCGAGCAGCTCTCGCTGATGGCCTTCGTCGCGGGCAAGTCGCGGACGCTGCGCCTGATCTCGAGCGTGATGATC
>DASQAL010000302.1:0-6287 GCA_035635775.1 Candidatus Acidiferrum sp.
GGCTCGGTGTTCACCGCCGCGACCGGGTCCTCGTTCCCCTCCGGTAGTGGAAAGAGCGTGTCAGTCGTCATGCGCGCAGTGTCGCCGCGCGAGGCGCGCCGATGCTACGGATTTCTTCACAGGCTCTTCGCCCGCGCAACCCGTCTTTGGGGGGAGGTTCGGAAGGGGGGCAAAGCCCCCCTCCGAGTCACCTCTGCCCCTTCGCGCGGTTGGCGACTTCCACCGTCTGCTTCTCGACGTCGAAGCGGTGGGTCTCCTTGGTCTCCACGTCGCCGCCGGTGACGCGGATGAAGAAGGTGTCGTCGCCGAACTCGATGGAGTGGATGTCGCCCACCGTGAAGGCGGCGGCGTGGCCGGGCTCGTTCATGAACTCGCGCTGGAGCGTGAGCTCGGCGTGGCCCGGCCGGCTGCCGTCGTCGAGGCGGCGCCAGCGGCGCATGCGGGTGGGATTCTGGTAGTTGCCGTAGACGACCCAGCACGGTCCGTGGTCGTGCACCGAGGACTTGGCGCCCTTCGGCCGCCCGTGGACGAGCACGTGCACGTCGGTCTCCGGATCGTGGCCGATGGTGGCGCGCTCGACGTAGGGCACCGGATCACCCAGGTGCTTCTTGAGCAGCTCCGGATTGTGCAGGAGCTTCTCCAGGTGATCGCGGATCTCGGCGAGCCCGGCCGGGATGCCCTTGGTCCGGATGGTCGTGCGCGTGTCGGCGAGGAACTGATCGAGGGAGTAGGTCGTGTCCATGGCCGCCCTCCTTGGGTGGACGGCCGGATCATAGCAGAACGTCGTGTACAATAGGGGCCCGTGCCCGCTCCGACCGATCGTGCCGCCTTCCGCAGTGACGTCCGTGTCATCGCCGATATCCGTATCATCGGCCTCGTGGCCGCCGCTCACTTCTTCAGCCATTTCTTTCAGCTCACGCTGCCCCCGCTCTTCCCGCTGCTGAAGGAGGTCTGGGGCGTGCCGTACGTGGCGCTCGGCCTGGTCATGAGCGTGTTCTACGGCGCCTCCGGCATCGGCCAGACCGCCTCCGGCTTCCTGGTGGACCGGGTCGGCGCGCACCGGGTGCTCCTGGGCGGCATGGCGCTCTTCTCCGCGTCGGTCGCGCTAGCCGGACTCGTGCCGACCTACTGGCTGCTGCTACCGGTGGCGCTGCTGGCCGGGCTCGGCAATAGTGTGTTCCATCCCGCGGACTACTCGATCCTGAACGCGTCGGTCGACCCGCGGCGGATCGGCCGCGGCTACAGCGTGCACTCGATCTCCGGCAATCTTGGCTGGGCGGCGGCACCTACGGTGGTGGTCGGCCTCACCGCGCACCTCGGCTGGCGCGTCGCGCTGGTGACGGTGGGCGCCGTGGGGCTGGCCGTGGTCGGGCTGCTGGCGGCCCAGCTCCGCGCGTTCGTGGGCGGCCGGCCGGCGGAGCGGGCGCGGAGCACGACCGGGCGCGAGGTGCGCCTGCTCCTGACCGCGCCGATCCTGTCCGCCTTCGCCTACTTCGCCTTCATCGCCACCGCGCTCATCGGCGTGCAGACCTTCGGCGTCACCACCCTGATGCGCATCTACGACACGCCGCTGGGGCTGGCCACCGGGGCGCTCACCGCCTTCCTGGTGGGCGGAGCCACCGGCATCCTGGCGGGAGGGCTCCTGGCCGACCGCACGCGCCGGCACGATATCGTGGCCGTCGCGGGGCTGGTCACCGCCGCGGGGTTCATGATGTTGCTGGCCACGGGCGCGCTGGCGCCGGCCTTGCTCCCGGTGGTGCTCGGCCTCACCGGCTTCTGCCACGGGGCGACCGGGCCCTCGCGCGACATGCTGGTGCGGGCGGCGACGCCGCTGGGCGCCTCCGGCAAGGTGTTCGGCTTCGTCTACTCGGGGCTCGACCTGGGCTCCTGCCTCACCCCGCTCGCCTTCGGCTGGCTCCTCGATCACGGCGACCCCCGCATGCTCTTCGTCGCGGTCGCCATCCTGATGCTCTGCACGATCGGTACCGTCGCGCAGGTCCGCCGCAGCACCCAGCCCGCCCCCGCCAGCGCCTAAGCTGGGGTCAGGTCTTGAATTACGACATTTCCACCCGCCTGCTCGCCGACTAGAACCAGCGGGCCTTGTCCACCACGTTGCGGAGGCGTTGGTTGGCGAGGAAGCGACGGCAGTTGTCGAGCAGGATCTCGCAGCGGCGATCGTCCAGATACGGCCCGTAGCCGGCGGTGTGCGGGGTGATCAGCACATTGGGTGTCGTCCAGAGTGGGTGATCGGCGGGCAGGGGCTCCTGCTCGAACACGTCGAGCGCGGCGCCCGCGATCTCGCCGGCCCGCAGCGCGGCCACCAGGTCGTCGAGCCGCGTGGTCATGCCCCGCCCGATATTGATGAAGAACGCGCTCCGCTTCATGCGCTGGAAGCGCGCGCGGTGCATGAAGCCCTCGGTCTCCGGGGTGTGCGGGACCGTGAGGATGACGAAGTCGGCGTCGGGCAGGAGCCCGTCGAGCGCGTCCGGCCCGTCGAGCTTGGAGACCCCGGGGGGCGCCTCCCGGCGTCGCGCGTCGATCCCGATCACCCGCATGCCGAAGGCCTCGGCCAGGCGCGCCGCCTCGCTGCCGATGCCGCCCACGCCCACGATCAGCGCGGCGGCCTCGGGCAGGTGCACGACGCCGGTATCCGACGGCGCCGGCCGCCACTCGCGCCGGAGCTGCAGCGGCAGGTAGTGGTGGAGCCCGCGCGCGAACGCGAGCACGAAGGCCATGATGTGCGCGCCGATGTGGTCGTTGTAGATCTCGCGGAAGTTGGTGACCACCGCCGGGTGCGCGATCAGCTCGTCGTAATAGTAGCCGGCGGGCGGCGCAGCCTGCGGGGCCTGGAGCCAGCGGAGCCGGCCGGCCTGGCGTAGCAAGGCCGGCGACGGCGTGCCGAAGGCGGCCTCGGCGCGGCCGATCTCGCGCGCGGCGTGCGCCTCGTCCTCGGCGATGACGACGGTCAGCTCGGACACCGCGGTGGCCACGCGCGCGGCCCACTCGCGCGTGGTGGCGGTCTGGGGCGGGAGCATCAGCAGGGTGGTCATGGCCCCACACCATACCACTTGCGACCGATTTGGAGACGGGCCGCCCGGGGCGCTACGATCAAGGGACGATGGCGAGCCGGATCGGCGTCCTCGGGTGGGTCACCGGCGTGGTCTCGGCGGTGCTGGGCGCGCTCGCCTTCGGCGCCGTGCTCTGCCTCTGGTTCCCCGCGGTGCTCACCACGCCGGCCCTGCGCGACGTCTATCCGATGGAGGTCGTCCGGACCACGATCAAGGTCACCCTGGGGGTGGCCTTCGTGCTCGGCGTGATCAGCATCTTCCTGAAGCGACGGAAGGCGCTGGGCCTCACCGGGGCGGGGCTCGCGCTGCTGGCCACGCTCATGGGCGGCTCCGAGGTGGCGGTGGCCACGCCGGTGGCGCGCTCGAACCACGTGGGCCTCGACTGGTTCCTGCTCGACCTGTTCCTGCTCTCCGCCATCTTCGTGCCGATCGAGCTGCTCTTCGGCCGCCTGCGGCAGCAGCCGATCTTCCGGCCCGAGTGGGGGACGGATCTCTGGCACTTCGGGGTGAGCCATCTCCTCGTGCAGCTCACCGTGTTCCTGACCATGGCGCCCGCGGCGATCTTCTTCCGCTGGGCGGTGGCGCCGGAGCTGCAGGCCGCGGTGGCCGCGCAGCCGCTGGTGCTGCAGTTCGTCGAGGTCCTCGTGGTCGCCGATCTCACCCAGTACACCGTGCACCGCCTCTTTCACCAGGTGCCGTGGCTCTGGCGCTTCCACGCGATCCACCACTCCAGCCGCCAGATGGACTGGCTGGCCGGCTCCCGCCTGCACCTGGTGGACATCGTGGTCACGCGGGGGCTCTCCTTCGTGCCGCTCTATGTGCTGGGCTTCGCGCAGGGCGCGGTCTTCGTCTACGTGCTGTTCGTGTCGTTCCAGGCCGTGCTCATCCACGCCAACGTGAGCTGGCGCTTCGGCCTGATCCGCCACATCCTGGCCACCCCGCAGTACCACCACTGGCACCACGCGGTCGAGCCGGTGGACGTCAACTTCGCGGTGCACCTGCCGGTGATCGACCGGATCTTCGGCACCCAGTACCTGCCGCGCGATCGCTGGCCCTCCGCGTACGGGCTGGCGGGCCCGCCGGTGCCGAGCGGCTACTGGAGCCAGCTCGCGTACCCCTTCCGTCGCGGCCGCTAGAAGCGGCCGGCGCGGTACGTCTCGGGCGCGAAGCGGGCGAAGAGCAGCGCCACCGCGACCAGCAGGACCGCGGTGCCGCCCAGCGTCGCGTCGATGCCCGCCAGGTCAGCGGCCAGGCCGAGCGCGATCGGGCCCACCACGTAGCCCAGGTCCGCCAGCATCCGATAGGTGCTGACCGCGCCCGCGTTCATGCCCGGCGGCGCGGTGTCGGCCGCGTAGGCGGCGGGGGCCGCGCCGCTGAGGCCCATCGCCACGCTCCACACCGCGCAGGCGGCGAGGAACCAGCCGTAGGTCGGCGCGACCAGGAAGAGGACGAGCGAGAGGCCCGACATGATCGTCGCGGGGACGATGATGATCTTGCGCCCGTGGCGGTCCGCGAGTACGCCGGTCGGATAGGCCACGACCAGGCCCACGATGCTCGCCAGGGCCAGGCCGAAGCCGATGCGGTCCGGGTGGAGCGCCAGCCGGTCGCGGGCCAGGATCGGGATGATATTGAAGAGCGCGCCGGTGCGGGCCACCGCGTTCACAAAGGCGAGGAAGCTCACCAGCATGAAGCCTCGATGGGCGGTGAGCAGGCGGAGCTGGGCCCGGTAGGGGACCTCGGCGGGCGCGGGCTCGTCGGCGCGCTGGACCGCCCGCGTCTCGGGAATCGCGAGCCAGGCGACCGCGGAGGCCACGAAGGACGTCACCGCGTAGGCGAGGAAGGGGGCGGCGAGGCCCCAGTGGGTGGCGAGCAGCCCGCCCGGCAGGGGCCCGATGCCCACCGCGAAGATGAACACGCCTTGATAGGCCGACATCATGCGCCCGCGATTGGACGGCGTCGAGATGTCCGCGATCACGATCAGGCCGGTGGTGAGCACCAGCGCCGCGCCCGCGCCCGCCACGAAGCGCGCGCCGACGAAGGCGGGGTAGTTCGGCGCCACCGCGCAGAGGAGGTTGCCAAAGGCGGAGAGGAGCCCGCCCATCGCCAGCGTGCTCCGCCGCCCGAGCCGGTCCGCGAGCTGGCCCGCCGGCACCGCGACCAGGAAGCGGGCGAGCCCATAGATCGCGATGGCGAGGCCGATGGCGGACTGGGTGACGTCGAAGGAGCGCGCGTAGAGGGCCAGCGCGGGGATGATGCTGCCGAAGCCCAGCTGGTTGACCGCGATGAGCACGCACATCCAGACGAGAATCCGGATGCCCGCGGGCTCTCGCATGACCGCTCGGGTGTATCCCGTAATGCCGTGGAGCGCAAGCCCGGCGAGGCGTAGAATCGGGCGCACCACACGAACAGGAGGCCGTCATGGCGACCGGCACGGCAAAGGGATTCGCGGTATTCGCGGGCGTGTCACCGGAGATCATCCGCGCCTCGGCCCGGGAGGCCGAAGCGCTCGGCTATCGCTCGTTCTGGGTGAATCACCCGGGCCCGGTCGACGGCCTGGGCTCGCTCGCGCACGCGGCGGCGGAGACCCGCCGCCTGGACCTGGGCGTGGGCGTCATCCCGCTGCACACGCGCGGGCCGGAGGCCATCGCGGATGGCGCGCGCCGGCATGGGCTCGCGCCCGAGCGCCTGCTACTGGGCGTGGGCAGCCCGAATCCCGAAGCGCTCAAGCGCGTGCGTGACGGCGTGGCCACGCTCCGGGCCAAGCTGTCCACGCGGATCATCGTGGCCGCGCTCGGGCCGAAGATGTGCCACCTGGCGGGCGAGGTCGCCGACGGCGTGCTGTTCAACTGGCTCACCCCGGAGTATGCGCGCCGCTCCGCCGAGCTCGTGCGCGCGGGCGCGGACGCCGCGAAGCGGCCGATGCCGCGACTCTACGCCTATGTGCGGGTGGCCCTGGGACCGGCCGCGTCCGAGCGTTTGGTCGACGAGGGCGGCCGCTACGACTCCATCCCCGCGTACCACGCCCACTTCGTCAGGATGGGCGTGAAGCCGGTCGACACCGCCATCGCGGCCACCTCCGCCGACGGCATCAAGCGCGCGCTCGCGGCCTGGGACGGCGCGGTGGATGAGGTCGTGCTCCGCGCGATCACCGCGAAGGACACCGTCGAGGACCACCTCACCCTGGTCCGCGCCGCCGGCTAGCCCGGGGTCAGGTCTTGA
>DASQAL010000303.1:0-3238 GCA_035635775.1 Candidatus Acidiferrum sp.
GAGGTGTCGTCCCAGTTGATCCCGAACGCGTGCATGTGGCCCCGGGACGCCTTGGCGAGGGCGAGGCGGCTCGCGGCGGGGTGGCCGACATTGTCGAGGTAGATCGGCTCGGTCGGGCTGGCGCCGGGAATGCCCTCCACCGCGATGTCGAGCATGCCGGGAATGGACGCGGACCGCTGCATCGCGCCGCGCTCGATCCGGATCGGCTTGCTCTCCACCCCGGCAAACTTGCTCACCAGCGGCCCGACCGCCGCCATCGGGCCCCCGCCCTGCCCGCTGCCGATCGCCACGAGCGCGTCGCGCTGCTCGGCGGTGGCCCGATCGTCCACGATCATGCCCACGGTCCAGTTGCCCGCGATCATCGGCCCCGGGGTGTGCAGTAGCACCGCGAAGCTGAGCCCGTCGAGCTTGGTCGTGCCGTGCGAGCCGCGCTCGACGTGGAAGACGAGGCCCGCGTCGCAGGCTCCTTTGGTCGGTTGCGCAGCCAGGCCCGAGGTCGGGCATGGGCAGACGGAATCGCAGCTGCACGCTTCGAAGTAGTCGCCGCTGATCTTCCACTGAGGGTTCGCCATGGTCATCCTCCACTGGTGATGCGGGCGCTCACATCGCGTGCCCGCCGCGCAGCACCGTCACGAGATCGGGACGAAGGGCCACCGTCACGCCCAGGAGCAGGAGCGCCCCGCCGGCGGCCCGCGCAAACCATTCGCCGCCCGGGAGCAGCTTCTCGGCCGCCACCACCGCGGTGATGAGGAGCACCCACCGGAGGCCCATCGCGCCGGCGGCGACGAGCACCAGCATGAGCGCCCAGCAGCAGCCGAGACAGTACACCGCGTGCGACCAGCCGAGCGCCAGGCTGCCCCGACGGCCGGCGCGCCAGTGGCCGAGGAGAAAGCCCAACGGGCTCCGACACGCCCGCAGACACACCTGCTTGAGGGGCGAAAGCTGAAACGCCCCGGCCGCCAGCAGGATCACCGCGATCGCGTAGGCGAACGCGGACCCAGCCAGCGTCATCAGGAGGGTATGGGCGAAATACACCGGGATCCCGCTCGCGGCCCACAGGGCGAGGTAGACGAGGGTAAAGACCGCGACCGGCACGCCCTTGGTGGCCGCTCCGGCGGGGCCCCGCTGAGTGGCGCCGTACAGCGAGATCATCGGAAGCGCGCTCGGCAGCATCATCGCGGTCATCATGACGCCCCAGCTGACGACGAAGGCCAGGCCGTCCGCGACGGTGGCCGGCATCGGCATTGTCATCATCATGTCGTCGCCCCGCAGGCTCGACCGGACGACGGACACCCAGGCCGCGGCCGCGATGAGCAGCAGGACGACGGAGGTGAGGACCGTGACCCGGTCACGGACCGGTACCGGATCCTCGCTCGGGCCCACTTTGCGATCCGCCTTCTGGGAGAGGCTAGACGCTGAAGCCGGAGGTGCCGACCCAGCCGGTCTCCGAGACGTCGACCGTGACGCCGTCGGGGCCGGTGTACTTCACCTCGACGTTGCCGTGCGCCTCCCGGCCGTAGCCGACCCCGAGGGCCTCGTTGATGTCGTGACGCGGCTCGGAGCCCGCCGCGGCCAGCCGCTCGGCGATGGCCTCCAGGCTCTCGACCTGGAACCCGATGTGATGGATGCCGCTCCAGCCCTTCCCGCGCTCGACTCCGGCCACCGCGTCGTTCTTGAAGTTGAGGATGGCCAGGTTGAGGTCGCCGTCACTCAGGTAGTAGCCCCGGGCCCCGGGGCTGTCGATCCGGGCGATCTCCTTCATGCCGAACACGTCGATGTAGAACTTCGCGGTCTTGTCGACGTCCTGAGTCGAGAGCGCAATGTGCTTGATCTTCGCCATGGAGAGTCGCCTCCTCTTGGAGCGGGTTAGGATCAGAGTGTAGCGCGTTCAGCGGGCGTCGCGCCAGTCCTGGAAACGCTTCCAGTGCACCACGAGCGCCATGGCGGGCAGGCGCCACCGATGGAGCGGGATCGGCTCGATCGGGGTCACCGGCCAGCCGATCTCGGCACGCGAGGCGCCGAGCGCGCGATCGGCGAGCAGCTTGCCCATGACCGTCGCCATGGCGACACCCCGGCCGTTGTAGCCGAGCCCGATCAGCACCCCGGGCCGCGGCTCGTGCAGGTGCGGCAGGTGATCGGCGGTGAGCGCGACCCGCCCGCTCCAGCGGTGCTCCCACGGCGTGGCGTCGATCCGGGGAAAGAACCGCCGCGCCACCGCCTCCAGCCGCGCGAACAGGGCGGGATCGCCGCGGTCGTCGAGGGGGCCGCGCCCGCCCATGAGCAGGCGGCCCTCCGGATCGAGGCGGAAATAGAACAGGATGCGACGCAGGTCGGAGACCACCTGGCCGCCGGGCAGCACGTGACGCCGCACGTCCTCGGGCAGCGGCCGCGTGGCGACCTGGTAGCTCTGCACGGGCAGCACGGTGCGCCTGAGCCCCGGCCACAGGTCGTCGGTATAGGCGTTGGTGGCGAGGATGACTGATCGGACGGTCACGCTCCCGGCTTGCGTGTCCACCCGCCAGCCGCCGGGCGCCACCTCGAGCCCGCGTACAAGGGAGCCTCCGTGGATGGCCGCACCGGCCTGCTGGGCCGCCCAGGCCAGCCCGCGCACGAAGGCCAGCGGCTGGAGCGCGCCGGCGCGGCGGTCGAGCATGCCGCCCGCGTAGCCGGGGGTCCCGGTCAGCTCCGCGATCCGGTTCGCGTCCAGCAGCTCGACGGGCGCGCCGCGCCGCTGCCATTGCTCCGTTCGCGACCGCAAGCTCTCGAGCGCGGCCGCGTGCGGGGCCGCCGCGATCCACCCGCACCGCTCGGCGTGGCACGCGATCTTGTGCCGGGCGATGAGCTCGAAGACGAAATCGGCAGCGGTGCCCGCGATCTCCCACATCCGGCGGCCCGGCTCCTCGCCGAACCGGCGCTCGAGCTCGTCCGGGTCGTCCTTGAGCCCCGGGATGATCTGGCCGCCATTCCGTCCCGAGGCGCCCCAGCCCGGCTCCGCGGCGTCGAGCACCACCACCTCCGCGCCGCGCTCGGCAAGGTGCAGCGCCGCCGACAAGCCGGTGTAGCCGGCGCCGACCACCACGACGTCCGCGCGACGGTCCCTGTCGAGAGGCCGCGTCTCGGGAAGCGGCTCGGCCGCGACCGTCCAGGCCGACGCAGGCGGAGCGGAGGACGTCGGCTCAGACGAGGCGGGCGACACGAGTCCCCTCGAGGATGGCCTGGTGGATGCCGCGCGGGGCCA
>DASQAL010000304.1:0-2187 GCA_035635775.1 Candidatus Acidiferrum sp.
GACGGTGCGCATGTTCCTCAAGTACGGGGTGGACACCGTCAAGCTGAATCTCTCCGGGGAATACATCGCGGGCATCCCGGCCGAGCTCACCCCGATGACCGAGGAGGAGATCGCGGTCGCGGTGAAGGAAGCCCACGTGCGCGGCAAGCGGGTCTCCGCCCACGCGCGGTCGGCGGAGGCGGTGAAGCAGTGCGTGCGCCACGGCATCGAGATCATCTACCACGCGAGCTTCGCCGACGAGGAAGCCCTCGACATGCTGGAGGCCAGGAAGGACTACCACTTCGTCGCCCCCGGCATCGCCTGGCTCATCAACACTTCGTTCAACGCGGCCCCGTGGGGGATCTCGCCCGAGTCCGCCAAGCAGATGGGCTACCACCGCGAGCTCGAGGTCGCCTGCGAGACGCTCAAGAAGATGCACCGGCGCGGCATCCGCATCCTGCCCGGCGGGGACTATGGCTTCGCCTGGATCAAGCACGGCACCAACGCGAAGGATCTGGAGTACTTCGTCAAGTACCTCGGGTTCACCCCGATGGAGTCGCTGCTGGCCGCGACGCAGCTCGGGGGCCAGATCATGATGCGGGGCGACGAGCTCGGCCAGATCAAGGAGGGGCACCTCGCCGACCTGCTTCTGGTGGACGGCGATCCGGTGGCCAACATCGCGGTGCTACAGGACGGGGCGCGGCTGCTCGGCGTCATGAAGGACGGCGTGTTCCACAAGGATCCTCAGAAAGGGCCGGCGCGCGGGCGCCTGAGCCGGCCCGCCGCGTGAGGACGGGCCGGAACCCCGCGTGACCACGCAGTTCGTCGAGCGCATGGCGGTCGAGACCGATGGCAGCGGCGAGGCCGTGCTGATGATCCACGGCCTCGGCGGCACCTCCAACGTCTGGACCCCGGTCCTGCCCGCGCTGGATCACCATCGGACAATCCGGCCGGACCTGCCCGGCTCGGGCCGCTCGCATCGGGTGGAGGGGCCGCTCTCGATCGAGCGCTTCGTCCAGGCGATGCAGCGCGTGTGCGCGACGCTCGGCTTGGAGCGCGTCCACGTGGCCGCCCATTCGCTCGGGACCATCGTGGCCTTTCACCTGGCGGTGGCGGCGCCGCGGCTGGTGCGGAGCCTCGCCCTCTTCGGCCCGCTGCTGTGCCCGCCCGACACCGCGCGGCCGGCCATCCGCGCGCGCGGGGAGAAGGCGCGCGCGGAAGGGGAGGCGGGCATGCAGGCCATCGCCGACGCGCTGGTGCAGGGGGCGATCTCGACCGAGACGCGGACGCGGCGGCCGGTGGCGGTGGCGGCGGTGCGGGAGCTGGTCATGCGCCAGTGCCCGGACGGCTATGCGCGCTCTTGCGAGGCGCTCGCCGACGCGCAGGCGGTGGAGGTGAGCAGCATCGAGTGCCCGACGCTGCTGGTCACCGGCGACGAGGACGCGATCGCCCCCGCGCAGGCGGTGCGGCAGATCGGCGAGCGGATTCGCGGCGCTCGGGTGACGGTACTCCCGCGCTGCGGGCACTGGACCATGGTCGAGAAGCATGAAGAGTGCGACGACCTGCTGCGGCGCTTCTACGCCCAGCGCATGTAGCGGGCCCGCTAAGGAGAGCGACCGATGACGACGACGAGCGTGCTCTTCACCAACGTCCGCATCATCGACGGTACCGGCGCCCAGCCGTATCCCGGCGAAGTGCTGGTCCAGGGCAACCGCATCTCGCGCGTGGGCCGGGGCCCGCGCTCGCTGCCCACCGCCGGCGTCACCGTCATCGACGGGGCCGGTGCCACCCTCATGCCGGGCCTGGTCGAGGCCCACACCCACTTCTCCTGGAACGACGCGGCCAATCTCTCCGATCTGCAGCGCCTGCCTCTCGAGGAGCACGTGCTCTGGTCGGCCAGCGTGGCCAAGCGCTATCTAGAGGCCGGCTGGACCTCCTGCGTGGGCGCGGCATGCGCCAAGCCGCGGCTCGACGTGGTCACCCGCAACGCGATCAACCAGGGGCTCATCCCGGGGCCGCGCTATCTGGCGGCCAGCCAGGAGATCACGGTGGTGGGCGGGCTCGGCCACGAGACGCTGCCGCACCTGCCGTTTCCCGAGTTCAGCTTCGGGGTGGCGGTGACTGGGCCCGAGGAGATGCGGAAGGCGGTGCGGATGTTCCTGAAGTACGGGGTGGACTCGATCAAGCTCAACCTCTCGGGCGACAACT
>DASQAL010000305.1:0-3327 GCA_035635775.1 Candidatus Acidiferrum sp.
GATGCGGGCCGACAAGGTCGAGGCGGTCTGGGAGATCTCCGGGCGGGGCCGGTCCCAGTAGGACTGGAACACCTCCCACACCTCGTCGGGCGAGCGCGTCTGGAAGATGCGGGCGCGGCACTCGGTGGCGTGGCCGAGCCCTTCCGTGTACCAGGCCAGGTGCTTCTTCATCTGCACCAGCGCGTACTTCTCTCCGAAGTGCTCGCGGATCAGGGCGACGTGGCGCGCGATGACGCGGGCCTTGTAGGCGCGCTGGCCCTCCCGCGAGAGCGCGTCGAAGGACTCGTCGAAGATCCAGGGGCTGCCGAGCGCGCCGCGGCCGATCATCACGGAGCCGCACCCAGTCTCGGCCGCCATCCGCCGCGCCTCCTCCATCGAGCGCACGTCGCCGTTACCGGTGACCGGCACGCTCACCGCGTCCACGACTTCCCGGATGATGGCCCACGGGGCCTTGCCGGTGAAGCGCTGCGAGCGCGTGCGCGGGTGCACGGTGATGGCGTCCACGCCCTCGGCCTCCGCCATCTGGGCCACCTCGACCGCGTTCAAGTGCTCGTCGTCCCAGCCGCCGCGGATCTTGACGGTGAGCGGCACGCTCACCGCCTTGCGCAGCGCGCGCAGGATGAGCGCGGTGGCGGGCACGTCGCGCATGAGCGCGGCGCCCTTGCCCTTGCCGGTGATCTGGGGCATGGGGCAGCCCATATTGAGATCCACGATGTCGGCGCCCAGGACCTGGCAGCGCTCGGCGGCCCGCGCGAGCCGATCGGGGTCCTTACCCAGGAGCTGCATGGCGAGCGGCCGCTCCGCGGGATAGTAGGCGGCGATGGCGTCGGCGTGCGGGTGGCCGGTCAGGAGCGAGGCCGCGTCCATCTCCTCCGAGGTGGTGAGCCCACTGCCGCACTCCCGCGCGATGAGCCGGAAGGGCGCATTGGTGATGCCCGCCATCGGGGCCAGGCGGGCCAGCGCGGGGATCTCGACGGGACCGATCTTCATGGGAGGCTCAGTATACGCGCTCAGGGGCGCAGAGGCCCCGCCCACAGACCACGATGATTCTCGCGCGCCTCGGCGGCCAGCTTCCGGAACAGCTCGGCGTGCCGCACGTTGGGCGGCACCGTCATGACCTGCGCGTAGCCGAGCCGGACCAGCTCCGCGTTGACCATGACTTCGACGCCGTCGGCGCGCTTGACCCACACGTAGGCCAGGAGCCGCCCGTAGCGGTCGCGGAGCTGCACGTCGGGCTCGAGCCGCACCGCTCGGTCGCCGACGAGCCCTCGGTTGATCTCGGTCGCCGCGCGTCCTCCCGGTTCCTCGCCTCGCTTCGGATGATGGACCTCCGGCGTGTCGATGCCGATGTACCGCACCTTCTCCACCCGACCCGCGAGCCTCACATGCACGGTATCGCCATCCACCGTCCGCACGACGGTGCCCCTGACGTCCCTCTCCCCAGCGGGGAGAGGGTAGGGTGAGGGGGGAAGCGGTGAGGGGACGAGAAGGGACAGAAGACAAGCGAGCGCGAGGAAAACGACGAATGATCGCCGGCGCATGGTGTATCCCCCACGATACACCACACGATTTGAATGCGGGCTCGACTTGCTCCCAGGCCGGCGTGTCGGCCTGGGCCCGGTCGCGCCAGCATGGCGCCCAGGCCAGGGCGACCAGCCGCACCGCGATGCTCTGGCGCGTGGGCTTGAGCGCGAGCGCCTCGAGCGCCTCGGTCACCATCGCCGGCTCGAACGCGCTCTTCGGGCGGTCGTTTGTCCTTGCCCATACCCGTCCAGATGGCTACGCTCGGTCCACTCTTCCACGCTGTGGCTGGAGGAAACCGCGATGGCCGTGTACGCGTTCGACGTGGACGAGACACTGGAGGTCAGCCAGGGTCCTGTGAAGCTGTCCGATCTCGTCAAGCTGCGCGAGCATGGCCATATCGTCGGCCTCTGTGGGAATTGGGGGATGGTGACGCTGCACTGTCCGGACTGGCACCACATCTGCTCGTTCGTGGGGCCATGCGGCATCGAGAAGCACGACTTCTTGCGCCAGCTTCGGCAGTACATTCCGGGGCATGACTACGTGATGGTCGGCAACATCCTCGGCATTTCCGGTGCGAGCGACGACCGGGGCGCGGCGGAGCGCGCCGGCTGGCGCTTCATCCAAGAAAGCGAGTTCGCCAAAGGAGTGCGATGAATGGGTGCTGCGAGAGTGACATGATCGAGATCGGCGAGCGGGCGCCCGACTTCGTCCTGCCGTCGCGCGGCGTTCCGACGCGCTTCTACGGGATCGCGGGCGGCCGGCCGGTGGCGCTCGTGTTCTGCGGGCCGGAGTCACTGGACCTCGTGTCCCGCTACGCGGACTGGGCCGGGCCGGACGCGGCCGTGGTCGCGGTCACCTCGGGGGGAGGGGACGGCGAGCGGGCGTTCCCGGTGCTGGTCGACGGCGAGGGCGCGGTCCAGGCGATGTTCCTGGGTGAAGGCGACGAGAGCGCCCGGCTCGTGCTTCTCGATCCGAACCTGCGGGTGCTCGGCGTCCGCGCGCTCGAGGGCGCGCCGCCCGATGAGCTCCGCGGGGCGGCGGCCCGGCACGCGGGCGAGCGGGCGGTCGAGGTGTCGGGTCAGGCGCCGGTGCTGCTCATCCCGGGGGCGCTCGACCTGGAGACCTGCGCGCGGCTGGTCCACGTGCTGGAGACGCGGGGGAGCGTCGAGACCGGCGTCGAGCGGACCCGCGAGGGGCGGCGCGAGGACGGGCTCGATCCGGAAGCGAAGCGGCGGCGGGACCACACGGTTGAGGATCCGGAGCTGTTGCGCAGCCTGACCGCCGCGGTTGGGCGCCGGGTGATGCCGGAGGTTCGCAAGGCGTTCGCGTTCCGGGCGACGCGGTTCGAGGGGTTCAAGATCGCCTGCTACGATGCGGCCGAGGGCGGGTATTTCAGGGCGCACCGGGACAACCTGAGCCCGTCGACGGAGCACCGGAGATTCGCGCTGACCTTGAACCTGAACGAAGGGTACGAGGGCGGGCATCTGCGTTTCCCCGAGTACGGGGCGTACCTCTACCGGCCCGGCGCGGGCGGCGCGGTGGTGTTCTCCGGGTCCCACCTGCACGAGGCGCTGCCCGTGACGCGCGGGAAGAGGTACGTGCTCCTCTCCTTCCTGTTCGGCGAGGGGGATCGCCGCGAACTGAAAACCTGAGAACCAGAGAGGGAATGGCCATGGCGTATGTCATCACCGAGCCGTGTATCGACGTCAAGGACAAAGCCTGTGTCGAGGTCTGCCCGGTCGACTGTATCTACGAGGGCCCGAATCAGCTCTTCATACACCCCGACGAGTGTATCGACTGCGG
>DASQAL010000306.1:0-9767 GCA_035635775.1 Candidatus Acidiferrum sp.
TGCTGCGCGTTCAGGTAGATTCCGAGCTTCATGTCGTAGATGGCGCTTAGATGGGGTCACGCTTAGATGGGGTCAGGTCTTGAATTCCTACATTTCCGCGCGCCAGGCGTCTCCGAGCGCGATGAAAATGTAGGAATTCAAGACCTGACCCCGATTTAGCCGGGCGCGGCGCCCTGCGTGGCGGTGTAGACCGCGTAGAGCGACTGGCTGGCCGCCATGAACAGGCGGTTGCGCTTGGGCCCGCCGAAGCAGACGTTGCCGCAGATCTCGGGCAGCCGGATGCGCCCGATGAGCTGACCCTGCGGCGTCCACACCGTCACCCCGCTATAGCCCACGTCGCGGCCCGCATTGCTCGAGCACCAGAGATTGCCGTCCACGTCGGAGCGCACGCCGTCGGGCCCGCACTTGACGCCGTCCACCATGAAGTTGCTGAAGAGCTTGCCGTTGCTGAGCTTGTTGTCCGCGCCGACGTCGAACACGTACATCTCGCCCTTGCCGCCCGCGTGCGTGTCGCCCGGCCCCTTGCCGGTGCTGACCACGTAGAGCTTCTTGAAGTCGGGCGAGAAGCAGAGCCCGTTGGGATCGGGCACCAGATTCTCCCCCGCCACCTGGGTGAGGGCGCCGCCCTTGTCCAACCGGTACACCGCGGTGGGCAGCTCGCGCTTGTAGCCGCCCAGCTCGGGCGGCTGGCCGAGCCGCGGATTGAGCCGGCCGGCCAGGTTGGCGGGCCCGCCCGGCGCGTCCACCGTGCCCTCGTAGAACTGGGCCCCGTAGGGCGGGTCGGTGAACCAGTAGCTGCCGTCCGGGTGCGGCACCACGTCGTTGGGTGAGTTGAGCCGCTTGCCGTTGAACATGGACGCCACGACGGTCGTCGAGCCGTCGAGCTCGTAGCGCACCACGCGGCGGGTCACGTGCTCGCAGGAGAGCTGGCGGCCCTGGAAGTCGAACGTGTTGCCGTTGCTGTTGTTCGACGGCGTGCGGAAGACACTGACGTGGCCGTTGTCCTCGATCCAGCGCATCTGCCGGTTGTTCGGGATATCGCTCCACACGAGGTAGCGGCCCTGCGCGTTCCACGCCGGCCCTTCCGACCAGAGCGCGCCGGTCCACAGCCGCTGGATCGGGGCATTCGGCTGCCGGAGGTCGTCGAACGCGGGCTCGACGGTGAGCACGTCGGGGTCGGTGAAGTAGGTGGTGGGCGCCCCGCGCGGGCTGAAGTCGCGCGGCGGGCTGGTGACCGTGCTCGGCGGGGCCACCGGCCCGCTGGACGGCGTCTGCGCGCCCACCAGCCGCGGCGCGAGCACCGCGGCGCCCACCGCCGCGCCCACGCTACGGAGCATCACGCGACGCGACATCGATGTGCCGGCTTCCGGATCGTGCGCTTCGTGCGCCATTGCGACCTCCCTGAGACGTCGTCGTTCGAGAGGAACCGTGGAGAAGCGATTCGCGGGGCAACCCTAGCAGACGGCCGGAGGAGCGTCAAATCGCGGCGTATGATAGGGCGCAGCAGCGAGGACCCGGGGGAGGTGAGCGATGAGCAAGCGCAAGCCGACGCGGACCAGCCCGAAGACGGCGAAGAAGAAGGGCGGCGCAGCCCCGGCCCGGCGGGCCAAGCGCCGCGGACGGAAGCGGACGACGGCCACGCGGCGCGGTCGGGAAGGCGCGGAGGATCAAGGGCGGACGGTGGGTCTCCTGCGCGAGGTGCTCGAGCACCACGAGACCGGGCCCGCGGCGAGCGCCGGCGACCTGGACGCGGACTGGCAGCGGGCGCAGAGCTCGGGAGAAGAGGCGGCCGGCGGCAGCGTGTCCACCCCCGACCAGGACCGGGTCGATGAGATCGGCCACGCGCTGGGCGTGGAGCAGTCGGCGACGGCGCCGCTCCGCACCACGGAGGAGATCCTGGCAGAGCGGGACCGGCGATACTGGGAGCTCGAACACCGGGCGCAGCGGAAGGCAGCCAAGCGGGGCGAGCCCTGACGGGCTATACTTTGCCGCAGCGACACACGCTCTTTGATTGCGTCAGAGAAGGCTGGATGATCGCCGGCACGGGAAACCGCGCGGGAGGAAAGTCCGGGCTCCGCAGGGCAGGGTGCTGGCTAACGGCCAGGGGGGGTGACCCCATGGACAGTGCCACAGAAAGCAAACCGCCGCCCTCACGGGCGGTAAGGGTGAAACGGTGAGGTAAGAGCTCACCAGCGGCCCGGGTGACCGGGTCGGCTCGGTAAACCCCACCCGGAGCAAGGCCAAATAGGAGAGCGATCCTGCTCGCGAGAGCAGGTGAAGCGCGGCCCGCGTGGTGCTCTCGGGTATGGCCGCTTGAGGCGCCGGGTAACCGGCGTCCTAGAGAAATGATCATCTCGCCGTCACGGGAAACCGGGGCGGTCAGACAGAACCCGGCTCACAGGCCCTCTCTGGCGCATTTTCTTCCCCACCCCGCTACTGGCGGCCAGTACGATCGGGCCATGCCGCGGCCGCTCCTCCTAGCGACCCTGCTGCTGCTGGGCGGCCTCGCTCCCGCGATCGCCCAGACCCCGACGCCCGCCGAGACCGCGCGCGCGATGCTACGCCAGTACCAGGACGATCCCGCGCGCATCGACCGCGCCCGCGATCTGCTCGAGGCCCACGTGGCCCGGGGCGGCGCCGCCGACCTGCCCACGCTCCTGGCCCTGGCCCGCGCCTGGTTCCTCTTCGGCGAAGAGCGCGCGAAGACCGAGGCAGATAAGATCGCGGCCTACGCCCGGGCGCGCGACTATGCCAAGCGCGCCACCGAGCTGGCCCCGAACGACGCGGAAGCCCATATCTGGTACGCGATCACGCTCGGCACGTGGTCGCAGGCCAAGGGCCTGCTCCGCTCGGCCCTCGCGCTGCGCGATCTCCGCAAGCAGGTCGACATCGTGCTGCGCCTCGACCCCAACAACATCGCGGCGCACGTCATGGCCGGCAGCATCGCCCGCGAGCTGCCGCTGGTGCTGGGCGGCGACAGCAAGGAAGCGGAGGAGCACTTCAAGACCGCGCAGCGGCTCGACCCCAGGCAGACCGGCGTGCGCATCGAGCTGGCACAGCTCTACATCAACCTGGGCCGCTACGCGGAGGCGCGCCAGCAGCTCCAGTCCGTCCTCGCCGAGCGCGCGCCGACGGACCGGCCGCGCTGGACGCTCAAGGAAATGCCCCGCGCGCGGCAGATGCTCGAATCGATCCGCGACAAGCAGTGACCCGAGACCCGGAAAGGACCGAGACATGCGCATGAGCGTGTGCGTGATGGCCGACATCGACGAGATCGGGTTCTACCCCCACATCGAGTCCCTGGGCTACGACTCGGCCTGGGTCGCCGACAGCCAGATGCTGTTCTCCGACTGCTACGCGGTGCTGGCCCTGGCCGCCCGCCAGACGTCCCGGCTGCGCCTGGGCCCCGGCGTGGCCATCTGCGGCACGCGCATCCCGCCGGTGCACGTGGCGGCCATGGCCACGCTCAATCGGCTCGCGCCGGGCCGCGTGCATCTCGGCATCGGCACCGGCAATACCGCCCTGCGTAGCATGGGCCAGCCGCCGATGCGCATCGCGTACTATGCCGAGTACCTGCGCGTCCTGCGCGGCCTGCTCCAGGGCGACGTGGTGGACTACGTCTACGAGGGCACGCGGCACCCGATCAAGATGTTGATCCGCGAGAAGAAGTACATGAGCCTCGAGCCGCGCATCCCGCTCTACGTCTCCGCCTTCGGGCCGCGCGCCATGGAGCTGGCGGGCCAGTACGGCGACGGCCTCGTCTTCGCGATCCCGCCCCGCGGGCTGGCGCCGGCCGAGGCCCTCGCGCGGGCGCGGGTCGGGGCCCGGCGCGACGGGCGCACGCTCGGGGAGGACTTCCACATGTGCGCGCTCACCAGCATCGTCCTGCTCGAGCCGGGCGAGGCGGCCGACTCCGAGCGCGTCATCCGCGCGGTGGGGCCGAACGTGATGGCCAGCGTCTACTACTTCTACGATGCGGTACACGAGCGCGGCATCGAGCCGCCGCCCTTCCTGCGGCGCATCTGGAAGCGCTACTGCGCGCGGGTGGAGGAGATCCCGGCCGAGCACCGGCACTTCCGCACCCACGAGGGCCACTACACCTACATCCACCCGGGCGAGGCCGAGCTGATCGACACCGACCTGGTGCGCGACACCTGCCTGGTGGGTGAAGCGGAGGAGCTGATCGAGCGCATCCAGGAGCTCGAGCGCGGCGGCCTGCGGGAGCTGATGTGGGCCACCGGCACGGACGAGAAGTGGCGCTTCAGCCAGCAGCTCGCGGACCGGGTGATGGCCCGCCTCTAGCCCCCTCACCCTACCCTCTCCCCGAAGGGGAGAGGGTGCTAGCGGAGGTCGATCCCGAAGTAGCGCTTGAAGCGGGCGTTGTACTCCTCGTCGCTCAGCTCGCCGCCCATCGCGACCCACTCCTCGTCGCTGATCCGGGCGCGCCCGGCGGCCAGGCCCTCCGCGTCGACACCGACCGGATAGCGCAGCCGCGGCCGGTCGGTGGTGATGGCGTCGAGGATCGCCGCCGCGACGGTCTCCGGCTTGCCCGGGTTGCGGAAGCCCGCCGCGAAGAGCTTGCCGTTGCGGCGCATGATCTGCCGGTACGGCGAGGTCTTGTCGTAGCGGGTAGCGCCCGCCGAGTTCTCGAAGATGGCGGTCTGGATCACCCCGGGCTCGATGATGGCCACGCGGATCCCGAAGGCGGCCACCTCGTGGGCCAGCGCCTCGCTCACCGCGGCCAGCGCGTGCTTGGAGGCGGAGTACGGGATCTGGTTCGGGGTGGCCACCCGCCCCGCGATCGACGTGACGTTGACGATGCACCCGGCCCGCCGCTCCCGCATGGACGGCAGCACCGCGTGGATCATCCGGATCGGGCCCCAGTAGTTGGCCTCGAACATCGCGCGATGCTCGGCCTCGGGCGTGAGCTCGAGCGGGGTCGCCCCGCCGATGCCCGCGTTGTTCACGAGGACGTCGATGGCTCCCTCGCGCTCCCGCGTCGCGGCCACCGCGCCGTCGATCGAGTCCTGGCGGGTGACGTCCAGCTCGCGCACGGTGAGCGGCAGGCTCTCCCGGCGCGCCGCCTCCTCGAGCGGCCCGGCCTTCGCCAGGTTGCGCATGGTCGCCACGACCCGGTGGCCGTGGCGCGCGAGGTGTAGCGCGGTGGCGAAGCCGATACCGGTGCTGGTGCCGGTGACGAGGGAAACGGGCATGCCGTCGTCTAGCGGGCGGGGCCCAGCGCGCCCCGCACCGCCGCGACCACGCGGTCGAGGTCGTAGGGCTTGCCGATGATCTCGATCGCCTCGTTCTCGCCGACCAGCTTGTCGAGGACGGGCTTGTTGGTCGTGGTCAGGATGAAGCGGCTGGTCTGGGCCGGCTGCGAGCTGCGGACGAGCCGCAGGAAGTTCCAGTTCGTCTCGTAGGGCGGGGAGATGTCGTAGACGATCACGGCCGGCCGATGGTGCTCGACGAAGGAGACGAAGTCGAGCTCGCCCTTCTTGAGATCGGCGATGTGCCCCGACACGGTGTGCAGGCCCTGTGCCTCCAGGGCGGTCCGCAGCATCTCGACCGTGTCGGAGCTGGAGTTGAACACGGCAACGATCGGCTTGCCCGCGTGCCGTGGGGGGGGCGACTCCGCGTCAGTAGGTCCCGAGGGGTCCGTTTCCATGCGTCCTCTGTCCGGATCCACCGGACCGTTTCGTCATCGAGCAGGACAGAGCCTAAACCGTTCCGTGAGCGGATGTCCAGCGGTTACGCGCAGCGGCGGCGCCTGCCCGTCAGCCGACTCGACCAGCCAGGCTGGCCACGATCGTGGTCAGCTCACTCGGCTCCACCGGCTTGGACACGTGGAGGTTGAACCCGGCCATGAGGCTCCGGACCCGGTCTTCCGGACGGCTGTAGGCGGACAGGGCCACCGCGGGTGTCTTGCCGCCTTGCTCCGGATCGAGCGCTCTGACCTGTCGGATGAGGGAGTATCCGTCCATTCCGGGCATCTCGATATCGGAGACGATGACGTCGGGCCGCCACTGCCCGAGCACCTCCAGAGCCTCGCGGCCGGTCGCGCTCCCCCTCACCTCACCGCCGGCCTGGAGCAGGATCTCGCGGTTCAGCTCCACCGCGGTCGGGTCGTCATCGACCACGAGGATGCGAACCCCCGCGAGCGAGATGCCGGCGACGGGCGCGCCGGCCCGCTCGAGCGGGTCGGGCTTGCCCGCCGCGGGCGCCGCGAGGTTGGCGATCATCAAGGGCAGCTTCACGACGAAGGTCGCCCCCTGCCCACCCCCCGGACTCTCCGCGAGGACGGATCCGCCGTGAAGCTCCACCAGGCTCCGTACGAGGGCGAGGCCGAGGCCGAGACCGCCGTGAGCCCGGGTGCTGGTGGCGTCCCCCTGCCGGAATCGGTCGAAGACGTAGGGGAGCACGGCCGGCTCGATCCCCTGGCCCGTGTCGGTCACGATGAGCTCGACGTGCGAATTGACCCGCTGCAGCTGGATCTGGACCCGGCCGCCTCTCGGGGTGAACTTCACCGCGTTGCTCACGAGGTTCCACAGCACCTGCTGCAGTCGGTCGGGATCACCGCTGACGGGCCCGCCGGGAGAAGCCAGCACGGATTGCAGGCGGATGCCCTTCGCGTCCGCGGCCGGACGGATTCCGTCCACCGCGTCCTCGACGACCCTCCGGAGATCGACGGGCTGGACGTTCAGCCGGAGCTTGCCGCTGGCCACCCGGGAGACATCGAGCAGGTCATCGACGAGGCGGACCTGGGCTTTCACGTTGCGGAGAATGACCTGGACGGCCCGCCGGGCCTGCTCCTGGTCGAGCTGACCTTGCTCGAGCATCGTGGCCCAGCCATAGACGGCGTTCAGCGGAGACCGCAGCTCGTGCGAGAGGGTGGACAGGAACTGGTCCCGGGCGCGATTCGCGGCCTCCGCGGCCGCCCGGGCCGCGTCGGCATCTCGCTGAAGGCGGGCATTGTGTCCCGCCAGCGCCACCTGACGGGCCACCGCTTCGGCGAAGAGGAGATCGCTCGACGCATACCGCCGATCGGACTCCGTGATCGCCAGCGTGATGGCTCCCAGGGTCCGCTCCCGCACGACCATGGGCACGACCATCCACGAAGTGACGCCGAGCTGCCGAAAGAGCTCAAGCTGTTCGTCATTCTGGGCCGCCTGGGCCAGGTCGGTCGACGTGGCCGGAGAGACCAGGGCCGAGCGCCCGGAGCGGAGAACCCCGTGGATCCCGTTCGGCGCCTCCGCGCGGAAGCCGTAGCGGGCTCGCGCCTCGTAGGCCACACCCTCCTTGGTGGGATCCAGGTGTGCACAGGCGGCGCGGCGAATGGCACCGTCCGCGTCCTGGAGGTCGACCGCGCAGAGGTCTCCGAGCAGGGGGACCGCCAGCCGGGAGACCCGGGACAGCATCCGCTCGGTCTCGAGCGGCGACCCCAGGAGCACGCTGATCTCCGCGAGGAAAGACGTTTGCTCTTGTCCAGTTAGCGGCACGTGCTCCCCCCCGGACGCAGCCTGAACGACCCGCGGCTCTACACGCAGCAGGCGTGCCATACGCACCCACCGAGGCCGGGTGGCCTAACTAGTGAAATTCCCGCGTCGGGAGAAGGGACGGTCGGCCCGGGCCGGGCCGATCGGGGCAACATTACCGGGTAACGATGACGTGACGGCGGGCGGGCAGCTCTCCATCCGGCGCCGGCCGTGGCGTGGCGTCAAGCGCGGAAGGGGTATAGACTCGGCGCGCAATTTGACCCAACCCGACCCCGTGGCCCACAAAAGGCTCAGGAGGAGAACGACCATGCGACACACCGTGGTGGGAGTGGTCTTCGCCGCAGTATCCGCCCTGGCCTGCGCGCCCGCTCTGGCGCAGAGCTGGACCGTGCCGCCCGAAAGCCAGCGCTGTCCCTCGAAGTGGGGCGCGGGCGACGAGCGCGGCTCCGGCAACCACATGAAGCCGGCGAGCGTGCTGCGCGCCACGCAGCTCATCAAGACCGGCGAGGTCATCGAGATCGCCCATGTGATGAACGACAAGATGCCGTTCTTCGGCACCCGCCGCTTCGACGTCCACGTGAAGCGGACGTTCATGAACGACTTCTCGAACCGCCGCGGCTCCAACGAGGAGATAGTCATCTCCGAGATCGGCCAGGTCGGCACCCAGTTCGACGGCTTCGCCCACCAGACCCACGAGGACAGCCACTACAACTGTTTCAAGACCGGCGCCATCTCCACGCGGGGCGGCTTTACCAAGCTCGGCATCGAGAAGGTCGGGATGCTGATGACCCGCGGGGTGCTGATCGACGTAGCCGGGCTCAAGGGCGTGGACATGCTGCCCGATACGTACGAGATCACGGTCAAGGACCTGCAGGACGCGCTCGCGAAGCAGCGGATCACGCTGCAGCCGGGCGACGCGGTCCTCATCAATACCGGCTGGAACCGGCTGTGGGGGAAGGACAACGCGCGCTACGTAAAGACCTGCCCGGGCATCGGCGTCGGGGCGGCGGAGTGGCTCGCCAAGCAGGATCCCATGCTGATCGGGGCGGACAACTGGCCGGTCGAGGTGGCCCCGAATCCGGATCCGAAGCTCTCGCTCCCCGTGCACCAGGTCGCGCTGGTGGTGAACGGTCTGCACCTGCTCGAGAACCTGAAGCTCGACGAGTTGGCCGCCAAGCAGGTCTACCAGTTTGCCTTCGTCATGCAGCCGCTGAAGGCGCAGGGCTTCACCGGCTCGACGGTGGCGCCGGTCGCGATCCGCTAAGGCGCTTCCCCCGCCCTCTCCCCCGGGGAGAGGGCGGGACCGGGCTGTCACAAATGCGGCACATTGACCGGTCGGGGCGCCCGGGACTACCCTCGATGGAATGACGGACACGGTGCCGACCAAGCGCTGGACGCGCCTCGAGTACGACCGACTCATCGAGAAGGGCGTCTTCGGAACGGAGGATCGGATCGAGCTGCTCGGGGGGGCGCTCGTGGTGCGGGAGCCTCAAGGCAGCCCCCACGCCATGGGTATCCGCATGGCCGAAGAAGCGCTGCGCCGTGTGTTCGCGGCGGGCTGGGACGTGCGGGGGCAGCTTCCCGTGGCTCTCGACGACGATTCAGAGCCCGAGCCCGATATCAGCGTCGTCCCAGGGAGCTTCCGCGACTACCGGCACGGGCATCCCCCCCGCGCGGTGTTGATCGTGGAGGTGGCCGAGTCGAGCCTGTCGCTCGATCGCGCCCTGAAGGGCAGCCTCTACGCGCGTGCCCGCGTGCCGGAATACTGGATCGTCAATCTAGTGGACCGCGCGCTCGAGGTGCACCGCGATCCGGTGGCCGATGCCGCCGCGCGGTACGGATGGCGCTATACCACGGTCGCCACACTCCGGGTGGGCGAGACCGTCACCCCCCTCTCCGCGCCCGACTCGCCCATCTCCGTCGGAGAACTGATCCCCTAGATCCCGCAGCGCTAGCGGAAGGGCTCGGCGGTGGTGCCCCGGTAGAGGAGCTCGCCCTGCCGCTTCATGATGGCGGCGTGCCGCGCCCGGGCCGCGGGATCGAGGTCGGCCGCGGGCGGCTCCTCGTGATCGAAGTGGTGGTACGCGTCCACCCCGCGCACGAGCGTCGCGGTGTCCCGCGCCCCCGCCACCTGCCGGACGTGCGTCGGGATGTAGCGGATGGCGTAGCCGATGCGGCGATCGGCGGAGCGGTTGGGCGGCGACCCGTGGAACATGCGCACGTGGTGCAGCGACATCTCGCCGGGGTGGAGCACCACGTCCACCGCGCGCG
>DASQAL010000307.1:0-6775 GCA_035635775.1 Candidatus Acidiferrum sp.
GCGGGGCCGGAAGCGTCCGTCATCAAGCGGGCCGGTTTCATGACCCGGCACCTCTGGGTCACCCGCCACGATCCGCGCGAGCGCTATGCCGCCGGCGAGTACCCGAACCAGCATCCCGGCGGCGCGGGCCTGCCGACTTACGTGCAGGACGACGCGCCGCTCGAGAACACCGACGTCGTCCTCTGGTACACCTTCGGCGCCCACCACGTCGTCCGCCCCGAGGATTGGCCGGTGATGCCGGTGGTCACGATCGGGTTCATGCTCAAGCCCGCCGGCTTCTTCGACCGCAACCCGGCGCTCGACGTGCCCCGCCCGATGCATTGTCACTCGGAGGGGGGCTCTGCCCCCCTTCCGAACCTCCCCCCGAAAGCGGGTTGCGCGGGCTGAGCCCGCGCTCGAAGCGGCCCTGCTCCCCTAGAGGACGGCCTCGATCAGGTAGGGCCCGGGTGCGGTGAGGCCGGCCGCGAACTGCTTGTTGAATTCCTCCGCGGTGGTGGCGCGGCTCGCGGGCACGCCCATGCCGCGCGCCAGCGCGACCCAGTCCAGGTCGGGGCGGCCGATGTCCAGCATGTCGGCCGCCTTGCGGCCCGGCGTGCCCGCGCCGACGCCGCTCAGCTCGTGACGCAGGATCGCGTACGTCCGGTTGGCGAAGACGACGGTGGTCACGTCGAGCCCTTCGCGCGCCTGGGTCCAGAGCGCCTGCAGCGTATACATACCGCTGCCATCGCCCTCGAGGCACACCACCTTGCGGTCCGGGCAGGCGACGGCGGCGCCGGTGGCCAGGGGCAGGCCGAGGCCGATTGAGCCGCCCATGTTGTTCATCCAGTCGTGGGGCGGGGCCCCGGCGGTCGCCTTGAAGAAGCCGCGCCCGGAGGTGACCGACTCGTCGGAGACGATGGCGCCCTCGGGCAGGAGCGCGCCGAGCGCGGCGGCCAGCGTGTCGGGCGTGAGCGCGCCGGTGGGCGGCGCGGGGCGACCGGGCTGCTGGACCACCTCGCCGTTCTTCTTGGCCCCGACCGCCTCGGCCAGCGCCTCCAGCGCGCCGATCGAGTCCTCGGCCAGCGTCGAGAGCCGGTGCACCTGGCAGCCGTCCGGGGTGAGCACGCTGGGCTTGTCCGGATAGGCGAAGAAGGCCACCGGGGCCTTGGCGCCGACCAGGATCAGGTGGCGCACGTCCTTCAGCACCGCCAGCGCCTGGTCCACCGGGTACGGGAGGCGCTCGATCGGCACGCGGCCGGCACCGCGCTGGATGCGCGCGTTGGACCCCTGGGCGATGATGCGCGCGCCGGTCGCGGTGGCGATGCGCCCGGCCAGCGCGAGCCCCTGCTCGCGGACCGCGAGGCCCGTCAGCATGAGCATGGCCGGCTCACCCGAGCGGAGCGCCTTGGCGCAGCGCTCGACCGCCTCCGTGCTGACCGGCGAGGGCGCGGCCGCCGGTGGCACCGGGGCGACGCCGTCGGCTTCGTTCCACGCGGTGTCGGCGGGCAGGATCAGCGTGGCGACCTGGCCGGGCGCGGTGCGCGCCGCCGCGATGGCGGCGGCGCCGTCGGCGGCCACCGCGCGGGCGCTCGGCGAGGTGCGCACCCACGCGGAGACCGGGCGCGCGATGCCCTCGATGTCCGAGGTGAGCGGCGCGTCGTGCTTGATGTGATAGGTCGCGTGCTCGCCGACGATGTTGACGATGCCCGAGCTGGCCTTGCGCGCGTTGTGGAGGTTGGCGAGCCCGTTGCCGAGCCCGGGGCCCAGGTGCAGCAAGGTGGCCGCCGGCTTGTCGGCCATGCGCCAGTAGCCGTCGGCCGCGCCGGTCACCACGCCCTCGAAGAGGCCGAGCACGCAGCGGATGCCATCGACCTTGTCTAGCGCGGCCACGAAGTGCATCTCCGAGGTGCCCGGGTTCGTGAAGCAGACGTTGACCCCACCCGCCACCAGCGTTCGCGCCAGACTCTCCGCACCGTTCATGTGGTCTCCCTTTGAGGTGGTGACTCGCTGGCCCGTAGTATATCCGCGACCCGCATCGCGGAGGGCCGGGGCTTGACACCGTCCCGGGCCCCCACCTAACATGCCGCAGCCGAGGATCTCCGTCCGCGGTTCCCGACCGGCGCAATGGCGCGAAGGAGGGTTCCCATGGTCAGCGTCGTGGTCAACGGCAAGTCCCACCAGCTCGACGTCGAGCCCGACACCCCGTTGCTCTACGTCCTGCGCGACAACCTCGGGCTCCACGGCCCGAAGTTCGGCTGCGGCCTCGCGCAGTGCGGATCCTGCACGGTCCTGGTGGACGGGCGGCCGGTGCGCTCCTGCGTGGCGCCCGTCGCCCAGATCAAGGGCAAGATCGTCACGCTCGAGGGCCTGGGGACGCCCGAGAAGCCCCACCCCGTCCAGCAGGCTTTCATCGAGGAGCAGGCCGCCCAGTGCGGCTACTGCATCAACGGGATGGTCATGCAGACCACCGCCTTCCTCTCGAGCCGCCAGCAGAGCCCGTCCGATCGCGACATCCGCCAGGCGCTCCAGAACAACCTGTGCCGCTGCGGGACGCACCAGCGCATCGTTGCCGCGGTGAAGCGCGCCGCGACCCTGATGGGAAAGGGGGCCTGACATGGCGATGCTCGAGACGACCCGCCGCGAATTCTTGATCGGCACCGGGGCGCTCGTGGTGTCGTTCAGCCTGACGCCCCAGGCCCTCGCCCAGACCGCCTCGAAGCCGAAGCCGGTGGCCCTCGACCAGGTGGACAGCTTCCTCGCCGTGCACAAGGACGGCTCCGTCACCATCTATACCGGCAAGGTGGACATCGGCACGGGCATCCGCGTCGCGCTGCCGCAGATGGTGGCCGAGGAGCTCGACGTGGCCCTCGGCAAGGTCAAGATGATCGAGGGCGACACCGCGCTGACGCCCGACCAGGGCCCGACCTGGGGCAGCCTCTCGGTCCAGGTCGCCGGCGTGCAGCTCCGCCAGGCGGCCGCCACCGCGCGCCGAGCCCTCGTCGAGATGGCGGTGCAGAAGCTCGGCATGCCCTCGTCCGATCTCGCCGTCCGGGACGGCGTGATCTTCGTGCGGGCCGAGCCGCACCGGCGCCTCTCCTACGCCGAGCTGATCGGCGACCAGGCGTTCGACCTCAAGGTGGACCGGGACGCGCCGCTGAAGAACCCGAAGGACCACACGATCGTGGGCCAGCCCGTGCCGCGGCCGGACGTGGCCGCCAAGGTCACCGGCACTCACACCTACATGCAGGACTTCCGCGTGCCCGGCATGCTCCACGCGCGCGTGGTCCGGCCGCCCGCCATGGGGGCCACGCTCCAGAGCGTGGACGAGTCGTCGGTGAAGGGCGTCAAGGGCGCGCGGGTCGTGCGCCAGGGCAGCTTCCTGGCCGTCGTCGCTCCAAGCGAGTGGGCGGCGGTGAAGGGGGCCCGGCTGCTCAAGGCCACGTGGTCTCCGTGGGTGGAATTGCCCGAGCAGTCGAAGCTCTGGGAGCACGTGCGCAAGACCCCGGTGGCCAAGGACGACGTCGCGGTCAACCAGGGCGATCCGAAGGCCGCGATGGCGCGCGCCGCGAAGACGATCACCGCGACGTACGACTTTGCGGTCCACACCCACGGCTCGATCGGCCCGTCCTGCGCGGTGGCCGATGTGAAGGACGGCAAGGCGATGATCTGGTCCCCGTCGCAGGCGCCGCACTGGCTGCGCCGCGAGCTGGCGGCCACGCTGCAGATGGACGTGGCGAGCATCCGCATCCAGTATCTCGACGGCGCCGGCTGCTACGGGCGCAACGGCCACGAGGACGCGACGGCGGACGCCGCGCTGCTCTCTAAGCTGATCGGCAAGCCGGTGCGCGTGCAGTGGTCGCGCGCGGACGAGCACGGTTGGGACCCGAAGGGCCCGCCCACGCTGGTGGAGATCAGGGCGGGGCTGGACGCGCAGGGCACGATCATCGGCTGGGACTCGGAGCTGTGGGTGCCGAAGGCCGACATCACCGAGTGGCCGCGGACGCTGGCCGCGACCCTGGCCGGGATCCCCCAGACGGAGGCCATCAATCCAGGAAACATCCACCGGAATCTCGACCCGTCCTATCCCTTCGCGCACCAGAAGGCGGTGGCGCACCGGCTCGAGACCACCCCGTTCCGGCCCTCGTGGATCCGCACCCCGGGGCGCATGCAGAACACGTACGCGAACGAGGTGTTCATCGACGAGTGCTCGGCGGCGGCCGGCGCGGATCCGGTCGAGTATCGGCTGCGCTACCTGACCGACCCGCGCGGGATCGCGGTGCTGCGCGCGGCGGCGCATCTCGCCAAGTGGGACACCCGACCCTCTCCGGCGAAGGCCGGCCAGTCCGGTCCGGTGGCGCGGGGTCGCGGTATCGCGTACGTGAAGTACGAGAACGCTCGGACCTACGTCGCCGGGGTGGCCGAGGTCGAGGTCAACCGGCAGACCGGGGCGGTGCGCTGCACCCGCTTCTTCGTCGCCCACGACTGCGGGCAGATCATCAATCCCGATGGCGTGCGCGCGCAGATCGAGGGCAATATCATCCAGACCGTCTCGCGGACGCTCAAGGAAGAGCTCAAGTGGGACCGCTCGAGGGTCACCTCGGTGGACTGGGCGAGCTACCCGATCCTCAAGTTCCCGGAGGTGCCCGAGGTCGTGATGGAGCTGATCAACCGGCCCGGTGAGCCGCCGTGGGGCGTTGGCGAGCCCGCCGCGTGCCTGCCGCCTCCGGCCATCTCCAACGCCATCTTCGATGCGGTCGGGGTCCGCGTCCGGAGCGTGCCGTTCACGCCGGAGAAGGTGAAGGCCGGGGTCCGGGTGTAGGCCCCCGGCCCGGGGCGGTCAGCCCATCACCGCGGACGGCGGCTTGACCTCGAGCTCGGAGACGGCGCCGCGGGCGATGACCGCGCGCTTGTAGGCGACCGCTCGCGCCCGCATGACCACGCCGAGCGGACGGTGCTCGACGAGGGCGTGCCACGGATCGAAGGACAGCCGCTCCACATAGGCGGTCAGCGCCCGGCCCGCGCGCGATTCGGCTGCCTGCGCAGGGATCGTCAGCCTGGCCAGCGCGGCCCACGGCGAGACCTTCTCGGCCCACTCCACGGTCGGATCCTCGATCGGGGTGCGGGACTCGTCGACGAAGCGCTGCGCCTCCACGCGGAAGGACAGGGACGACGCTCTCACGCGGGCATGCAGCTCCACCGCGAGCGCGTCCGGACCGCCCACGGGCGGTACCGGCGGGGGCACGTCCACCGGGCGGAAGCGCAGCTTGACCGCGTGGGGGCCGAGGCGAAGGGGGACCGCGGTGAAGTAGGTGCGCTCGGCCAGGCTCCGCATGGACGAGTCGAGGGCGCGCTGCAGTCGGGGCAGGGCCCCGAGCAGGCCGGTGAGGCCGTAGTGCTTCAGCACCGCGCCCAGCACCGCGAGCCGTCCCCGGCGCCCGGCCACCGCGATGTCCACGAAGGCGGCCGGATCCTTGAACGGGAAGGTGGGCGAGAGGATCGCGAGGAAGTCCTGCGTGGACGCCGACTCGAGACCGGGGATCACCTTCGGCCCGGCGACGCCCAGGACCTTGACCGCGAGCCCGCGCACGTCCGCCACGCGGTCGTTCCGCGCCTGGGCCGCGCCCGAGGAGAAGCGCGCGAAGGCGTCGTAGCTCCCCGGCTCGGCGAACAGGCCGTGGCGGAGATCACGCGGCGCCTCGCCCACGTCGAAGCGCGCGTGCAGCGCGGCGAGCGTCTTGCGGTGGAGCGGCCGGCCGTCGAGCGTTCCATCACCGACGAGGCGCCTCGCGAGTGCTTCGAGGCGCGCGGCCTCGCCCTCCGGGATCACCTCTCGCCACGTCGTCTCGTCGCTCACGGAAGGACGCTAGCAGAGTCCGGAGGGGCCTGCGCCGGAACTTGCGATCGTCAGTTGCAGACGTACTGGGGCACGTAGTCCACCCACGTCATCGTGTTGCCCCACTGGTCCGTGTTCCACAGCTGCGCCTGGTACCAGTACGCGATCCGGCATTGCCTCGCGGATGGCGGCGCGGGGGCTCGGTAGAACCAAGGCATGCCCGGCATGTACTGGTGCTTGACGAACCACCACGGCAGGCCCTGGAGGTTCGGGGCGGTCGGCGCGGGCGCGCTGATCTGGGCCGCCGCGACCGAGACCTGGGCGACGGACGCCAACAGCACCATGGCGGCCACGATGAGCTTGTTCATGGCTTCCTCACTTGATCCGGACCCGGATCGATACGCCGCGGAGTCTAGGTCAAGCGGGCAGGCGTGTCAAAGGGGCGGGCGCGTGTCAAGCGGCGACCGTGGTCGCCGAGGGAAAACGGGCGCTACCGCCAGCCGCGGCGGCCGTGCTCCGGCACCCGGGTGCTCGAGGTCACCTGCACGGCGAGGTTCCGCAGGAACATCACCGCCATGCTGTCCCCGTCCACGCGCCACACGACTCCGGCGACGTCCATCAACGGCCCGTCCGGCGGCTGAAGCTGCACCTCGACCGGGGTCCCGGGCCGGAATTCCCCGCGTGGCTTGAGCCGGGCCCCGTTGGCGCTCAGGTCCACGGTGTGGCAGCGGATGCGGGTTTTCCCGACCTTGATCCACGCGGTCCACGACACGTGCTTGCGGACGTGGAGGCGGCGGGTGATGCGGGGGCTGGTCACCATGACCGTCAAGAGCGGAGCAAGGGGCGGGCCAGCCGCACGTCGAGGAAGAACCCGGGCAAATCGAGGGTTTGGACGCGAGGGCCGGCCCTGTCGGTTCCCACTGTGGTCACCGCGGGGCTCATTCTGGGCAGGGAACGGGACGG
>DASQAL010000308.1:0-17156 GCA_035635775.1 Candidatus Acidiferrum sp.
CGCGGCTCGGTGTTCACCGCCGCGACCGGGTCCTCGTTCCCCTCCGGTAGTGGAAAGAGCGTGTCAGTCGTCATGCGCGCAGTGTCGCCGCGCGAGGCGCGCCGATGCTACGGATTTCTTCACAGGCTCTTCGCCGGCGCACCCGGGTCTTTGGGGGGAGGTTCGGAGGGGGCCGTCGAGGCCCCCTCCGATAAGTCTAGGGGCGCCGGACCTCGCGCACCGTGCCCGGCAGGCCGGTGCTGCCCGTATTGAGTCCGGCCTTCCGCAGCATGCGGCTGCCCGCGTCGTGGCCGAAGAGGTCGGGGCCCTGCGCGGTCAGCCCGCCGTCCACCACGATCACCTGGCCGGTGATGAAGCGGGATTCCTCGCCGGCGAGGAAGAGCGCGGTGTCCGCGATGTGCTGCGGCAGACCCGCCTCCGGCCACGGCTGCTTCTCCCGCACCAGGCGGTCCCACGCTTCTTCCCGGCGGCCGGTGGCGAGCGGGGTCCGGATCATGCCCGGGGCGATCGCGTTGACCCGGATCCGCTGGGCGGCCAGCTCCACCGACACCGAGCGGGTCAGGTTGACCACCGCGGCCTTGGCCGCGGAGTAGGCGTGCGGACCGCCGCCGCCGCCGATGCCTGCGACCGACGCGGTATTGATGATGCTGCCCCCGCGGCCCTGGGCCTTCATGCGATTGGACGCGTGCTTGATGCCGAAGAACACGCCGCGCACCAGCACCGCGAACGTGAAGTCCCACTCGTCCGCGGTGGTCTCGCCGATGGGGCCGAACGCACCGCCGACCCCCGCGTTGTTGAAGACGCAGTCGAGCCCCTGGAAGCGCTCGACCGCCAGCTCGACGAGGCCCGCCACGTCGCGCTCCACCGAGACGTCCCCGCGCCGCGGCGCCAGCCGATCGGCGTGCCCCTGGGCGTGGGCGAGCGCGACGGTCTCGGCCAGCCCCACCTCGTTCAGGTCGCCGATCACCACCCGGGCATTCTCTCGAAGAAATGTGAGTGCGGTGGCGCGGCCGATGCCGCTGCCGCCACCGGTGATGACCGCGACCTTGCCGTCGAGCCGCCCGCTCACCTCCGGCTCCCGCTACCCGCGCGGTTTCACCCAGGTCTCGGACCAGGCCAGGGTGGCGCTG
The DNA here is from genome assembly GCA_035635775.1 of Candidatus Acidiferrum sp. GTDB lineage: Bacteria > Methylomirabilota > Methylomirabilia > Rokubacteriales > CSP1-6 > CAMLFJ01. The sequence continues at coordinate 1,131 of DASQAL010000308.1, forward strand.
CTGCCCTGCCGGTCGCCGCGCATCTCCGGCCACACGTTGCCCGGCGCCACCTTGTCGTTGATCTCGAGCTGGGCCGCGCGGGCCGGAAAGAAGGTGCTGAACACGCCGATCGTCCGGTCGTTGAAGCCGGGAGGCGCGTTGAGCACGAAGGGCTCGATGCAGTCGTACCAGGTCAGCGTGACCCGGGCGTCGACGGCCATCACCGTCTCGGTGGCGCTCGACCAGGGCCCGCCCTGCCGCTCGAAGCGCGCGCCGATCACCGGGATCGACGTGTCCGCGAAGGCGGGGAAGAGCAAGGTCTCGATGGATTTCTGCAGCCACCGCGCCACCGCGATATTGTCGCTGTAGATGCGGACCCGGCCGTCGGTGAGCGTGCTCTGGAGGAACAGCGCGTGGCCGCCGCCCGCCGGGCACCACAGCACGCGCCAGTGGCTCGCGCGGTCGGACAGCGTCTTGCCGCCGTCGGGGCTCAGCCGGATGAAAGAGTTCTCGCCGGTCATCATGACTTCGTTCGGGTCAACTGGCGGCATCGGTCGTCTCCTCTGAGAGTGGTTGGGCGCGGCGGGGCCGGCGCGGCGTTGGCCCCGGCCGGCCCCGAGTGAAGATACTGGGTAAGGAGGTCCGGAGCAAGGGGATGGAGCTTGAGCCGTACGTGGTGGACGTGGCGCAGGCGAGCCTCGACGATCTGCGGGAGCGGCTCGCGAGAACGCGCTGGCCGGACGAGGTGGACGGCGCGGGCTGGGACTATGGCGCGAGCCTCGCCTACATGGGAGAGCTGGTCGAATACTGGCGGACCGGCTTCGACTGGCGCGCGGCACTTCGCTCGCGATGAACACGGTGCCGCACTTCCGCGCCCGGATCGACGGCGTCGGCATCCATCTGATCCACCGGCGCGGGCGGGGGCCGGCGCCGATGCCGCTGCTCATCACCCACGGCTGGCCCAGCTCCTTCGTCGAGATGCTCGCGCTGATCCCGCTCCTCGCCGACCCGGGGGCGCACGGCGGCGACCCCGCCGACGCCTTCGACGTGATCGTGCCGTCGGTGTGCCCGGCTTCGGCTTCTCCGACCGGCCCGGCCGCGGGATGACCCGCAGCCGCGTGGCCGGGCTCTGGGCGGGGCTCATGGAGGGGCTCGGGTATCCGCGCTACGCCGCGCATGCCAATGACATCGGCGCGGTGATCAGCGCCTGGCTCGCCGCCGATCATCCCGACCGCCTGATCGCGCTGCACACGCTGATACCCAACTTCCCGCCGGCGGTGATCGGCGCCGACGCGCGGCCACTCACCCCGGCCGAGGAGGCCTTCGCCCGGCGGCAGGAGCGCTGGGAGCGCGAGGAGGGCGGCTACAACCGGATCCAGGAGACGCGGCCCCAGACGCTGGCCTACGGGCTCCACGACTCGCCGGCGGGGCTCGCGGCCTGGATCGTGGAGAAGTGGCTCGCGTGGACGGGCGAGGCGGGAGCGGTTGCCCGGCGCTTCAGCCGGGATCTCCTCCTGGCCAATGTCACGCTCTACTGGATCACCGGCAGCGCCAACGCGGCGAACCGCTCGTATTACGAGCGGGCCCGCGAGACCCGGCGCATCACCTCGCGCATCACGGTGCCCACCGGGGTCGCCCTCACGAGCGAGGCCATCCAGCGCCCGCCGCGGGAGCTCGCCGAGCGCAGCTTTGCTGACATTCGCCGCTGGGTGGATCTGCCCCGCGGCGGCCACTTCGTAGCGGGCGAGGCGCCCGAGGTGCTCGCCGAGGAGCTCCGCGCATTCTTTCGGCCGTTCCGTAGCGCCCGCGGACTGTGAGATAGTGCTGCGCCGGGAGGCCCCACGATGAACCCACATGCCCTCTACCTGGTCCGGATGGACGTCGCGCACGACCTCGAGCCCACGTTCAACGACGTGTACGACAAGGAGCACCTGCCGCTGCTCCAGGCGGTGCCCGGGGTCGTCCGGGGCTCGCGCTATCGCCACCCCTCGCCGACGGAGCCACGCTACCTCGCGGCCTACGAGCTCACGAGCGCGGCCGTGCTCCAGAGCCCGCAGTGGAAGACGGCGGGGGAGACGGGCCGCTGGCCCGGCGAGATCCGGCCGCGCACCATGAACCGGCACCTCGCGACCTATGAGTGGGTGGGGTCGAGCCCGGCGCTCACCTACCGGACGCCCTACATCTTCTGGGTCATGATGGACATCGAGCCCCACCGCGAGGCGCTGTTCAACGAGCTCTACGATGTCGAGCACGTGCCGCTCCTGCTCAAGCTGCCCGGCTGCGTGAACGTGGTGCGCTACCGGACCGAGACGCCGGGCGAGCCGCGCTACCTGGCCGCCTACGAGGTGGACCGGCCGGACCTGCCGATGTCGAAACTGTGGAACGACACCTCCGACATCGGCCGGTGGAAGCCCGAGGTGCGGCCGTACACATACAACAAGCGTTACGTTGTGAGCGAGCGTATCTGATGGCAGTCGACATCGCCCTGACCTCCCTCGCCATGCCGCTCACCGAGTTCCCCGCGATCGCCCGTGAGGCGGAGCAGCGGGGCTACCGCACCGCCTGGGTGGGCGAGGCCTCGGGCGCGGAAGCCATCGTGCTGTCCACCCTGATCGCGACGCATACGCAGACGCTCAAGATCGCCAACGGGGTGATCCCGGTGCAGACGCGCACGCCGATCGTCTACGGCCAGGCCGCCGCGACGCTCGCGCACCTGGCCCCGGGCCGCTTCGCCCTCGGGCTCGGGCTCTCGAGCGAGATCATCGTGGGGCAGTGGCACGGGCTGCCGTTCACACCATCCATCCAGCAGATGCGGGAGGCGGTGCAGATCATCCGGATGGCCGCGGCGGGCGAGCGGGTGAACTTCGAAGGCAAGTTCTATCGGCTCAAGAACTTCCGGCTCGCGATTCCCGCTCCGTCGCCACCGCCGCGGATCTACCTCGCCGCGCTCGGCCCCCGGATGTGCGAGCTGGCGGGCGAGGTGGCGGACGGGGTGCTGCTCAACTGGATCCCGCCGGCCGCGGTGCCCGCCTCGGTGCGTCACGTGGAGACCGGGGCCAAGCGCGCCGGCCGGAGCCTGGCGGACGTGGACGTCGCGGTGTACGTGCGCACCTGCGTGACCGACGAGCCCGAGCCGGTGCGCGAGTCGCTGGCCCGCGACATCACGGGCTATGCGATCGTGAGCGTGTACGCGCGCTTCTTCGAGGAGTGCGGCTTCGCCCCGGAGGTGGAGGCGGTCAACCGCGCCTGGAAGGCGGGCGATCGCGCGGGCGCGGTGAAGGAGATCTCGGAGCGCGTGCTCGACGGCCTCGGCGCGGTCGGCTCGGCCGAGGCCTGCCGCGAGCAGATGGCCGCCTTCGCGCGCACCGGGGCGACTCCGGTGGTGCTCCCGTTCGCGCCGCCCGGCCCCGCCGCGCGCGCGTCGCTGCTGCGGACCTTCCGGTCGTTCCCGGCATGAAGCCCGCCCCGTTCGAGTATCACCGCCCGGCGTCCCTCGCCGAGACCTTCGATCTCCTCGATCGCTACGGCGACGACGGGCGCATCCTGGCCGGCGGCCAGAGCCTGGTGCCCGCGCTCAACCTGCGCCTGGCCACGCCCCGCGCGGTCATCGACATCAACCGCATCCCGGATCTCGACGCCATCCGCGTGACCGGCGAGGGGCTCGTCATCGGCGCCCTCGTGCGGCAGGAGGCGCTCGAGCGCTCACCGCTGGTGCGCGAGCACGCGCCGCTCATCGCGGCGGCGGTCCCGCACGTCGGTCACTCGGCGATCCGGGCGCGCGGCACCATCGGCGGCAGCCTCGCGCTGGCCGACCCCGCCGCCGAGCTGCCCGCCTGCGCGGTCGCGCTGGGCGCGACGATCCGCGCCGGGCGCCGCGGCGGAAGCCGGGATATCGCGGCCGACGACTTCTTCCGGGGGATCTACACGACCGCGCTCGCGCCGGGGGAGATCGTCACCGAGATCATGGTGCCGCGCCCCGCCGCGGGATGGCGCTGGGGCTTCGAGGAGCTGGCGCGTCGCCACGGCGACTTCGCTCTGGCGGGCCTGGCCGCGGGGGTACGGGTCCCGGGGCGAGATGCAGCCGTGGCAGGGCGAGGTGAGCCGGAGGCGAGCCGAGCGGATAGAGGGATCGAGCCGAGCGAATACAAAGAGGTGCGGCTGGTGTTCTTCGGCGTGGGCACGAGGCCGGTGCGGGCGCGGCGCGCCGAGGCCGCGCTGGCCGGGCGGCACGCCGACGCGGAGGCACTCGCCGCGGCCGGCCGGGCACTGGACGGCGACCTCGACCCGCCCGGCGACGTGCACGGCTCGCCGGCCCTGCGCCTCCACCTGGCCCGCGTGCTGCTCTCGCGGGTCGTGGGCCGCCTCGTGGAGGCGCGCTCGTGAAGATCGCGCTGACCGTCAACGGTACCGCGATCACGCGAGACGTGGAAGGCCGCCAGAACCTGGTGGACTTTCTCCGGTACGACCTCGGCTTCACCGGCTCGCACATCGGCTGCGAGCACGGCGTGTGCGGGGCGTGCACGGTGCGGGTGGACGGCACCCCGATCCGCGGCTGCCTGATGCTCGCGGCCCAGGCCGACGGTTGCCGCGTGGAGACGATCGAGGGCGTGTCCGACACCGGGGCCATCGCCGCCCTCCAGCGGGCGTTTCGCGCGGAGAACGCGCTGCAGTGCGGCTTCTGCACGCCGGGCATGCTGCTGACCGCGCAGGGCCTGCTCGAGCGCAATCCCGATCCCGATCCGGCGGCGATTCGGGAGGCCATCGGCGGCAACTACTGCCGATGCACCGGCTATCACGCGATCGTCCAGGCGATCCTGGGCGCGGCGCGGAGCCGATCGGCGAAGGCGCCGGCCGCAGCCCCCTTTCTCGTCCCGGTTGTCGCCGCCCCGGAGAGCGGGGATTATATCGGCCGCTCGGTGGTCCGGCCACAGACCGCGCGGCTCGTCGCGGGACGTGGCACCTATACCGACGACGTGGCGGTGTCCCGGCTTCTGCACGCGGCCTTCGTGCGCTCGCCGCACGCCCACGCGCGCATCGCTCGGATCGAGACCGCGGAGGCGGCCGCGCTGCCCGGGGTGGTGGCGGTGGTGACCGGCCGCGAGATGGCCGCCCACTGCGAGCCGTGGGTGGGCGTGCTCAAGAACTACGTGGGCATGAAGTCGGCGCCGCAGTATCCCCTCGCGCTGGACAAGGCGGTGTGGCAGGGCGAGCCGGTGGTCGCGGTGGTGGCGGAGTCGCGCGCGCTCGCGGAGGATGGCTGCGCGCGCGTGCGCGTCACGTGGGAGCCCCTGCCGCCGGTGGTGGATGCGGAAGCCGCGCTCGCGCCCGGGTCGACGGTCATCCATCCGGAGCTGGGCGACAACCTGGTGCTGGAGACCCGGATCAAGTCCGGCGACGTGGACGCCGCGTTCAAGGCCGCGGACGCGATCTACCGCGAGACCTTCGACACCGGCCGGCACACGGTGGTCAGCCTGGAGCCGCGGGTGGTGCTGGCGGACTACGACCCGGCCGACGAGACGCTGACCGTGTACCACTCGGGCCAGGCCCCCTACATGTTCCACGACATCCTGTCCCGGCACCTCCGCATCCCCGAGCACCGAGTGCGGGTGATCAACAAGGACGTGGGCGGCTCCTTCGGGCTCAAGATCCACACCTATCCCGACGAGATGGCGACCTGCGCGCTCGCGGTGATGCTCGGCCGGGCGGTCAAGTTCCTCGCGGACCGGATCGAGTCCTTCCAGACCGACATCCACTCGCGCGATCACCGCGTCACCGCGGAGGTGGCGGTGAAGCGCGACGGGACCATCCTTGGGATGCGGCTCGACGACCTGGCGCCGGTCGGGCCCTTCTCGATGTATCCGCGCTCGAGCGTGGTGGAGAGCGGCCAGGTGCTGCGCACGACGCCGGGCCCGTACCGGTTCCGCGACTACGACGCCCGTGGCCGCGTGGTCTTCCAGAACAAGACGCCGATGTCGCAGTACCGGGCGGTCGGCCACCCGGTGGCCGCGCTCGTCATGGAGGCCATGGTGGACCGGGTGGCCCGCGAGCTCGGGCTCGATCCGGTCGAGGTGCGCCGCCGCAATCTCCTCACCGCGGACATGTATCCGTACACCGCGCCCACCGGGCTCTTCTTCGAGAAGCTCTCGCACGAGGAGTCGCTCGACGCGGTGCTGGACCTCGCCGGCTACCGGGCGCTCTGCGCGGAGCGCGACCGGCTGCGCGCGCGGGGCGTCTACCGCGGGCTCGGCCTCTGCGTCTTCATCGACCTGACGGTGCCCGGCGCCCAGACCTACGGCACCGGCGGCGCGCGCATCTCATCGCAGGACGGCACCACGATCCGGCTCGAGCCGACCGGCAAGCTGACCGTTCTCTCGAGCGTCACCGAGCAGGGGCAAGGGACCGACACGATCCTGGCCCAGGTGGCGGCCGCGACGGTGGGGGTCCCCATCGACGATGTGCGCGTCGTCACCGGCGACACCATGGTGACGCCCTACGGCGGCGGCACCTGGGGCAGCCGCGGCGCGGGCATCGGCGGCGAGGCCACGATCCAGACCGGCAAGGCGCTCAAGGAGAACATCCTGAAGGTCGCGGCGGTCGTTCTCGAGGTGGACGCGCTCGATCTCGACGTCCGAGGCGGACAGATCGTGGACGCCCGGACCGGCGAGTCGCGCATGCCGCTCTCCGAGCTGGGGCGCGTGGCCTACTTTCGCCCCGACCAGCTCCCCAAGGACTTCCAGTCCGAGCTGACGGTGACGCGGCACTACGTGCCCCGGCACCAGCCGCTGGCCTACACGAACGGCGTCCAGCTCTCCTACGTGGAGGTGGACGTGGACACCGGCTTCGTGAAGCTTCTCGGCCACTGGGTGGCGGAGGACTGCGGCCGCATCATCAACCCGATGCTGGTGGACGAGCAGGTGCGGGGCGGCGTCGCCCACGGCATCGGCGACGCGCTCTTCGAGCATTGCGTCTACGACGAGCAGGGCCAGCTCCTGACCACCACCATGATGGACTACCTGGTCCCCATGGCCGTGGAACTCCCCGACATCGGGGTCGCGCACGTCGAGACCCCGACCGCCTACTCGGAGGGCGGATTCAAGGGTGCGGGGGAGGGCGGCGTCGCGGGCGCGCCCGGCGCGGTCCTCAACGCGGTCAACGACGCACTCAGTCCCTTCAAGGCGCGCGTCACCCGCGTCCCGATGACCCCCGAGGTCATCCTCCGCGCGCTCGGCAAGTTGTAGAGGGCCTCTCCTCCCTCTCCCCCTCTCCCCTCTGGGGAGAGGGGGAGAGGGGCGGGGTGTCTCTCCCGGGCGACATTGACGCCCCTCCTCCCCCGCGCTAGCGTCCACCGCATGAGCGTGTATCCGACCCGTCTCCGCCGGTGGACGCGCCCCGAGTACGCGCGCCTGATAGAGGCCGGCATCTTCCAGCCGAGCGAGCCCGTCGAGCTGCTCGGCGGGGAGTTGATGGTGAGCGAGCCCCAGGACAGCGCGCACTACACGGCCATCGGTCTCGTGGAAGACGCGCTCCGGGGGACGCTCGGACCCGGCTGGCTGATCCGATCCCAAGGGCCGCTCGCGCTCGGCGAGGACTCCGAGCCCGAGCCCGACATCGCGGTGACCCGCGGCACCCGGCGCGACTACCGCGACGAGCATCCCTCGCGCCCCGCGCTCGTCATCGAGGTCGCCGAGGCGAGCCTCCCGCTCGATCGCGAGCACAAGGGGAGCCTCTATGCTCAGGCGGGTGTCGCCGACTACTGGATCCTGAACCTCGTCGACCGCGTGCTCGAGGTCTACCGCGAGCCGCGCGAGGATCCCGCCGCCCGGTTCGGCTGGCGCTACGCGTGGACCGAGGTGCTGTCCTCCGGCTCGTCCGCCACCCCGCTCGTGGCGCCGGGGGCGCGCATCTCGGTGCCGGACCTCCTGCCGTAGCCGCTCGCCCCTCACCCCGGCCCTCTCCCCGGAGGGGAGAGGGGGAAGGTCATACCCCCCAGCTTTCACACTCCCAGATACCGCCGGCGCGCGTCCGCGTCGCCCGCGAGGGCGCTCGAGCGCACCTCGTGCTTGATCATGCCCTTCTCGATCACGTAGACGCGCTGGGTGGCCCCGAGCGCGAGCCGCGTGTTCTGCTCCACCAGGAGTACCGCGACGCCCTGGCGCTGGATCTCGGTGATGGTCCGGCCGATCGTCTCGACGAAGGCGGGCATGAGGCCTTCGGTGGGCTCGTCGATGAGCAGGAGCTTGGGGTTGGTACCGAGGCTCCGGGCCATGGTCAGCATCTGCTGCTCGCCGCCGCTCAGGGTCTTGCCCTTGTTGGACAGGCGATCGGCCAGGGGCGGGAAGAGCTCGAGCACCCGGGCGACGTACTCGTCCATGCGACGGCCGCCGTCGGTGGTGAGGCGAGCCATCTTGAGGTTCTCGTACACGCTCAGGTTGGGGAAGATCCGCCGCTCCTCGGGGACGTAGCCGATCCCGAGCTGCACGATGCGGTAGGGGGCCAGGGTCGTGATGTCGTCGCCGTTCCAGGTGATCCGGCCCCGGCGCGCGCGCACCACCGCCATGATCGTCTTGAGCGTGGTGGTCTTGCCGGCCCCGTTGCGCCCGAGCAGGGCGACCGCCTCGCCGGGCTCGACAGTGAGCGAGACGCCCTGCAGCACGTGGCTCATGCCGTAGTAGGCATCGACGCTCTCGACCCGCAGCACGGGAGGCGCCTCAGTCCCGCCCACTCAGTCTCGAAGATAGACGCGGCGCACGTCGGCGTTCTCGCGGATCTCCGCCGGGGTGCCCTCGGCGAGGATCTCGCCGTAGTTGAGCACGGTGATGCGGTCGGAGATGCCCATCACCACCTCCATGTCGTGCTCCACCACCACGATGGTGACGTGGCCGGCCAGGCGGCGCACGAAGGCGGCGGTGCGCTGGGTCTCGTCGGGGCTCATGCCCGCGGTCGGCTCGTCGAGCAGGAGGAAGTCGGGGTCGGTCGCGAGCGCGATGCCGATCTCGAGATAGCGCTGCTCGCCGTGCGAGAGCTCGTTGGCCCGCGCGTGCCGCTTGGCGGCCAAGCCCAGGTGGCGGAGGATCTCCTCGGCTCGCTCGTTCACCGCGGTGAGCGAGTCCGGGTTGCCCCAGAAGCGGTAGTGGGTGACGCGCGACTGGACCGCGATGCGGACGTTCTCGAAGACGGTGAGGTCGCCGAAGATGTTCGTGACCTGGTAGGAGCGCGCGATGCCGAGGCGGGAGACCGCGTGCGCGGGCAGCCCGGTGATGTCCCGGCCCTTGAACAGGATGCGGCCTTCCGACGGCGGCAGCACGCCGGTGAGGAGATGGAAGAACGTGGTCTTGCCCGCGCCGTTCGGGCCGATGACCGAGCGCAGCTCGCCCGCCCGCACCTGGAAGTCCACTCGGTTGACTGCGGTGAGGCCCCCGAACGTCTTGGTGAGGCCGCGGCTCTCGAGCAGCCACCCGCCGTCCGCGCTCGGCCGGGGCCGCGCGCTGACCAGCCGCTCGGGCTCCGGGAGGTGGTCGCCTTCGGCGGCGCCGACCGCCGGGGCCCGACGCCCCGCGATGAGCCGGGTCAGGCTGCCCACGATCCCGTCGGGGAGGAAGAGGACGATCAACACGAAGGTGCCCCCGACGAAGACCTCCCAGTACTCGAGGTACTTGCTGAGGAAGTCGCGCATCCAGATGAAGACGCCGGCGCCCACGAAGGGGCCCAGGAGCGTGCCGGTGCCGCCGAAGAGCGTCATGATCAGCACCGAGCCTGACATGGTCCAGTGGATGTTCTCGATCGGCACGAACTCGAGCACGACGGTGAGGAGCGCGCCGGCCAGTCCCGAAAAGAGGCCCGAGATCGCGAAGGCGGCGAGCCTCACCCGGCGGGTGTCGAAGCCGCACGCGGCCGCGCGCGTCTCGTTGGCCTTGACCGCGCGCATCACGCGTCCGAGCGGCGAGCGGAGCAGATGGCGGATCGCCAGCATGGCGAGGAAGATGAAGGCGGCGATCACGTAGTAGCGGGTGATCGGCCGCTTCGACAGCCGCCAGCCGAGCGGATCGCTCAGATAGAGGATGGGCAGGTTGCCGAGGCCGTCGGTGCCGCCGGTCACCGGCGTCCACATGAGGACCACGTAGTAGAAGACCTGCGAGAGCGCCAACGTGAGCATCGCGAGATAGACGCCGCGCTTCCTCAAGACCAGGAGACCGAGTATCAGGGACGTGACGAGGCCCCCCAGCGCCCCCGCGAGGATGCTCAGCTCGAGCGGGAGGTGGTAGCGGGCGAGGAGGATGCCGGTGACGTAGGCGGCCACCCCGAGGAACGCGGAGTGCCCGAGCGAGAGCACCCCCGCGTGGCCGAGGAGCACGTCGTAGGCGAGGGCGAAGAGCCCGAAGACCAGGACCTCGGTGAGCAGGCCCAGGTAGAACGGCGTGTAGTCGGCGTAGAGCGGCGCGGTGGCCAGCACCAGCGCGGCCAGGACCAGGCCTTTCACTCCTCGGACATCCCCTCCTGACCGAAGAGTCCCCGGGGCCGCAGGAGCAGCACGAGGGCCATCGCGAGGTAGATGACCACGTCGGCGAGCACGTCGTAGAGCATGCCGGTCAGGGCCAGGGTCTGCCCGATGAGGAGCCCGCCCGCGACCACCCCCAGGAAGGTCCCCATGCCGCCGACGACCGTCACGATGAAGCACTCGATCAGCACGAGGCCGCCCATTTCCGGCGCCACCGCCACCAGCGGGGCGGTGATCACGCCCGCGAAGGCGGCGAGGGCCGCGCCGAGGGCGTAGGTGGTCGTCCACGTGCGGGCCACGTTGATGCCGAGGAGCTGGACCATGAGGTTGTCGCTGGTGCCCGCCCGGATCACGAGGCCGAGGTTGGTCTTGTTCAGCAGCAGCCAGAGCAGCGGCAGGAGCGCCGCGGTGACGAGCAGGATGAACACGCGGTAGTTGTGGACGTCGAGGGCTCCGAGCCGAAAGAGCGAGCCGCTCAGGACCTCCGGGATCGCGAAGGGCTTGCCGGGCCGGCCGAAGGTCATCCGCACCAGGTCGGGGATCATGATGGCCAGCCCGTAGGTCACGAGCACCCCCGCGAAGCTCGCGTTCTTGGTCCCGTAGATGCGCTTGAGCACCCCGCGCTCCACGAGGACGCCGATGAAGCCGACCGCCACCGGCGCCGTCACCAGGGCGAGCCAGAAGCTTCCGGTGAGCTGGATGGTCAGCCACCCCGCGTAGGCCCCGAGCATGTAGAAGATCCCATGGGCGAAGTTGATGATGCCCATGAGCCCGAAGACGATCGACAGGCCGAGGGCGACGAGGATGAGGATGCAGCCGTTCACCAGGCCGATGAACAGCTGCGCGTACCAGACCTCGAGCGGGAAGCCGAAGAGGGTCAGATCCGCTGGGCCTTCAGATCTGCTGACTCAGGGGCTTCTTCGGGTCGAAGCCTTCACCCTCGCACGATTCGGAGGTCGCATCGCCGCTCACGCTCTGCACGATGTCGAAGAAGTCCCACGGGTCCTTCATCGCGCTGGCGGACTTCCCACGGCACAGGAAAACATCTTGAATGTTCACGTGGTCGCAGGCCCGGATCTGCTCGGGGCCCTTGAGGTGCTGGAACTTCCGCCCCTCGAGGGCGCGGGTGACCTTGTCGGTCTCGAGCGACTTGACCTCGTTCGCGGTCTCGAGCAGCAGGCGCACCGTGGAATAGGTCGACGCGGTGTAGCCGGAGGGGGCGCGCTTGCGGAGCGCAAAGTGCCGGTCGTAGTAGCGCTTGGCCGCCGGGAACTTGTCCTTCAGGTGCCAGTACCACGGCATCCCGGAGTAGGAGTTGTCGTAGACGCCCGCGCCGGCGGCCTCCGCGAACGTGAGCTCGGTGATGGAGTGGATGACCCGCGCCTGCTTGGCCAGCCCGAACTCCTGCACCTGCTTCGCGCACGCCACCTGGTCGGCGGCCCACGTGGTGATGAAGACGACGTCGGCCTTGGCCGCGGCCACCTTGGGCAGGAAGGGGAGGAAGTCGCGGGTACCGAGCGGCGCCCACGTCACCCCGGTCCACTCGGCGCCGACCTGCTTGGCCACGAGCGAGTACGCGCGCTCGAACATCTGGGGCCACGAGTAGTTGTTGGCGAGCATGTGCCACTTCTTGCCCATCTTCTGGGCGTCCACGAAGTGCGCGGCCGCCGCCGCGGTCTGGTAGGGCGTGAGGTTGTTGCCGAACTGGTACTTGCACATCTTGCCCTTGATGGTCAGGAAGTTCTGGCCGAAGAAGCTCACGATCACGTCGTTCTTGCAGCCGACCTCCGCCATCGCGATCCCCTCGAAGCCCACGATGGCTCCGACGAGGAACGGCGCCTTCTCCACCTCGATCAGCTCGGTGGCCTTGCGCTTCGCCACCTCGGGCTTGAACTCGGAGTCGCGGATGACCGTCTCGACCTTCCGGCTCATCACGCCGCCCGCCGCGTTGACGTCCTCGACCGCGATCTGGGTGGCGGTCAGCATCTCCTGGGCCTCGAGCGCCATCGGCCCGGTCATGGGCACCACCACGCCGAGCTTGATCGCCTGCTGGCCCAAGGCGAGCCGGTTGACGAACGGGAATCCGGAGACCGCGCTGACCGCGCCGGCTCCCGCGAGGGTCTTGAGCATCGTTCGCCGCGTGGTGGGGCTCATCGTGATTCCTCCGCTCTGAGGCGCGAGATGTGACGCTGCGACCGCCTTATAACACGCGCGCGGCGGCGGCGTCCACTCCCGGCGGCCGCGGCGCTGTGGTAGGCTCCGCGTGGAGATCGGCCTTTGCCCAGGGACCTGCACTTCGGCCTCATCCTCGCCCTCACGATCCGCGGCCTCGCGGTGACGTCCTACGAGGAGATGCGCCGCGTGGCCGGGCTCGCCGAGGAGCTGGGCTTCGACTCGATCTGGCTCTGCGATCATTTCCTCACCCTGGCCCCCGAGACCTACGTCGAGGACGCGGGCATCACGGGGCGCGCGGGCGCCGGCCCGCGCGGGGCGGAGACGCGCTCGATGCCGCTGCTCGAATGCTGGACGGCGCTGTCCGCGCTCGCCCGCGACACGAGCCGGGTCCGCCTCGGCACCAGTGTGCTGTGCCATTCCTACCGGTCGCCCGCGGTGCTGGCCAAGATGGCGGCCACCCTCGACGTGATCAGCGCCGGGCGGCTCGACCTGGGGCTGGGCGCCGGGTGGTTCGAGCAGGAGTACCGCGCCTACGGCATCCCGTTCCCGCGTATCGGGGAGCGGATCGACCAGCTCGCCGAGGGCGTCGAGATCATCCGGCGCATGTGGACGGAGGCGCATCCGCGCTTCCAGGGCCGGCACTACGCCATCGACGGGGCGATCTGCGACCCGCCGCCGCTCCAGCGGCCGCACCCGCCCATCTGGATCGGCGGCGAGGGCGACCGGGTTCATCGCCTCGCCGCGCGCGCGGCCGACGGCGTCAACGTGCGCTGGTGGGGCCCCTCGCGGATCGCGGCGCGCGCCGCCTATCTCGACGCGGCATGCCGCGAGGCCGGCCGCGATCCGGCCGCGCTCGCGCGCTCGGTCACCGCGCTGCTGATCGCGGATCGCGAGGCAGGGCGGGCCGCCGCGACGCGCGAGCGCTTCGCGGGGATCCCGGGCGAGGGGCATGTGGTCGGCACGCCGGAGGAGTGCGTCGCCCGGATCCGGCGATACGTCGAGGCGGGGGTGCGGCACTTCCTGTTCACGATCCCCGACGTGGCCTCGAGCCCCGCGCTCGAGCTGGCCGGGCGCCGGGTGCTCCCGGCGCTGCGCCAGGAGTTCGCGGTCACCTGAGGGTCACCGAGAAAGGACGACGGCATGGAGGCCGACGAGCGGCGGCGCTATCTCGAGCCCACCCGGTTCATCGACTCGGATCACGCGGACGTGATCGCTCAGGCGCGGCGGCTGACCGAGGGCTGCGCGAGCGAGCGCGAGAAGCTCGAGCGCATCTACTACTTCGTGCGCGACATGCCCTACGACATCCTCGCCTCGTTCCGCTACCTGGCCCAGGGCAAGAGCCGCGCGAGCGACGTACTCCAGGCCGGCCACGCCTTCTGCATGGGCAAGGCCAGCTCCTTTGTCGCCCTGTGCCGCGCTGCCGGCATCCCCGCGCGCATCGGGTTCCAGCAGCTCCACTGTCCGGACAAGCCGTTCATGTCCGAGGAGGTGCGGCGGCTGTGGGGCGACCGCACGCTGCCCCGTCACTCCCTCGGCGAGGCCTATCTCGACGGCCGGTGGCTGAAGCTCGACGCGACCATCGACGCGGCCGCCGCCGCCGCGAAGGGCCGGCCCTACCAGCGCCAGTTCGACGGCGAGCACGATATCCCCACGGTGGAGGGGCCGATCCTCAAGGATCTCGAGAGCCACGCCGACTACCCGGCGGACGTCGCCGACTGGTACGAGACCATGGCCCGCGAGGTCATGCGGGCGCTCGACCAGGCCGACGCGCACCAGCGGGTCGCCTCGGACGACGCGCTCTGGAGCGGCCCGCGGCCCGCCGCGGGCGGCCCGTGACGGTCTCTCCGCTCGCCGGGAAACCGGCCCCGCCCGAGATGCTGGTGGACGTCGGGGCGCTCGAGCGCGAGTACTACGCGGGCCGGCCCGACCTCGACGATCCGGACCAGCTCGTCGCCTTCGGCACCAGCGGGCACCGCGGCTCCCCGCTGCGCGGCTCCTTCACCGAGGCGCACATCCTGGCGACCACCCAGGCGATCTGCGAGTACCGGCGCGGCCGCGGCATCGACGGCCCGCTGTACATGGGCAAGGATACGCACGCGGTGTCCGGGCCGGCCGAGCGCACCGCGCTCGAGGTGCTGGCCGCGAACGGCGCGGAGACGATCATCCAGCGTGAGGATGGCGTGACGCCGACTCCGGTGATCTCGCGGGCCATCCTCGTCTACAACCGGGGTCGGGCGGCGCACCCGGCGGACGGCATCGTCGTCACCCCATCGCACAACCCGCCGGAGGACGGCGGCTTCAAGTACAACCCCCCCGACGGCGGCCCCGCCGATACCGACGTGACCCGCTGGGTGCAGGATCGCGCCAACGAGCTCCTGCGGGCGGGTAACGCGGGCGTCGCGCGCGTGCCGTACGAGCGCGCCCTGCGGGCCGCGACCACCCATCAGGAAGACCTGGTGCCGCCCTACGTGAACGATCTGCGGAACGTGGTGGACATGGACGTCATCCGCGACGCGGGGCTCCGGCTCGCGGTGGACCCGCTCGGCGGCGCGTCCCGGCCCTACTGGGAGCCGATCAACGCGGTCTACGGGCTCGACGTGGCGATCGTGAACCCGACGATCGACCCGACCTTCTCGTTCATGACGGTGGATCACGACGGCAAGATCCGCATGGATTGCTCGAGCCCCTACGCGATGGCCCGGCTCGTCGGCCTCAAGGATCGCTACCGCGTCGCCTTCGCGAACGACCCGGATGCGGACCGCCACGGCATCGTCACGCCGTCAGTGGGCCTGATGAATCCGAACCACTATCTGGCCGTCGCCATCCACTACCTGTTCACGAGCCGGCCGCACTGGCCCACCGGCGCCGCGGTCGGCAAGACGCTGGTCAGCAGCGGGCTGATCGACCGGGTGGCCCGGAAGCTGGACCGCCGCCTCTACGAGGTGCCGGTGGGGTTCAAGTGGTTCGTGCCCGGGCTGCTCGACGGCTCGTTGGGCTTCGGCGGAGAAGAGAGCGCCGGCGCCAGCTTCCTCCGGCGGGACGGCGCGGCGTGGGCGACCGACAAGGATGGCCTGATCATGGACCTGCTCGCCGCCGAGATCACCGCGCGCACCGGCCGGGACCCCGGCCTGCACTACCAGGCGCTGGCCGCGGAGCTCGGGACTCCCTACTACGCGCGCATCGACGCCGCGGCGACGCCCGAGCAGAAGACCCGGCTGGGGAAGCTGTCGCCGACCGCGGTCACGGCGTCGCAGCTCGCGGGCGAGCCCATCACCGCCACGCTCACCCGGGCGCCCGGCAACGACGCGCCGATCGGCGGGCTGAAGGTGGTGGCCGCGAGCGGCTGGTTCGCGGCGCGACCCTCCGGGACGGAGAAC
>DASQAL010000309.1:0-9947 GCA_035635775.1 Candidatus Acidiferrum sp.
GTGGTCACGTGCTCGCCGGCCGAGAACGCCGAGCTCTTCGGCCTGGTCATGGGAGGCTACGGGCTCTTCGGCGTCATCGTGGATCTCGAGGTGGCGATGGCGGAGAACGTGCTCCTGCGCCCGACCTACGAGCTGATGCCCGGCGCGCAGCTCGGCCCGCGGATGGCCGCGAGCCTGGCGCAGGACGCCTCGATCCGGATGGCGTACGGGCGCCTCGCGGTGGATGCCCAGCGGTTCCTCCGCGAGGCCCTGCTCGTCACGCTCCGGCCGGTGGCGGGCGCCCCGCCGCCCGCGACGTCGGGCGGGCTCTTCGTGTCCCTGTCCCGCGAGGTCTTTCGCGCCCAGATCGGCTCGGACCGGGCCAAGCGGGCGCGCTGGTACGCGGAGACGGTTGCGGGGCCGAAGACCTCGTCCGGGATCGCGTCGCGCAACCGGCTCCTGAACGAGCCGGTGGCGAATCTCGCGGGCCGGGATCGGTCGCGCACCGACATCCTCCACGAGTACTTCCTGCCCGCGGAGGGTCTCGAGCCGTTCCTCGCAGCGTGCCGGACGGTGATTCCCGGATCTCGCCAGGATCTCCTGAACGTCACGCTGCGATACGTCCAGGAGGACCGGACCAGCGCGCTGGCCTACGCGCGGGGGAACCGGGTGGCCGCGGTGATGCTCTTCTCGCAGAAGATGACGCAGGCCGATGAGGAGGACATGGTGGCGATGACCCAGCGCTTGATCGACGCCGCGCTCGAGGCGGGCGGTAGCTTCTATCTCCCGTACCGCCTGCACGCCCGGCGCGACCAGGTCACGCGGGCCTACCCGCGGATCGAGGAGGTGGTGGCCCGCAAGCGCCACTACGACCCCGGCCTGCTGTTCCGGAACACGATGTGGCACCGGTACCTCGCGCCATGAACCCGCTCCGGACCATCGCCTGCGTCTACGCGGTGCTGTTCGCCATCGTGACCAGCCTCAACTACATCCCGGGGCTCACCGACGAGCAGGGCCGGACCTTCGGGCTCTTCGCCCTCGATATCTTCGACGACGCGCTGCACGCGGCGTCGGGGCTCTGGGCCGCGCTGGCCGCGTGGTGGTCCACGCGCGCCACCGTCACCTACTTTCGCTGGTTCGGCACGCTCTACTGCCTCGACGGGCTGCTCGGGCTCGCCACCGGCTCGGGCTACCTCGACCTCGGCATCTTCCTGCACGGCGTGCTGGACCTGCCGTTCACGATCCGCGTCCTCATGAACGTGCCCCACATCGCGATCGGGGGCTTCGCGGCCTTCACCGGCTTCGTGCTGGCCCGCCGCTGGGCGCCGCTCGCGGGCGCGCGCCGCTAGGATGCGCCGCTGGGCGAAGCGCATCGCCGGTGCGCTCGCCGTCTTCGTCCTGATCCTGCTCGCGCCGATCCTCTGGATCGAGGTCGCCTGCACGACCGCGCGCGAGCCCGGCACCCTGACCCGCGCGCCGCTGGTGGAGGAGCGGGGCTATGCGCGCCGGGAATCGGACAGCTACCTGTCCTTTCCCGAGTGGCACATCGTCTACGCCTACGAGGACCTGGCCGGGGTCCTCCGTCGCGGCGGCGAGAGCGACTTCGCCTACGGCCGGCAGATCTCCGCGTTCTGGAAGAGCTTCTGCGGACTCAGCCGCGTCGTGACCGCGCGAGGCCCCGTGGGAACGGATACAAAGGTCCTGCTCTACACGATTGGGTGGAGCTTCACCGCCGAGCTCGCCGTCAAGGGCGCCTACGAGACGACGGTGGGGCGTGCCTTCGAGCGGCTCCGGGGCCCCGGCAAGACGGCGGAGGACGAGTTCGCGGCGCGCGACATGCAGGCCTACGCCGAGTTCCTCCGGCAGACGCCCTGGTACGAGTATCCATTTGGCTGGCGCCTGCTCGCGTTCTGGCGGAGCACGCC
The DNA here is from genome assembly GCA_035635775.1 of Candidatus Acidiferrum sp. Classification (GTDB taxonomy): domain Bacteria; phylum Methylomirabilota; class Methylomirabilia; order Rokubacteriales; family CSP1-6; genus CAMLFJ01. The sequence continues at coordinate 1,905 of DASQAL010000309.1, forward strand.
GCTGCGGGGTGACGGTCTCGCGCGGAAGCTCGAGCGGCGGGTCGTGTTCACCCTCGAGTACGGCGCGAAGGCGGTCTACGGCGCGCTGATCGGCTACGCGTCCGCCACCACCCTGGGCGCCTCGGACCTCGAGATCCACACGGTGGTCGTCGGGCTCGAGCCCGCCGATGCGGCCCGCGAGCCCAAGATGCGGATCGTGCGCGAGCTCGGCGGCGGGCGGACCCTGATCCGCACCCCGCGGTACCAGGCCTACACCGATCTGCTGGTCCGCCTCGCCCGCCGCGGCCGAAATGTCGCGGAGATCGCCGGCAACCACCGCATCCTGGTCACCGTCCTGGCGCCGAAGGACCCGCTGCCGCCGGTGCCCGGCGTCACCGAGCTGTTCGAGACGCCGATCCAGTCGCGCCCGGACCGCCGGCGGCTCGGCCTCGACGTCTCCGTCGAGCACCTCGCCGCGGCGATCCGCGCGCTGGAGGCCGCGGGCGCCTCCATCGAACACATCTACGACTACTAATCACCCTCTCCCCTCAGGGGAGAGGGTAGGGTGAGGGGCTCAGAGGTGAGGGGAGGCTCAGACCTGATGCCGCGTACGCGTCTCACGCGTCTCGCGCACCTCATCGCCCCGGCGGCTCATCGCCACCAGGCCGATGACGACCACGATCACCAGCACCGCGCCGATGACCATGGCCACGGTCGCATTGACGCCGAGGAACGTGCCGGGCTGCTCGACGATACGCTCGGTCCGCTCGGTGCGGGTCTCGATCTGCGTATTCGTGGACGGAGGCGGCTGGGGCTGCGTGCTCGATTCGCCCTGCGGCGCCGGCCGCGCCGGGTTACTCTCGGGTGTCTGCGTGGTCTCCGCGGGCGCCGGCGCCGCGGGCGGCTGCTGCGCGTTCACGTCCAACGCGACGCCACCGATTAGAAGCAGGCTCAGGCAAATTATTCCGACGATCCAGTTCGTGCGAATCATGGGGCTGTCCTCCTTGGCCGCGAGGGGAGCAATGGAGGTGCCAGCCCGGTCCGGCGTAAGATCAGCTGGTTGCGCAGGCCCCGGAGTATGGCGTTCCCGGGAGCCGGCAATTCCTCCCAGGTAAGGGTTACCCGGAATCCTGGGGAGAGTAGAGTCGAGGCATGGTGACCACAGTTCGCGCGCGGCCCGTCAGAGGCGCGCCCCGGAGGCCCCGGGTGCGGGGGACCCGGCTCGCGCGCCTGCGGCCGCTGCTGTGGTCATTGCTGCGGTCACTGGGCCGGGGGCTCCGGCGCGCGGGCCGGGCGCTGCTCGCCGCGCCCCTCGCGGTGCGCATCGTGGTGTTCGCGATCGCGCTCGTGATCGTCTGGTCGGCGGTGAACTGGACGTACCAGGTGATCCGCAAGCCCAGCGAGCTGTTCTTCCCGGTGAGCGGCACGCTCACCAAGGCCCCGGCCGAGACCTGGCGGAGCTACGCGCCGCTCTTCCGCCGCCACGCGACCGCCACCATCACGCCCGAGCTGCTCGCCGCGCTGGCCCAGGTCGAGGGCGCGGGCGATCCGGTGGCCCGCACCTACTGGCGCTGGCAGGTGGCGTGGCATCCCTTCGAGGTCTACCGGCCCGCGTCGAGCGCGGTCGGCATGTACCAGATCACCGATCCCACGTTCCGCGAGGCGAAGCGCTTCTGCGTGCGCGATCACGTGGTGGCCGAGGACGCGTGCTGGTTCCGGGGCCTCTACACGCGCGTGTTGCCGAGCCACGCGGTCGAGCTGACCTCGGCCATGCTCGATCGCGGGGTGACCCGCACGCTCGAGCGCCGCCGCATCGTGACCGCCACGCCCCGGCAGAAGCAGGACCTGGCCGCCATCATCCATCTCTGCGGCGAGGGAGCGGGCGACGCCCACGCGCGCCGCGGCTTCCGCCTCACACCGGGGCAGCAGTGCGGCGACCACGACGTCGCCCGGTATCTCGCGCAGGTCAACGGCATGAAGCGTCAATTCGCCCGGCTGGCCGACGGGGAACCCAGCATCTCAGCGAGGAGATAGCCATGCACCCACGACACGTGGTCTCGATCTGGTTCCTGGGTCTCGCGCTCCTGACCGGCGGGGTCGCGCTGTCGCCGCCCGCCGCCGCGCAGGCCAAGAAGCCGATCAAGATCGGCTTCCTGGCGCCGCTCACCGGGGGCGCCGCCCAGATCGGGCGGGACACCGTGAATGGGTTCGAGATGTACCTGGAGGAGGCGGGGCACCAGATCGCGGGCCGGAAAGTCGAGATGATCGTCGAGGACACCGCGGGCAACCCGGGCACCGCCATCACCAAGTTCCGCAAGTTTGTCGAGAGCGATCAGGTGGATATGGTGGTGGGCGAGGTGTTCGCGCACATCGGGTACGCCCTGGCCCCGAAGGCCGATGAGTACAGGATGCCCACCATTTTCCCCGTCATCGCGGCGGACGATCTAACCCAGCGGAAGCCGTCGAAGTGGGTCGTGCGCCTCGGCTGGACCGGGAGCCAGCCGTCGCACCCCTTCGGGGCGTACGTGGCGAAGACCCTGGGCTACAAGAAGGTCGCGGTGTTCGGAAGCGACTACGCCTTCGGGTACGAGGTGGTGGGTGGGTTCCAGCGGAGCTTCGAGGAGGCGGGGGGCCAGGTTATCCAGAAGCTGTGGGCACCGCTCGGCACCAACGATCTGGCACCCTATCTCAGCCAGATCAAGCGCGAGGCCGACGCGGCCTTCGTTATCCTGGCCGTACCTTCCTCGCTCCGCTTCCCGGCCCAGTACCGGGACGCGGGTCTCTACGGGAAGCTCCCGGTGATCGGAGGTGCGGTGATCGTGGACGAGTCCATCCTTCCCAACTTCGGCGACGAGACTCTCGGCTACGTCACGCCCCTCATGTTCAGCGCCGCGATCGACACGCCGGCCAACCGGAAGTTCGTGGCGGACTACCGCAAGAAGTATGGCAAGGTGCCGTCGTACTTCGCGGAGACCTGCTACACGAGCGCGCGCTGGATCAACGAGGCCGCGAAGCTGGTCGGCGGCAACATGGAGGAGCGCGAGAAGTTCATGGCCGCGTTCCGCAAGGTCGAGATCCCCGACGCCCCGCGCGGGCCGGTGAAGCTCGACCAGTGGGGCAACCCGATCCAGAACATCTACGTCCGCAAGGTGGAGCGCAAGGGCGGCGAGCTGCAGAACACGGTCGTCCACACCTTCCCGGCGGTCTCGCAGTTCTGGACCTACAAGCCGGAGGAGTACCTCAAGCTGCCGGTGTACAACCGCGACTACCCGCCCTGCAAGGGCTGCTAGGGGTGCTGCCGTGCTGACCCGCATCGACCACGTGATGATCTGCGTGCCGGAGCTGACCAAGGGGATCGAGGCGTACACGCGCCTCGGGTTCACCGTCTACCCCGGCGGCTCGCATACCGGCCGACCGACCCACAACGCGATCGCCTTCCACGACGAAGACTATCTCGAGATCCTGAGCATCCGCGACCGGAGCGCGGTGGCGCCCGGCAGCCCGGACGCGAGCCTCGCGGAGTACCTGGACCAGGGCGGCGGCTTCCGGATCGTGGCGCTGCAGAGCGATGACCTGGCCGCGGACGTGGCCGCGATGCGGCAGCGCGGGGTGGACGTGGGCGAGATCCGCGACGGCGGGCGGCGCACGCCGGAGGGCCAGGAGCTTCGATGGCGGGCGGCGTTTCTCGGGCCGGAGAACACCCTGCCTATCTTCTTCATCCAGCATCTGACGCCGCTCGCGGAGCGGAAAGCCCAGGCGATGCGCCTGCCGAGCCACCCGAACGGGGTGACCCGCGTGGAGCGCGCCTATATCGCGGTGCCGGACGTGGCCGAGGCGGCCCGGATCTATGCTCGAGTGCTCGGCCTGCCGGTGCCGAAGATCCAGCGCGGCGCGGTGATCAAGGCGGACATGGCGGTGTTCGATCTCGGCCCGACCGGTCTCACCGTGGCGCATCCGGCCGAGCCCGGTCCCGCCGAGGAGGCGCTGGCCCGGCGCGGGCCCGGCCCCTTCCAGGTGCTCCACCGCACGCGAAGCCTCGGCGCCGCCATGCGCTTCATGGTCGACCACGGGCTGCCGGCGCCGATCCAGGGCGTGCGAAACACCGGCGAGCGCGCGGTGCTGGTGCGACCGGAACACGCCGGCGGCGCGTACGTTGGCTTCGTGGGGCCGGGCTAGCTCGTCCTGAACTGGTTGGCCTCCCGCCGCGTCCTAACGGCAGGAGGTGCTGGTCATGAGAAGGACGATCGGATTCTTGCTGGGCGTGCTGCTCCTCGGAGGTTGCGCGGTCTATGCGGAGCCGGTGCCGCCATCCGCGGGGATCTACGTGGCTCCTCCGCCGGCGGTGTTCATCGCGCCGCGTCCCTGGTGGGGATGGGGATGGGGCGGTGGGTGGCACCACAGGTGGCGCTGATGGTGGCCAGATGAAGAGCTCCCGGCGTGCCTAGGGGCACGCCGGGACCTCTGTCCGCGGGACGACGACGACCGTCAGTCGACGACCACCTCGCCGTTGTGCGCGCCGGCCTTGGTCTCGCTCACGTGCACGCTGTAGTCGTAGCTACCCGCCCGGTCGAACTGCACCCGGCTCCCGCCCGGCTCCACGAACAGTCGGAGCCCGTCCTGGAACCACAGCTGGGCCTTCCCCCCGGTCGAGTTGATGAACCGCACGTCGCCGCCCGACTTGATGCTGAGCGTCCTCGGCGTGCTGTCGTCCCGGCTGAGGACGATCGTGCTCTCGGCCCAGGCCCGGGGCACGCCGATCCCCGCGACGGCTACGACACCTGCAAGTACCACAGCCACGAATGTCTTCATCTTGCGGCCTCCTGAGTCTCGATACCAGCTCTGTCCGTTAGATGAAGGGACAGGCCGCATCGTTCGCCCGGGGGCTGTCAGGTTCTTGCGGAATAGACGAACGGCCTAGCTCGGCTTGTCGCGCTCGCGGTAGTCGCCGAACGCGGCGTCGCGCTGGCTCAGCAGATCGCGCACGCTCCCGCCGTCGCGCTTGAACTGGGCGCGGTACTGGAGGCTGGCCGCGGTGGTGAACGCGAGCGCCTGCAGCTCGGTGCCCGCCCGGATGGCCGCACGGAGCCCCATGATCTCCATCGCCCGATGGACCGACCGCTTGTTGATCTGTGTCAATTCGGTGGGCACGAGCGCGATGCGCTCGGCGATGCCGAGCACGGTCCGCTCGAGCGCCGCCGCCGCGACCGCACGGTTGGCGAATCCCCGCGCGGCCGCTTCCGTGCCGGTGATCGCGTCGCCGGTCAGGAACATCTCCATGGCGGCGCGCATGCCCATGAGCCAGGGGTGGAACTGGTTGTCCGGCGGGCTCATCAGGCGGGTGGGCGGGTAGCCGATGCGCGCGTCCTCGGCCACGTAGACGAGGTCGCAGCACGCGGCCAGCTCGCTGCCCCCGGCCAGGCAGTAGCCGTGCACCTGGGCGATGACCGGCTTGGCCAGGTCCCAGATCGTGAACCACCCGTCCACCACATGCCGGGCCCATTGCCCCGGGCCGCCGGGCGAGTAGTAGGGCTGGCCCACCGAGTTGTCGGCGGAGAGGTCGTAGCCGGAGGAGAAGGCAGGGCCCGCGCCGCGCAGGATCGAGACGCGGACCGCGGGATCCGCGTCGGCCGCCTTCAGGGCGTCGAGGATCGCGCCGCGCAGCGCGTTGTTGAGCGCGTTGCGCTTCTCCGGGCGGTTCAGGGTCAGGCGGCGGACACCGGGGTGCGGGTCGTCGAGCAGCAGCACGGCCATGGCGGCGCCTCCTAGGCGAGCTGGGCGCGAACGACGCGCGCGCTCGCGGTCAGCATGCAGAGCTTGTTGAAGGCGGTGTGCCGCGGCAGATACTTCATCCCGCAGTCGGGGGCCAGGATCAGCCGCTCCGCAGGCACCCGGGCGAGCCCGGCGCGGATCCGCGAGGTCACCTGCTCGATCGTGTCCACCGCGGGGTCCGCGAGGTCGATCACGCCGAGGATGATGGTCTTGCCGGCCAGGTCGCTCAGCACGCCCAGGTCGAGCTTGGGCTGCGCGGCCTCGATGGAGATCTGCTGGGCGATGGTGCCCGCGAGCTGGGGCAGGAACGAGTAGCCGGTCGGCTTCTGATGCTTCACCACCGCCGCGTAGCCGAAGCAGAGGTGGAGCGCGGTCGGCACGGTGAGGCCGGCCAGCGCGCGGTTGATCGCGGGCACCGCGTAGCGCGCGGCTGCCTCGGGATCGTTGCGGAGCCAGGGCTCGTCGAGCTGGATGACGTCGGCGCCGGCGTCCTCCAGGTCGTGCGCCTCGGCGTTGACCGCCTCCGCGAAGTCCATGGCCAGCTCTTCGATGTCGCGGTAGTGCTCGTTCTTGGCCTGCTGGGCCAGGGTGAAGGGGCCGGGCAGGGTGATCTTGGCGGGCCGGTCCGTGTTGCGGCGGAGGAACTGCATGTCGCGCAGCTCGATGGGTCCGGTGCGCCGGATGGGGCCGATCACGCGCGGCACGAGGGTCTCCTGCCCGACCCGGTTCGTGATGACGCCCGGGTTGTCCGCGTCCACCCCGGCCAGTGCGGTGGCGAAGCGGTTGGAGTAGCTCTCGCGCCGCATCTCGCCGTCGGTGATGACGTCGATGCCGGCCCGCTCCATGTCGCGGATGGCGAGGATGGTGGCGTCGTCCTGCGCCTGCTCGAGGAACTCCTCGGGGACGCGCCACATCCCCCGCATGCGGACGCGGGGGACCCCCTTCGACAGCATTCCCCGGTCGACGAGCCAGTCGGGCTGGGGATAGCTGCCCACCACCGTGGTCGTGAGCACCGGCTGCGGCATGCGGCGGCATCCTAGCACGGTTGACCGCCCCCGCCGACGGCGGTAGATTCGCGCGGGTACCCGAGGAGGCCACATGGACGCAGGCGCGGCGATCTTCTTCACCGACTACTCGATCGGCCCGGCGGCACTCGGCCGGGCGCTGGAGGAGCGTGGGTTCGGCTCGCTCTGGGCGCCGGAGCACTCGCATATCCCGCTCTCCCGCGCCTCCGCGTTCCCGCAGGGCGGCGACCTGCCCAAGAAGTACTACGACGTGATGGATCCGTTCGTCACCCTCGCGGCGGCCGCCGCGGTCACCACGAAGCTCCAGGTGGCGACCGGGGTGTGCCTGGTCGTCCAGCGCGACCCGATCCAGACCGCCAAGGCGGTGGCGAGCCTCGACCAGGTCTCGGGCGGGCGCTTCCTCTTCGGGATCGGCGCGGGCTGGAACGCGGAGGAGATGGTCGACCATGGCACCGAGTTCAAGTCGCGCTTCCAGGTGATGCGGGAGCGCGTCGAGGCCATGAAGGCCATCTGGACGAAATCGAAGCCCGAGTACACCGGCGAGTTCGTGAAGTTCCCGCCGATGATGACCTGGCCCAAGCCGGCGCAGAAGCCGCATCCGCCCGTGCTCGTGGGCGGCGCCTTCCCCTATGGTGCGGGCCGGGCCATCGCCTATGGCGACGGGTGGGTGCCGCACGCGCGCCGGCCCGCCTACGGCGACGTGCTCGCCAAGCTGCCCGAGTTCCGCACGATGGCGGTCGAGGCCGGGCGCGACCCGGCCACCCTGCCGATCACCGTCTTCGGTGTGGCCGAGGACGCCGACCTCATCAAGCGCTACCGCGACGCGGGCGTGGCGCGGCTCATCTTCAACCTCCCTCCCGCGAAGGCCGACGAGGTGCTCCCCGTGCTCGATCGCTGCGCAGCGCTCATGCGGCAGGTGCAATCCTGATGGCCACCCACAAGCCCGCCTTCAAGCAGATCGCCTCGGGACTGCGCTTCCCCGAAGGCCCGGTGGCCATGCCGGACGGCTCCGTCATCCTGGTCGAGATCGAGCGCCGCACGCTCTCGCGCGTGACGCCCGACGGGAAGATCCACGTGATCGCCACGCTCGGGGGCGGCCCGAACGGCGCCGCGATGGGGCCGGGTGGCAAGATCTACGTGACCAACAACGGCGGGCTCAAGTTCGTGGAGCGGCCGGGCAAGCTCTTCCCGGTGCTCCAGGCCGACGACTACGCGACGGGCAGCATCCAGATCGTGGATCCCGAGACCGGCAAGTTCGAGACGCTCTACG
>DASQAL010000310.1:0-12123 GCA_035635775.1 Candidatus Acidiferrum sp.
CTGCTTCTGGACGTCGGTGGCATCCACCTCGACGTAGAGGTGCTTGAGCATCCGGTCGAGGTGCTCGTCCAGCTTGGCGGGATCGAGCTGGGCCCCCATGAAGCCGCCGCGATGCCATCCGCCGAATCCGTGGCCGTAGGCGAAGGCCTTGAGGCCGACCCCGGTGGCCAGGGTGACGATGACGGTGGCGATGGCCGCCCGCCGGAAGAAGCGGCGCCGCGGGTTGTCCGCGGGAGGGACCTGAGGCTGCGGGGTCTGCATCGTGTCGGTCATGGTTGATCTCCTTTCCCGGGATCGCGTGGATGCGTCCCGGTCGTAATCAGCCTGCGCGCGCCGGGTAAACGGAGCCTGTCTAGGAGGTAAAGTTTCGTAAAGCTCTTTCCGCTTGACAGGCCTCTGCAGGTGGCCGCGCCCCGGCTCGGGCCGGCTGATGGAACGCGGGCTGAGCGCATCGTATCAGGCGCGTGATGCGCGTTCGCAAGGCCGGGAACGACCAACCATGGCGGGCCCCGCGTTCGCGCGACCTGGGCGATCTCAGACCTCCCCGGAACCTGGGGTTAGAGTCGTTCCAGCAGAGGGAGGACTCGCCATGCAGACACGCCCGCCGGACTCTCCCACCACGTTGCAGCCCACGCCGCAGCGCATCGCGGAGCTGGATCGCCTCGGCGACCAGATCGCCGAGCTCTCGGCGCACCTCGAGGCGGCGACGGCCCGCGAGTTCGACGCGCGCGGCGGTTGGAACACCGGCTTCCGCTCGTGCGCCGCGTGGCTGTCCTGGCGCGTGGGACTCGAGCCGGGGGCCGCCCGCGAGAGGGTCCGGGTGGCCCGCGCCCTGGGGACGCTGCCAGCCCTGGCCGAGGCGCTCGCCCGCGGCGAGCTCTCCTACGCCAAGGTGCGCGCCATCACCCGCGTGGCGACTCCGGAGACCGAAGCCCGACTGCTGGCGGTGGGGCGCGCGGGGACGGCGGTGCACGTGGAGCGCATCGTGCGAGGCTGGCGCCGGGTGGACCGGCAGGCTGAAGCCCGCGAGGCCACGCGACAGTACGCCGGCCGCGCGCTCCACGTCTACCAGGATGAGGACGGCACCGTGGTGCTGCGCGGGCGCCTGACGCCGGAGGTGGGGGCCCTGCTCGTGCGGGCTCTGGACGCGGCGCGCGAGACGCTGTACCAGCGGCGCCGTGCCATCGTCGCGCCCGCATCCGACCCGGCCATGGAGGCCCCGACCCGGGCCCAGCAGCAGGCGGACGCGCTGGCGCTGCTGGCCGAGACGGCGCTGCATCACGAGCTCGATCCCGGGGCCCCGGGCGAGCGGTACCAGGTGGTCGTCCACGTGGACGCCGCCGTGCTGGCGGATCCGGAGCAACCCGGCCAATCCGTGCTGGAAGAGGGGGGCCACGTTCCCGCGGGAACGTCGCAGCGGCTGGCGTGCGACGCGAGCCGGGTGGTGATGCGGCACGACGCGGAGGGGCGGGTGGTGGAGGTCGGAGCCCGGACGCGGACGATCCCCCCGGCGCTACGGCGGGCGCTACAGTATCGGGACCAGAGTTGTCGCTTCCCGGGGTGCAACGCCCGGTTCGGGCAGGGGCATCACGTGCGGCACTGGGCGCAGGGCGGCCCGACCACGCTGTCGAACCTCGCGTTACTCTGTCGCCGCCATCACCGCGCGGTGCACGAGGATGGCTACCAGGTCGTCCCGGGGCCCGACGGCGCGCTCCAGTTCCGGCGACCAGACGGTCGGCCGCTGCCTGAGGTGCCCGCGCCGGCTACTGTGCCGGCCGATCCGGTCGCGGCACTCCGGGCGCAGCACGCGGAGCAGGGGCTCAGGCTCCATGCGCGCACTGGACTCGCCGGGTGGCTGGGGGAGCGGCTGGACGTGGGCTGGGCGATCGATGTGCTGCATCCGCTGGCGACACGAAACGTCTGATGATCAGCTCTCACTAGAGCGCGACCGACAGGCCCGCGTCGACGGTCAGGACCTGGCCCGTGATGTAGGACGCGGCGTCGGAGGCGAGGAAGATGGCGGCCCCCACCAGCTCGTCGGGCCGGCCGAAGCGTTGCAGCGGGATGCGCCGCGCCAGCTCGACGACGCGCGGCTGGGAGAAGAACGGGGCGTTCCCGTCGGTCAGGAAGAACCCGGGCGCGATCGCGTTGGCCGCGATCCCCTTCGGACCCAGCTCCACCGCGAGCGCGCGCATCAGGGCCTCGAGCCCCCCCTTCGACGCGGTGTAGGCCGGGTCGCCCTGAAACGACCGCGGCCCCACCATCGAGGATACGAAGACGAGTCGCCCCTGGCCGCGCGCCGCCATGTGCCGCGCGGCCACGCGAGAGAGCTCGTACTGCGCCACCAGATTGGTTTCGATCAGGCGGCGGAAGTCCTCGGCCGCGATGTCCTCCAGGGCCCGGCGGTCGCGCACGGCCGCGTTGTTGACGAGGCAGTCGAGGCGGCCGTGCTGCGCCACGATCGCGCCCATCGCCGCGGCCCCCGCGCTCATGTCGGTGATGTCGAAGGGGGCGGGAAAGGCGTTCGGAATACGGTTCGCGACCTCGGCGGCGCGCGCCGGGTCGCGGCCGTTGATCCCAACCGCGGCGCCGGCCGCCGCCATGCCGCGCGCGATCTCGAGGCCCAGCCCCCGCGTCGCGCCGGTGACCAGCACCACGCGCCCGGCCAGCGAGAACCGCTCGATCCCCGGCGTCTTGTTCATGCGTGACCCGGATAATAGAATGCCTCTTCCGACATTGAAAGAGACAGGAGGGCTCACCGTGGCCACGAGCGTACGCAAGGACTTCCCGGTCTTCGACTGCGACAGCCACATCGTCGAGCCGCCCGCGATATGGGACGAGTACGTCCCGGCCAGGATCCGTGCCTGGGTGAAGACGCAATTCTGCTTCCACACCGACAGCGACCTGCTGTTCATCAACGGGCGCGTGGTCCCGGCCGCGCGCGAGCGCTCCAATGCCGCCGAGGTCGGCTGGGCGCGCTGGGACAAGAAGGAGGTGGGCAAGCTCACGCCCGGCACCGCGGCATGGCAGAGGAAGTTCGGGCGCCTGCTCGGCTGCCGCGACCCGCAGGCGCGGCTCAAGGACATGAACGCGCTGGGCACCGACCAGGTGATGCTGTTCCCCACGTGGTTCGTACGCCTGGCGCTGGTGCGCAGCGCCGAGGCGGCGACGGTGCTGGCCCAGGCCTACAACAACTGGGTGCTCGACTACTGCGCCGCCGACAGGAGGCGGCTGTTTCCCTGCGCGGTCTTGCCCTTGCAGAGCGTCGAGGCGTCGATCGCGGAGCTCAGGCGGGTCGTCAAGCTGGGCTTCAAGGCGGCGGCGGTGCGCCCCTGCTTCTGGAACGGGCGCTATCCCACCCTGGCCGAGTTCGACCCCCTGTGGCGCGAGTTCGAGGCCACCGGGGTGGTGCTGGCCATGCACACCTTCCCTTCGCGCGAGGCGCTGACGCCCGAATGGGGCGAGCGCATGGCCCAGGCGCGCGGCCACTCGGGCCAGGGTCTGCTGTTCACCGACGAGGCCGTGGTCTATTCGCCCGGCCAGTTCGTGTCGAACATCACCGCGGCCATGGATCCGGCCATCGACGCCTCCGAGACGCTCGGCTTCCTGCTGGAGGCGATGACCTGGGTGACCGTGGTGGTGCAGACGGGCTGGCTGGAGAAGTTTCCGACGCTGAAGGCGGCGGTGCTGGAATCGAATGCCTCGTGGCTCCCGCTGGTCCTGGCGCGCTGCTCGAACTTCTCGAACCTGTTCGCCTTTCAGCGCGACAACCGGCTCATCCGTGATCCGGTCGACGTGTTCAACGAGCGCTGCTTCATCGGCTTCGAGTCGGACGAGACGCTGGTCTACCGCCTGTGGGACGTGTTCCAGGACGTCGCGATCTGGTCGTCGGACTATCCGCACCACGACGCGGAGGACGCGTGGGACGGCCTGCACCATATGGCCGAGTTCAACGTGCCGGCCCAGGCGCAGAAGAAGCTGATGGGCGAGAACGCGCGCACGCTCTACGGCATCGAGCCGCTGATGGCGGTGGAGGAGCGGATCGAGGAGTACGCGCCCGCGATCCTGCCCTGGTAGACCGCCTACCCGCGGGCCCGGACACTGTAGAGACGGAGCGCCTCGGCCTTGCCGCGCAGCTCCTGCTCCCCCATGTCCTCGATCTCGAGCTCCTCGGGCACCCGGCAGCGGCTCAACAGCGCCGCTGACACCAGCACGCGCCGATCCAGCGGACGGCACTGCGCCTCGACCCGGGCCGCCGTGTTGACGGTGTCGCCGCTGTGGGCGATGTCCTTCTTGATGTCGCCGATCTCGGCGGTCACGACGGTTCCTCCGTGGAGGCCGGCCTTGAATTCGGGTACGACCCCATACCGCGCGAGATACCGATCCTTCTGCTCGTGGATGCGCTCCATCACGAGAAAGACACAGCGGAGACAGTTGCCCTGGTGGAGCCCCCGCTCGACCGTCCAGGTCACCACCGCCTCGTCCCCGACGTACTGGTAGATCTGGCCGCGGGTCTCCAGGATGGGCTCGGCGATGTCGTAGAAGAAGTCGTTCTTGAAGTCGTTGAAGCGGAAGGGCCCCAGCGCCGCGGCGATCGCGGTGGAGTTGTTCAGATCGAGGAACATGAAGATGCGCTCCTCCGCGACGGCGCGGTGATACCGGCCCAGCAGGAGGTTCACCAGGGTTCCGGGACCGAGCATCCGGTTGAGCTGCCGGACGAAGTTGATGAGAAAGCTCACCAGGGTGAGGATGGCCAGCGCCACCACGAATCGGCCGCCCAGCACGAAATCCTGGTAGCGCTCGGACTTGTAGTACTCGAGGAGCCCGCCCAGCTCGAAGAGCCCGAGCAGGCTCATCGTCACCGCGTGGATGACCACGGCGCACAGGGTGACGTAGAAGAAGGTCCGGACGAGGAGGAGACCGCCCACGGTCAGGGACCGCACGTAGCGCGGGATCAGGCGCAGCTCGAACCACGCGCTGCCGAGCCCGATGACCGCGCCGGTCGCGGTCGCGGTAAACTCCCGGGCGAGGTGCGTGGGCACCCGCCGGACGATCCAGTGGACGAGCAGGGCCGCGCCGATCCAGCCGCACGTGATCCAGAGGGCGGTCTTGGCCGTGTGAAGGGCTCGCCGTGAGACCATGGCTGGCCTGATGTCAGGCGAGCCCGATCGCCCGCGCGACCGTCTCGAGGTGCAGCCCCGCGTCGCCCGCGTCGAGGCTGGCCGCGAGGATGCGCTTGTGGAAGAGATGCAGCGGGTGCTCCTCGGAGTAGCCGATGGCGCCCATGATCTGGTGCCCCCGGCGGGCCACGCGCAGGCAGGCTAGGGCGCCGTAGGCCTTCGCGGTGGCCACGGCGGCATCGGCGTCGGGCCGACCCGATTCCAGCTTCCACGCGGCTTCCCACGTGAGCCACCGCGCGCTCTCGACATCCCGAAAGAGGTCGGCACAGGCGTGCTGGATGGCCTGGTAGCCGCCGATGGGCCGCCCGCCCTGCACGCGCACGCGGGCATGCTCCACGCACAGCTCGAGCACGCGCTGGGCGGCGCCGACCATCTCGGCGCTCCGGGTGAGGGCGCCCAGACGGAACGCGGGGGCCAGCAGCGCCCAGCCGCCCCCCGACGCGCCGAGCACGTCGTCCGGGCTTGTCTCCACCCCGGCGAACTCGAGCTCGAAGAGCTTGTCGCCGGTCATGCTGTCGAGCGGGCGCGCGGTGATGCCGTCGCGGTCCATCGGGAGCAGGAGCGCGGTCGGCCCGGCCGCGGCCCGACCGAGCACGATCACGTCGGTCGCCATGTGCGCGTCCGAGACGAAGAGCTTGCGTCCGGTGAGGCGGCCGGGGGCCGCGACGGGCAAGGCCAGCGCATCCGGGTCGAGGCGCCCCGACTCCTCGAGCACGGCGAGCGCGCAGATCCGCTCGCCCACGGCCAGGGCGGGGAGCAGCGCCTGGGCGCGCCGCCCGCCCGCCGCGGTCAGCGCGGTGGTGGCGACGATCGCGCTCGCGATGAACGGGCTCGGGAAGCAGGCGCGTCCCAGCTCCTCGACGAGGGCCAGCGCGTCACCGACGGAGCCGCCGCTGCCGCCCAGCTCCGTCGGAACCAGGAGGCCCGGCCAGCCCAGCGTCGCGATCTCTTTCCAGAGATCGGCCGCGAAGCCCCGCGGGTCGAGCGCCAGCTCCTGCACGCGCTCCGGCGGGCAGCGCTGCTGGAGGAACGCGCGCGCCGACTGCTGGAGGAGCTGCTGCGCCGGCGAGAAAGACAGGTCCATCAGGCACGGGCCCGGGGCTCGGCGGGCAGGCCGAGCGCGCGCACCGCGATGGTCGTGCGCTGGATCTCCGAGGTGCCGCCCGCGAGCGTGTGGCCCCAGCTCGTCTGGTACTGGTGCTCGATCTCGCCGCGGAGCCGGGCCCAGCGGGAGCCGGCGCGCAGCACGCCGTACGGGCCGAGCAGCTCCATGCCCATCGAGAGCACGCGCTGCCCCAGCTCGTCGGCCATGATCTTGGCGGCGGAGACCTCGCCGGTGGCCGGCAGGCCGCGTTCGATGAGCCAGGCCGCGCGGTGGAAGAGCGCGCGGAGGGCCGCGATTTCGGTGGCGGCGTGGGCGAGCCGCCGCCGCGCGACCGCATCCCCGGGCAGGACGGTGTTCACGTATTCGACGAGCAGCCCCAGGATCCGGCGGAGGAACGGCGCCTTGTAGAAGCGCCCCCAGAAGCGATCGGTGTCGAGCCCTTTCAGGAGCTGGCTGAAGCCCTCGCCCGGCTTGCCCAGCACCCAGTCGCGCGGTACCCGCACGCCGTCCATGAAGATCTCGTAGTGGTAGACGCGGCCGGTCAGGCTGCGGATCGGGCGCACGTCCATCCCGGGCAGCCGGTTGTCCACCATCAACATGGTGAGGCCACGGTGGCGGGTGGATCCGGGATCGGTGCGGGCCAGCACGGTGCCGTACGGCGCGATGCCGGCGTGGCTCGACCAGATCTTGCGGCCGTCGAGCACCCAGTGATCCCCGTCGAGACGGGCCCGCGTCGTGAGCGCGAGCAGATCGGAGCCGGCGCCGGGCTCGCTGTAGCCCTGCCAGAAACTAGCCTCGCCGCGCGCCACCCGCGGCAGGATCTCCCGCTGCAGGGTCTCCGAGCCGTTGCGGATGATGGAGTCGGAGACCTGCAGGCAGCCGGAGAGCGGGCCGAAGGGCGCGCCGGCCGCGGCCAGCTCCTCCAGCAGGACGAGCAGGTAGCTCATCGGCCGCGCCTGGCCGCCGTGCTCCCGCGGCCAGCCCATGCTGAGCCAGCCGCGCTCGCCGAGCACGCGGGTGAAGGCGTGCGAGTGGGCCCCGGAGCCGTAGCCGGCGTCGGTGCCGTCCTCGAGGAACGTCTCCGGAGGGTGGGCCTGGAGAAACGCCCGCACCTCGTCGGCGAAGGCCTGCTCGGGGCCGGAGAGCCCGAAGTCCATGGCAGGGGCCGCTTTGGGCTACCGCCGCCGCGCCAGCTCCGAGAAGGGCCCCGAGATCCGCACGATCTGGTTGAGCTGGAACACGCCGGTGCGGATGACCGAGACGAGCAGGTCGCCGGCCAGGCCGGCCGCGCGCGTCTCGGCGGTATCGGGCACGAAGACGAGGCCCCGCGGCGCATCGCCGTCGGTGAAGCGCGCGAGGCTCAGCCGGTTGCCGTCGGCGGTGACGCCGAAGATCTCGTTGCCCTGGCGGTCGGCCACGAAGACGGAGCCGCCCGGGCCCGGGCTCAGGCCCTGGGACACGGGGCCCTCCACGATCAGCCGCCGCTCGCCGCCCGGGGCCACCCGCCAGAGCTCGCCGGGGCCGGCCTGCCAGGGCGCCTCCGCGCTGCCGTCGCTGCCGACCCAGAGGTGGCCGGTGTCGTCCACCGTGAGCGTGCGCGGGCGGGTGACGCGCAGGTAGCTCGGATCCAGCACGCGTCCAGTCGGATCGAAGCGCACGACCACGCCGCGGTCGCGGTCGGCCACGTAGACGTTGCCGGCGGAGTCGACGGCCGCGCCCTCCGGCTGAACCAGGACCGGCGGCGTGCCGGGGTCCGGCGTGCCCCCGGCGAAGAAGAGGATCCGGCCGTCGATCAAGCGGTACAGCACGCCCACGCGGCGGTCGCGGTCGAACGTGGTGACGAACAGCTCGCGTCCGCCCCGGCCGCCGCTCACCTGGGCATTGTGGAGCGGCGGGCCGTGGAAGTAGCGCGCCTCGGTCGCGGCGGTGAGCTGCGCGCCGCCCGCCTTGATCCGGTAGACGGACGTCAGGTAGTCGAACTCGCCGCCGCTGTACCGCCGGCCGCTGCGCGCGAGATAGAGCGCGCCGGTATGATCCACGGCCAGGGTGGGCGTCGTGGGGATCCCGCGCCCGCGGAGCTCGGTGGACCCGCCGAACCCGTCGCCGGTGATGTAGACCCGGGCGGTGAAGCCGGCGGGCAGAACGATCTCGGCCTGCGCCGTCGCGGGCGCGACCAGCGCCGCCGCGAGGGTCAGCCACGGCCGGAGGTGCCGCAATGCGCGATTCGTGGTCATCCTGGCCGCTCTCGGCGCGGCGCCAGCACTATCGAGCCAGCCGGGGCGGACTGTCAAGGGCGTGCAGGATTGCTTGCCTCCGGTCGCGTGCGGATACTCCCGATCACCAAACCTCCGGGGAGGGAAGACCATGGCGCGCTTGACGATCAACGGCCGATCGCTCGAGGTCAACGTCAACCCCAACACGCCGCTCCTGTGGGCGCTCCGGGAACAGGTGGGGCTCACCGGCACCAAGTACGGCTGCGGGGTCGCGCAGTGCGGCGCCTGCACGGTGCACGTCGACGGCGTTGCGGTCCGCTCCTGTGTGATGCCGGTCGCCGCCGTCGCGGGTAAGAAGATCACCACCATCGAAGGCCTGGCCACCGGCTCCGTCCTGCACAAGGTGCAGAAGGCCTGGCTCGACCATGAGGTGCCCCAGTGCGGCTACTGTCAGGCGGGCATGATCATGGCGGTGGCGGCGCTGCTGAAGGACAAACCCAAGCCGACCGACGCCGATATCGACGCGCGGATCACCAACATCTGTCGCTGTGGCACGTTCCAGCAGGTGCGCGAGGCCATTCACGCCGCGGCCAGGGCGTAGGGGGTGGATGCCATGATCCTCAAGACTCCGAAGATCAATCGCCGCTCCTTCGTCGTCGGCAGCGCCGCGGTCGGCGCCGGGCTCGCGCTCGGCCTGAAGATCCCGTTCGGCGCGAGCGTCGTCCGCGCCCAGGACGGCTCGCCCGAGATCACCGCCTGGGTGGTCATCCGCCCGGACGACACGGTAGTCATCCGGATCGCGCGCTCCGAGATGGGACAGGGCACGCTCACCGGCCTCGCCCAGATGGTCGCCGAGGAGCTCGAGTGCGACTGGTCGAAGGTGAAGACCGAGTATCCGACGCCCGGCCAGAGCGTCAAGCGCAAGCGCGCGTGGGGTGACTTCTCCACCGGCGGCAGCCGGGGCATCCGCGACTCGCATCAATACGTGCGCGAGGGTGGCGCCACCGCGCGGACGATGCTGGTCCAGGCCGCGGCCGATGCCTGGAAGGTTTCCGCCTCCGAGTGCAGCGCGGCCAACAGCGTGATCACGCATTCGCCCTCCGGTCGCACGACCACGTACGGCAAGGTGGCCGAGGCCGCCGCCAAGCTCACCCCACCGGCGAAGGTGGCCCTCAAGGACCCGAAGGACTGGAAGCTGATCGGCAAATCGGTGAAGCGCCTGGACACGATGGACAAGCTGACCGGGGCGCAGGTCTACGGGTTCGACCTCAAGCTGCCCGGGATGCTCAACGCCGCGATCAAGGACTGCCCGGTGTTCGGCGGCAAGGTCAAGAGCTTCGAGGCGGCCAAGGTCAAGGGCATGCCGGGTGTCCGGCAGGTGCTCCCGGTCGGGGACTCCGCGGTCGCGGTGGTGGCCGACACGTGGTGGGAGGCCAAGACCGCGCTCGACGCGCTGCCCATCGTCTGGGACGAGGGCCCGAATGCCAAGGTCTCGAGCGCCACGATCGCCGAGATGTTGAAGGCTGGCCTCGACGCCGACCAGGCCTTCGTCGCCAACCAGAACGGCGACGTCAAGGCCGCCATCGCCGGCGCGGCCAAGAAGGTCGAAGCGGTCTACGCCTATCCGTTCCAGAACCACGCGCCGATGGAGCCGATGAACGCGACGGCGCGCTACACCGCGGATCGCTGCGAGGTCTGGGTGCCGACGCAGAACGGCGAGGCCGCGTTCGCGGCGACGCTCGCGGCGTCCGGCCTGCCCGCCGACAAGTGCGAGGTCTACAAGATCAACCTGGGCGGCGGGTTCGGCCGGCGGGGCGCCTTCCACGACTACGTCACCCAGGCCGTCCTGATTGCCAAGCAGGTGCCCGGCACGCCGGTGAAGCTCCTGTGGACGCGCGAGGAAGACATGGGGCACGGCCGGTATCACCCGGTCATGCAGTGCAAGCTGGTCGGCGCGTTCGACGCCGGCAACAACCTCACCGGCCTTCACATGCGCCTGTCGGGGCAGTCGATCTTGAGCGACGTGCGGCCGGAAGCCCTCCAGGCGGGCAAGGACCCCTTGGTGTTCCAGGGACTCAACCCGGGTGGGGACTTCGGCATCGGCTACAGCGTGCCGAACTTGCTGATCGACCACGCGATGCGCAACACGCACGTCACGCCCGGGTTCTGGCGCGGCGTGAACATCAACCAGAACGCGATCTTCCTCGAGTGCTTCATGGACGAGCTGGCCCACGCGGCCGGCCAGGACCCGCTCGAGTTCCGGCGGAAGCTGATGAGCAAGCATCCCAAACACCTCGCGGTGCTGAACGCGGTGGCCGACCGCGCGGGATGGGGCAAGCCGGCGCCCCAGGGTGTGCATCGCGGGCTGGCGCAGATGATGTCGTTCGGCAGCTACGTGGCGGCGTGCGCGGAGGTCTCGGTCAGCGGCGGCAACAAGGTGAAGGTCCATCGCATCGTCGCCGCAACCGATTGCGGGTATGCGGTCAACCCGGCCCAGATCGAGCGGCAGATCGCCGGCTCGTTCGTCTACGGGTTGTCCGGGCTTTTCACGCAGGAGTGCACGGTCAAGGATGGCCACATCGAGCAGACGAACTTCCACGACTACGACTCCATGCGGATCGCGCAGATGCCGAAGGTCGAGGCGATCGTCATGCCGTCCGGCGGGTTCTGGGGCGGAGTCGGCGAGCCCACGATCTGCGTGGCGGCGCCGGCGGTCCTGAACGCGTTCTTCGCCGCAACCGGCAAGCGCCTGCGTACGGTTCCGCTGAAGCACCACGGCATCCAGCTGGTGTAGGCCGTGCGTCGGGCCCTGGCCGCTGCGATCGGGGTCGCCTCGATCGCAGCGGCCGTGGCGGCGTCGGCGGAGCCTCCGGCCGGCGCCGCGGCGTGCTCGGGTTGTCACCCCGCCTCCCCACGGGTGACGTCGCCCGTGCCTCGGCTCGCCGGGGTCGATCGGGCGGCGATCGTCCGGGCCATGCAGGACTTCCGCTCGGGGCAGCGTGCCGCCACCGTCATGGACCGGATCGCCAAGGGGTTCACGGACGACGAGATCCAGGCCATCGCCGCCTGGTTCGCGACCCAGAAGTGAAGGCCACCCGCCGCGCGTTCCTCAAGTTCGGCGTCGCGGCCACCGCCTCGGCCACCCTCCTCCCGGTTCGGACGTTCGCGCAAGGCGCCGCTCCGCGCGTCGTGGTCGTCGGGGGAGGCTTCGCCGGGGCGAGCTGCGCCCGCGCCCTCCGGCAGGCCGCCCCGCGTGTCGCGGTCACGCTGGTCGAGGCGAACCCGACGTTCACTGCCTGCCCGTTCAGCAACGCGGTGATCGGCGGCCTGCGCGAGCTCCACGCGCAGCAGTTCACGTACGAGCGCGTCGCCGGCGACGGCATCACCATGGTGCGCGCGCTCGCGACCGGCGTCGATGCGCAGGCGCGAACCGTCACGCTCGCGGACGGCGCGCGCCTGCCCTACGACCGGCTGGTGCTGGCCCCCGGCATCGACATTCGCTGGGGCGCGCTGCCCGGCTACGACGAGGCGGCGGCCGCCCAGATGCCGCACGCCTGGCGGGCGGGCGAGCAGACGGTGCTGCTGCGCCGTCAGCTCGAGGCCATGGACGACGGCGGCCTCGTCG
>DASQAL010000311.1:0-3664 GCA_035635775.1 Candidatus Acidiferrum sp.
AGCCCATCTCGGTGATCGAGGAGGAGATCGCGAAGGATCCGACGTCGCCGATCGCGGTGGCCACCCTCATGGCGCGCAAGGAAGGCGTCCCGGCCGGCCAGACCGGCGGGCGGCGGCACCTCTTCGCGCTCTGGCCCGCTCTGGCGATGGCGCTTGTGGACGCCCGCCGCCGCCCGATCGCCGCGACGCTGGCCTACGCGGCCACGCTCTTCGCCCTGCTTGCGTGGCGCCTGCCGTCGCGCCCCTCGCTGGCCGCCATGGCCCCCGGCGCGCCCGAAACCATCCTCGCCCTGCTACTGACCCTGACCGCCGCGCTCGTAGCCGGTTACGCCGCCCGCTGGCTCTCCGAGACGCTAGAGCGGGGTCAGGTCTTACATTACGACATTTCGAGCGCAGCCATGAGGTCGCGGGAGAAGGTACCGGTGTAGACCTCCTCCACCGGCCCCTGCAGCCGGATAGACCAGTCCGGGCGGACGTCCACGGAGAGCTCGCCGCCCGGCATGCGCACCGTTACCAGCCCGGGATCGCAGAGCCCGTTCTTGACCGCGGCGCACGCCACCGCGCTCGAGGACGACCCCGAGGCCAGCGTCCAGCCCGCCCCACGCTCCCAGATCAGGATGTCCACCATCGAGCGCGAAGCCACCCGCGCCCACTGCACGTTGATGCGGTTCGGAAACGCCGGATGATGCTCGATCTGAGGGCCGAGCCGCCGGACGAGCGCCTCGTCGAGCCGGTCGGTGAAGATCACGCAGTGCGGGTTGCCCACCGACACCGCGGTGATCAGCAGGGTCTCGTCGCCCACCTGGAGCGGCACCTTCACCACCTCGCGCTCCGGGCCGTTCATGGGGATCTCGGGCGCCACGAAAGTGCAGCGGCCCATCTCCACGGTCACCACGTTCACCCGGCCGTCCTTGACGTGGCAGCGGCACTCCACCCGCCCGCCCATGGTGTCCACCGTGAAGGTGTCGCGCTTGGCGTGGCCGTGGTCGTGGAGGTACTTGGCGAAGATACGCAGGCCGTTGCCCGACTTCTCGGCCTCGCTGCCGTCCGGGTTCAGGATGCGGAGGCCGAAGTCCGCGCCGGCCCAGGCCGGCACGAGGAGCAGGATACCGTCCGAGCCCACCCCCCAGTTGCGATCGCAGATGCGCGTCACCTGGCCCGGCTTGAGGGCCGACGGCAGATCGGCTCCGTTGATCACGATGTAGTCGTTGCCGAGGCCGTGGCCCTTCACGAAGGGGATCATGGGCCGGATCATACCTTCCGGAGCCCGCCGAGCCAATCGCGCAGGCGCTCGGGCAGCCGCCTCACGTCGCAGGGCAGCCGGTGCCGCCACTTCAGAGCGAAACGCGCCAGCGCCGCCTGCCGCTGGGCCAGGTCCTCAGGCGCGGCCACCGGCGCGTCCTCGCCCGTGCGCGTCCCCCCGCCCCGGTGCACGAAGGGCGCGTTCACGACCGCGCAGCGCAGGCCCAGCTCCCGCACCGCGAAGGAGAGATCCCGGTCGTAGCCGTGGAAGAAGCCGTAGCCCTCGTCGAAGCCCCCCACCCGCTCCAGGACGTCGCGCGCGAGGAAGAGGCAGACTCCGTCCACCGCCGCCACCTCGGCCTGGGGGGTGCGGAGCGTCGGCGCGCCCTCGAGGCAGTGCACGATGGTCCGGCCCACGTAGCGGCCATCACGCCGCAGGCGCCGCACTCCGTAGAGGCCGGCCAGCCCGATGCCTGCCGACGAGCCCACCGCGCCCTGCAGGCGCTCCAGCCAGCGCGGGTCACGCACCTCGGTGTCATTGTGCAGGAAGCAGAGCAGCTCCCCGGTGGCCAGCTCCGCCCCCTGGTTGAGCGCCCGGATGAGCCCCACGTTGTCGTCGTTGCGGCGATAGCGCAGCGGCACCGTGCGCGCGAGCCGGTCGAGGTAGTCCACGGTGTCCTCACCGGAGGCGTTGTCCACGACACAGAGCTCGAACGGTCCGGTGGTGGCCTGGAGGCTCTCCACGCACGCGCGGGTGAGCGCGGGCTGGTTGTGCACCACCAGCACCACGCTCGTCGTCACGGCCGCCACGGGAGGGCCGGGGGCCGGCCCGGCGGCCGCCTACCGCTCGGAGAGCGGGACGTACTTCAGGTCGAGCGCGCCTGAGTAGTCGGAGCGGGGCCGGATCAGGCGGTTGTTGCTGTGCTGCTCGAGCACGTGCGCGGCCCAGCCCGCGATCCGGCTCATCGCGAAGATGGGCGTGAACTGGTCGGTGGGGATCCCCATCGCCGCGTAGGCCGCGCCCGAGTAGAGGTCCACATTGGGGAAGATGTGCTTCTCGCCCCCGACCACGCGCACCACCGTGTCGAGGATCTGCACCTTGCTGGTGTCGCCCACCTGCTGCCCGAGCTCCAGCGCCAGCCGCTTGAGGTGCTTCGCCCGCGGGTCGTCCACCCGGTACACGCGGTGGCCGAAGCCCATGATGCGCGCCTTGTCGGCGAGCGCCTTCCGGATCCACGCGTCGGCCTTGGCCGGATCCTTGATCTTCTCGACCATCAGCATGACCTGCTCGTTGGCCCCACCGTGCAGCGGGCCCTTGAGCGCGCCGATGCCCGACACCGCGGCCGAATGGAGATCGGACAGGGTGGCGGCGGTCACGCGGGCCGCGAAGGTCGAGGCATTGAACTCATGGTCGGCGTGGAGGATCAGGGCGGTGTCGAACGTCTTGGCGGCGAGCGACGTGGGCTTCTTGCCGCCGCTCATCATGTAGAGGAAGTTGCCCGCCAGGTTGAGCTTCGGGCTCGGGGCCACCGGCGACTTGCCGCGCCGGATGCGCTCCCAGGACGCGACCAGGGTCGGGAGCTGCGCAGTGAGGCGCAAGGACTTTCGAAGGGTCGCCTCCCGGCTATTGTCGGCCGCGTCGGAATCGAACGAGGAGAGCGCCGACACCCCGGTCCGGAGCACCTCCATCGGGGTCGTCTTCCTGGGGAGCAGCTTGAGCATCGCGAGGAGCTTCGGCGGGAGCTTGCGGTTCGCGGGGGAGGCCAGCGCCTTCAGGTGCGTATCGAGCTCCTTCCGCGACGGCAGCCGCCCCTGCCACAGGAGGAAGGTGACCTCCTCGAAGGTCGAGTGGGCCACCAGGTCGTCCACGTCATAGCCTCGGTAGATGAGCCGGCCTTTGTGGCCGTCGATGAAACAGATCTCCGACGGAGAGACGACGACGTCCTCGAGACCAGCCTTCAGGGGATTGACCGCGGCGTCTGTCATGGCTCTCCGGTTCTCCTTCGCGGGCAGATGGAAACGACTCCTTCTACCACACGCCCCCGGTGACTTCAAGGCGGCCTCCCCGTACACTCGGCGTCGTGCGCGCACCGCGTCCCGCCCCCCCGTGGTGGACTTCGTGATGGACTTCTACGACCGTCACCCCATCAACGAGGCGCAGGTGCTGGAGTCCGCGCGCTCCCGGAGCGGCCGCGCCGGGGGCCCGCTCGAGCCGGAGGATCTCTGGGCGTGGGATCAGGACCACTACGGCGGACTCCAGGCCGTCGAGACGCTGGCCCGGCGCGCGGCCATCACGCCGGGCATGACCGTGCTCGACATCTGCGCGGGCCTCGGCGGGCCCGCGCGCTTCCTGGCGCACCGCTTCGGTGTCCGCGTCACCGGCGTGGATCTGACCCACTCGCGGTGCGCGGCGGGCGCCCGG